>JAYTOL010000224.1:0-2798 GCA_043747815.1 Deltaproteobacteria bacterium
GGTAACTTCTCAAAAACCAGTGGGCGGCGCGGCCGGCGCACGGTTGGCCGTCGGACCGGGCGAGGCGGCTCCGTGTTCGCGGCTGCCCGCGTTGATCGCCTGGATGGCGGCCTGAAAGGTGATTTCGGAGCCGGTGATCAGTGCGTTACCGGTTCGGGATCGACTGCCGAGATCACAGGGATGAGCGCTGGCGGCTCCGGTGAACTGCGAGTCCGCGGCGGGATCAGTCGGGAGCTGGAGCCGGGCGAGTGGGCCGGCCCGCCCGTCGAGCGCGTTGTCGTTTGCGTCGAGAGGAAGACCGCCGAGTGCAGTGCGGGGCGGTCGGCACCGCACCGGATCGCTGGGCCTTGGCCCGCGCCTCGATGATCGTCGACAGGGGCGGAATCCGATCCGATTGGCGGATGCGATCGTTGAGATATTCGGAGAACGAGACCTTTAGCTTGCGGCAGGTCTTCTTGAGGCTGGTGAAGGTATCGCGTCCGCGACGGCCGCTCTCGCTGCGGGTACCGCCGCTGATCTTGCGCCGCTTGACGTATTCGCGAATGTCCCCTTCGCTCAGGTTGTTGTGCAGTGGCAGGCCGGGGCGCTCAAGCACCCGCAGCAGTTCGGGCTTGTTTCGCGCCATCCGGTCGAGCGCCAGATTGAGCGAGGTGAAGCAGGTGCGCGTTGCACACAGTGCGTCGAAGCGCGCGGCGAGCGCGGTCCCGGCCTCGGGCGTTGGCTGGTGCCGGTAGGCCTTCAGGTCGCGATAGAGCACCCACAGGGTCGAGCGCACGGCCTTGAGCGCCGCGCGCTGCTCCGGATTGAATCCAACGAGTTTGGCCAGCACCCGCTCTGCGTGAATCCAGCACAGCGCATGGCACAGCACGTTGAACTGGCCTGCATCGTCGCTGATGATCCCCAGTTGGGGATTGATCCCATGCGCCAGCAGCGCGCCCAACAGAGCGCCCTCCGTGGCGATCTGAACGTGGCGCTCGGCCGTGATCCCGAGGTGCACCAGCAGCGCGCTCCATTGCGTCAGGTCGGCCAATGCCTCGTCCTGGTGAGCCGCCAGTTCGGACAGCACAATCCATGGAAGCTTCTGCGCCAGCATGTACTCCAGCGCCTCGCCGCTCAGCACATAGTCCGTATGGCCGCCGCGCAGCAACTCAAGGAAGTTGATTCGGCTCTTGCTCGGGGTGCTCTGGAACCAGGCGAACCACTCGTTGCCGATGTGCGTGCAGTAACCGTTCTTGCCCTTGTGACGGGCGCCCGTATCGTCGGTGTGGACGTGTCCACAGACGCGCAGTCCCACCTCGAGGATCTCGTCCTTCTCGCGGTGAAAGCGCTCCTTGCCCTCGGTGATCAGGCGGTGCAGCTGTCCCGTGGAAATCTGGACCCCGTACTCGCGAAGCTGCTCGTGCAGCAGCGGCTCGGTCACCAGCGCGTGATAGTACTGGTACAGGATGAAGCTCTGCAGCGTCGGGCCGAAGTGGCAGCTCTCGACCACCGCGCCCGCCGGCAACTTCGCGGTGAACAGCTTGCCTTCCGGCGTCAGCCACTTCTCCAGCCGGTAGCGCGTCGTCTCCACTCGGATGATCAGCTCCTGCACGTCGAAGTCGGCATAGCCGATGCGCTCACTGTCCGCCGGGACGTCCACGGCCAGGATGACCTCCGTCCGATCGATCGGACGCGGTGTCACCTTGCCACGACGTCGCCGTCGGCCTCGCCGCCGCTGCCGCTTGGGAGGCGTCAGCCGAGAGGGCCCAATCGACGGCTTGCCCTTCTGTCCCTTGAGCCGCGCCACCTCGTCGCGCAACGCTTGGTTCTCCTCGCGCAGTCGGTGGTTGTCCTCGCGCAATGCCGCGAGCTCCTTTTGGAGCGACATGACCAGGGCGAGGAGCTCCTCATATGTGAGCGGCGGCGAGATCTCGCCAGTAAGATCTCCTTCCCGCCGAAGTCAAGTTCCTTCCCACTGGTTTTTGAGAAGTTACTTTGGCACTACCTTCGTCGAAGGCCACTTCGCCGCGCTCCGCTATATGCCGCCTGATGCATTTGTTGCCTTTCTGCCGGCCTATTTGGCGGCGCTTGTTGAAGGCGGCACGGAGAACGAACTTCCCGCATTGGTGTTCTCCCAGTTGACGCGCAGGGCAGGTTGGGAGGAGAAGTTTGATTCCAGAGCCTCTCTCCTGGATAAGTCGCAGCGGCAGGCAATCGTCCGTATGCTCGAAGAGCTCGAGCGCGGCGAGAGGTTTTCCCATTACCGCTCGGGGATCAGCGACGCTCTCTCTAGTTGGAAAAGCGTCCTCTCGCGCTGGTCATAGTTCTGATGGCCTGGCGACCACCCCATCGTCTCATCCCAACACCTCTCGGTGGCCGCGCTGCCCAACGAGGGTTAGCAGCTGCGGGCCGCGAGCGGTTTCGTCTTCGACGACAGCGCTCGCAGACTTTCGCGTCGCAGAGGCCACCGAGCCCGCAGCTGAAACCCAGGGCGTTCGGCCCGGCGGCCATCGGCTTCACCTGCATGCCGCCGCCCATGCCGGTGCCGACGTCGATCATGGTGTAGACGGCTCCAGGCCCCATCGACATGTCGGAGAGCTTCCAGTCGAAGAGCGCGCCATAGAACTTGCGCGCCTTGCCCAGGTCATCCGTATTGAGCTCCACGTGAACGAACGCATTTCCCATCCTGCACCACCTTTCTGTTCGGGGTTGGAATGACGCACTCCAGCGCAGGATAGATCAATTGCTGCCCTCCTCCCCAAAGGAACACTCCTCCCATTGGCCAGTGGCGCGCGATCGACTCCCGGCTGCCTCTACCC
>JAYTOL010000225.1:0-2827 GCA_043747815.1 Deltaproteobacteria bacterium
CCTGCGTACCGTAGGCAGCTCGCTGCATCTGTTCGGCGGCAACCAGAACAACGCCGTGGGCACGCGAGTGTACGACCGCTCCAGGCTCCTGGGCTACAGGGTGCCAGCGTGAGCGTCCGCGCGCTCTTCGCGCTCATCGACGGCGCTCTGGGCGTCGCCGAGCGCATCGTGCAGTGGAGCGACGACCGCAAGGCGCGGAAGCGCCAGCTCGAGGATCAGAGGGCGCGCGGACTCAGCCACCAGGCGGTGTCTGAGCAACAGCGACAAATCCGCAGCGCGACCAGGCCTCGGCTCCCGCCGAGGTGAGCCGAGCTAGGGCGCCGCGGGCGCGCCGTGAGACTTTCGCCACTGCTCTACGGCGGCGCGCTGGATCGCGTCATTGTGGACGTTGATCGCGTCCCAGAGGTGGGGCTGAGCGCTCGCGTACAGGATCGCGCCGACGAGGTCCGCCGCAGCTCCCCCGATCAGTAGAGCGATGGCGCTGCTCTCGACGCCTTGGTCGGAGTTGCGCGCGGCCTGAACCGCGCCAGCGCTGACTGCGGCTGTCCCGCCCAGGATGAAGGCGAAACCGCCGATCTGGAGGTTGGCATACGTACTCGCGTGGTCCTCGGCCTCCGGCACCCCGGCGACCGCGTCAGCCAGCCCGCCACCGAAGAACCCGTGGTCGTACTGCTTGCCGGATCGCAGAAAGGCGAGTCCGGAGCCGGTTTGCACGACCTGGACGCGAGGCGTCACCATGGGATGGTAGCTAGACGCGCAGCCCAGGCTCAGGCCGAAGCAGACGACGCCCAGCCTCGCGGTCGCATTCTTTGCATTCATTTCTTTTGGGCGTCCAATCTCAATTCGGGTTCAGGTGGTTTGGCGGGCGGCCGTTTTCCCTCGTCTAGGAGCGCGCGGCGGCGGGCATCAGCGAGTTCCACGAGCATCTGGCTATAGGGAATCTCGAGGTATTGGGCCAACGCAATGACCTCTTCCTTCTCCTCTGACGTGACACGGATATGCCTGTAAACACGCTTTGCCCCGTCATTTCGGGGACCGGTCCACTCACGGTCACCGTTGACCCGCGGCTTACGCGGAGGCCGCTTTCCCTCTTTGACCAGGGATTCTCGCTTGTTCTTGGCCAGATCGCGCAAAAACTGGCTGTATGGCTTCCTGTCGTAGTGGGCCAGCGCCTTGATGTTGGCCTCATCCTCAAGGGTGAGGCTCATGTGGAGTTGTTCGCTTGACATTCCTGCCCGGTCCAGCCGTTTGCCCATCGACATCCCTTTCATCATACACACCCCGTGTTTAGGTTGCATTCCGGCCGCCTACACGTGCGCACAAAAAAGCCCCACCCTGTGGCGTTTTCCATTGGCGCGAATGTGCACACGGCGCTACATATGCGGAGTCGGGGAGGCGAGTTGTGATGCAACACTGGGACGAGCCGAGCGAAGAGCAGCTGAGGGAGCTGCTGGAGCGGGCCACGGACATGGCCGAGCCGGAGATCGAGCGCACGGTCGCGCTGTATTCCAGGCGTCGTGTCGTTCGCTGGGCGCCATTGGACCGAGAGTTTGCGCGGCGCGCCTTGGCGCGACAGGCGCGGAGGGTCAAGCGTTGAGCCACTGGGAGCTGCCCGCCGACCGTGAGCGCCTGGACGATCTGGTCCGCGACTGGCTCGAGGCCATGACTGGGGTCCTCGACTCCGAGACCGTGGAGCTCTACCGGATGCACTTTACGGCTCACCTGACCCCGCATTTCGGGGACCCTCGGGCCATCACGGTGGCTCGCGCTGCCGACTATGGGCGCCGCCGGCTCCGGGTCGTCAAGCGCCGCACCCTCCAGAAGGAGCGCAGCACCTTGCGCGGTTTCCTGGCCTGGTGCGTCGAGCAGGGCTACCTCGTCGATGCCCCGGCGCTGCCCGCGCTGCCTCGGCGCGCGATGGGCACACCCTACGAGCAGCGCCGGCGCGGAGTCGCCACCGAGCTCAGCCCCGAGGAGTGTCGGACCCTCATCGATGCTTTGCCCACCTGGTCCACGCCGCGCCACAACAAGCCGGCCTTCGTGGTGCGAGCACGTTTCGTGGTCATGTATGAGACCGCGCTCCGGCCCGCCACGCTGAACGCGATCTCGGCGCCCGAGCACTACAGCCGGGGCGCGACGACCCTCCGCCTGACCGACAGCATCGATAAGGCCCGCTTTGGGCGCGAGCTCCCGCTGACCGACACGGCTCGTGCCGCGCTCGACGGGGTGGCGCGCGAGGGTTTGCTCTTCGGGACCCACGACTACCGAGACCAGCTCGAGCGGGCAGCCAAGAAGACCCTGACCCCGGCCAAGGCGCGAACCTTCACCGCCTACGACCTGCGTCATGCCCGCTTGACCGAGTTGGCGGAAACCGGGAACCTCACGGGCGCAGCCTACCTTGCCGGCCACAAGCACGTGACGACAACCAGCATCTACGTCCGTCCCGGCTTTCATGCGGCAGAGCGTGCGCTTTTGGCGGTCGAAAGTGAGCCCGTTACTGGGGTGCGTCTAGCGGGGTTGAGGAAAGCCGCTCAGAGAAAGTCGTGCGAAGGAGAGGACTCGAACCTCCACGGGAGTTACCCCGCTAGCACCTCAAGCCCCCTCGTGGGAACGCTCCGAAGCGGCATAGCTGCGGAAGCGACACGGCTGCTCGAGCGAGCCGCACTTAACGAGCCCGTTGCATACGAGCGGCTCGCTGGCTTCGCGGTCCGAGTCCTGGAGTGCTCCGAGGTGGGCAGACTGGTCCTGGGCGTGGTCGAGGGCGGCGACTTTGCACCTCGGCGTGCGCTCGAGCTGGCGCAGCTCATCGCGTCGGAGGCGGCCGCCG
>JAYTOL010000226.1:0-1104 GCA_043747815.1 Deltaproteobacteria bacterium
CCGTCTCGAGTCGAACCTGACCATGGGGGACGCGAGGTCGCCCCAGGCAAGTCCACCGAGTGAGAGCGGCCGGGCAGTCTCCGCACTCCCTGCCCCCACCTGTGGCTCCGTTCGGCACACATCTCACGATCTCGCTCGTTTTCTCGGCTCTCCGGGTGCTGGTTTGTCGGGCAGATCTGCGGGCGAAGCGTTTTGTGCGAAGCGCACCAGTCGCCAGTAGTCCAGCAGCCTTCGCCAGCCCCGCCAGAGGACCAACCACCCTGGCGTTCGATCGGGACGGTGCTCGTAGCCGCCGAGTGCGGCCAGCCGCAGCACGACGTCTTTGATCGTCCACTCGCGGCGTGGCAGCGGGAGTTCGTAGTAGCGGCAGGCGGACTTGAGCGCCACGAGCACCTCCACGGGGACCTGAGTGCGCGCGAGCGCCTTCGGGTCGGCACGCCATCCGTAGGCCCAGCGCACCAGATGCAGCGACACCGGCAGCAGCACCGCGAGCAATCGCTGCATGCTCGCGACGTCCGTTACGTTCTGCGCCTCGACCTGCAGGCCCGTCTTGAGCACCGCGTGCATGGGCTCGATTGGCCAGCGAGTCCGGTACCCCTCCATCACCCACAGCGCCTCGTCGCTCGTCGTCACTGGCACCGTGGTCAACAGCACCCACTCCAACGGCTCGACGAAGGCCGGCACGTCCTGCTCCCGCACGTGCACCACCCACACCTGGACCGGCTTGCGCCGCGTCGACTTCTTCTTGTGCCCGTCGGGCTTGAACGTGACCCGCGCCCACCGCACGCGCAGCGTCGTGTCTCGACGCCCGCCGATCGTCTTCAGCGTCTGGCGGATCGATTCGACCGCCGCGCGCCCGGCTTTGCGCGCCGCCTTCAGGGCCTCCTCGCTCGCCTTGGTCGGCACCTCGCGCTCGCACGTCGTCTCGCCCGCCCAGCCGTCCGACGACTCGAGGAGCTTCCAGAGCGTGCCCGGCGCCTCGGCGATCACGTGGTTCTGGGCGGCGCGCGTGATGATGCGGTGGCGCTTCGCGCGGGCGAACGTGAGGTTGTCGTGCGTGTCGCCCTCCCGATCGAGCAGGTGCGTGACCACCGCGAGCACCTT
>JAYTOL010000227.1:0-2467 GCA_043747815.1 Deltaproteobacteria bacterium
CAGCGGAAGTCGGCGCCGTCGGTTTCGATCTGAAATGCCTCGCACAGGATGCGCAGCGTGCTGTGGTAGGTGTGGAGGGTTCGGTTGACGACCGGCGTCATGAGACGCTTGGGATCGTGCTGGCAGAGGGCGTGCTTGATCACGCTCTTGCCGGTGCCCGGCTCGCCAACAATGACGCACAGGCCGCCCTGCTGGCAGTGGACGCGCAGCGTTTCGAGCACCTCGCGCTGCTGGGGCAGAAGCGTCAGATCGGTCGCAGAAAACGGGTCTTTCGCGAGACCAAAGTGGGAGCGGATCATGACTCGCCCTCCACTGCTGCGGTCGCCGCGTTGGCTTTCTGTGAGGGCTTTCGGTCATTGCCAACGAAATCCACGGGGCGCGCCTCGCCCATGCGCTCGCCCTTATAGTAGACGATCGCGCGCTCGAATTTCAAGCGGTCAAATCGGATTTGCACCTTGCGATTGCGCAGATCACGCGGGGCTTCGAAGCGGGTGTTTTTGAGCGAGAAGGTGTTGTCGGCGAGGACGGAGCGGTCCTGCTCAACGAAGAACAGCTCTTCGTTGACGTCACTCGGTGGCAAGAAGCGCACGCGCGACAGATCGAGGCCGAAGCGGTCGATGGGGCGCATGCCGAGCGATGAGTGCTCGTTCTGGTGGTACTCGTCTTCCACCCAGATCGTGAAGGCGCGGTTGAGCGCCTCGACGCTCGACAGATCGAGCTGCCGTGTCAGAAAACTCATTCTGACCGTGCGGAAGAAGCGTTCAATCTTCCCCTTTGCGGCACCGTCTCGCACCGGCGTGTGGCACAGGATGCAGCCAATTCGCTGGCAAACTTGTGAGATTTCCTGCGACGAATAGATGCTGCCATTGTCGACGTACAAGCTCTCGACCAGTCCGCGCTTGTAGAGCGCGCTCTTGAAAGCCTTGAGCAAGGTGTCGGTGTTTTCGGCGAGGAAAAATTCGCCATGGCAGCAGACTCGGCTGGCATCGTCGATGAAGGCGATGAGCTTCGACTGCACTTTGCCCGCGCCGTGCTGCACATGCGGGCCAAACATGGTGTCGGCTTGCCAGAGTTGGTTCACGTGAGCTTTCGCGAAAGCCAGCCGGCGCTTGCTCTCTGTCTCTGCGTCGGGCTTGAGTAGCTCGTGCTCTTTCACGATGCGGCGAAAGGTGTTCGGGGCGACCCGCCCGCGCTGAAGGAGGTTCTTGTCGATGCAGGCACGGTAGATGGCTGTCACGTTCAACGCGCCATGGAATGAGCCGCGCACTTGCTCGATGGCTTCGAGCAGTTGCTCGGGCTCGACCTTGCGCGTTCGACCCTTGTCCGAGCGAAGTTTGCTCAGCACCGCGGTCGTGCCGTCCTTCTTGTAGCGCGAGAACCAAGTCTGAATGGTGCGCCACGTAAACTGAAAACGAGCGCCATTTTCGTCGACAAATGCCTGCTCGCTGACATGCCGGATCCGCTCCACGATGGTGCAGCCCGGCGCAAATTCGATGGCGCCCAAGACGCGCATTTTCAAATAACTGCTCACGCGTTTCATTGTCATCACTCCTTCTGGGCGCAGCTCGCGCCCGCCCCGACGCAATAGACCCGCCGTGCCTCGTACCCCCATTGCCGTCTGGTGTTGTTGCTCGATTCCAAGCAAGAGGTTCGGGCGGACTACGAGCGGAGCTCGGCTTCGCGGCAACGCGCGAAAGGTGTCCAGCAGAGCGCGCCCTACCTGCGATGCGGCTCGAATAGCGCGAGCTGGGCGTGCGTTTGAAACGCGGCGAATAGGTCCGCCTCGCCTTCACCCAACACCGTGCCGAAGTGAGCAAGCAACTGCGCCAAGGGCTCCCGCGCGTCGCAGGACGGCGCTTTCGCCTCGCGGCTGAGACGGCTTCGCAGCGCGCTCTGCGCGCACTGAAGCCGTCGCCACAGCCGATATCCGCTCGATAGCGAGAACGCGCCACTCGCCTCGCTGAGCCATGCCGCTCGGCGCGTCGGCCCTCCGAGCACGGCCTGCGCAAAGCGAAAGAGCGTGAGAGTGCGGACCACGAAGCCCGCCAGCACGCTCATCAGCGCCACCGAGAACGTTCGGCCGCAGCCCCAGCGAAGGGCACGGTTCGAGCAGAAAAAACGCCGGCCCCGAATCACCTGGCTAGAGCTGCGTTCGGCGTAGCCACGCAAGAACCCATGACCGATCAAAGCCCCCGAGCGCCGGCAGTGCGGACAGGCCACGAGCTTGATGCTCAGTAGCGCGTCTGCGAGCCCAGATTCGTCTCTCACGAAACGGGGTGCTGTGAACGGTGACGCCAAGGGCCGGACGCCCTAACGGCACCACCACCTCCTGTCAAAGCTCGATCGGGATCCTGGCTCTGGGCTCCTCCCGAACCACCGAATTCACGCTGCGATTTAGGCCCCCCACGCGGATGTCACTTCGGCCAGAATCAGGCTGAGATTACGATGGGAGGGCGGCTTCTAACAT
>JAYTOL010000228.1:0-2851 GCA_043747815.1 Deltaproteobacteria bacterium
GTAAACCCCTTACAGGCAGCCTGATTGCGCAGTGCCAGGTGCCTCGCCAGATTGTGGGGCATGGAAGAAACAACGGCAGGCGGGCGAAAACAGAAGCGAGCGCGACGGACACGGGCCGATTGGATCCCCGAGATCCAAAGTTGGCGGGCAAGTGGGCAGGATGCTGAGGAGTACGCGACCGCGCGCGGTTTGCACCCGAGGACACTGGCTTGGTGGGGGAGATTGCTGGAAAAAGAGGCCCAGCCCAAAGGATCCGCGGTCCGTCGCGGCGGACGATCACCGCAATTTTTGCCCGTGCGGCTCACGGCTTCAAGCGGAGGGGCATCGGTCAATGTGGGAGGTGAGCCGAGCACGATCGAGGTGGTGTTGCTCAACGGTCGACGGGTGCGAGTGAGCAGCGAATTTCAGGTTGGTGCGCTGGCTCGCTTGCTCGACGCAGTTGAAGCAGGTCACCAATGCTGACGTTACCGCCGAGCGTGAAGATCTACGTCGCCGCGCGGCCAGTCGATGCACGCAAGAGCTTCGATGGGCTTGCTGCCTTGGTCGAAGCGGAGTTCGGACTGGAGCCATTGAGTGGCCATTTGTTTGTGTTCTTGAATCGGCGCGGGCACGTGGCGCAGCTTCTTTTTTGGGACAGAAGCGGCTTTTGTATTTTAAGAAAACGGCTCGAGGCTGGCACCTTCCGACTTGCTCGTGAGGTCGATGCCGGAGCCACGCACGTCGAGATCAACTCGGCCGAGTTGGCGCTCATGCTGGAGGGGATCGAGCTGCTCGGTGCCACGCACCGCAAACGCTATCAGCACCAAGCCGCGTGAATAGATTCATCGAAATGCAAGTCGCGTACGATTCTTGTTGCGCGTTAGATCTCGAATAGATCATACCGGGTGCAGCTTCATGGCGCGCCCGAGGACCTCCAAACAACGCACTATCGATGCTCGGACATACTCGCGCATTGTTGGTGCGTCGGTCTTGTCGCCCGAGACGCGTGATCTGCTCAGCGCCGGGATCGAGATCGATGCCGATCTGCAGGCGGATATCGATCTCGCCCGACAGCAGCGCACGGAGGTACTGAAGGCCGAGTTGACACGCATGATCGCCGAGGGCAATGGCGTCGCCGCGGTCGATCAGATGATGAGCGTGATCCTCAAGATGGATCGTCATGTCGATCAGCTCGCCTGGCGAGTCCTACTTGCCAATCGCTATCGTTTCGGTCGGCGCACCGAAAGACTCTCCAGCGACGAGCTCCAGCAGCTGTTTTTGGCTTTCGGCGGAGACGCAGAAGCCGCCAAAACACTGGCGGAGTTGCCCGTACCCGCCCCCGAGCAGCCCGAGCAAATCGCTGAGGGCGCTACCGAGCCCGTGCCCCCGCCCGAGGCAGTGAGCACCCCGCCGGCTGAGCCGAAGAAGAAGAAACGGCAGCGCGTGCGTTCGATGAAGGTCGACCCGAGCGTCGAGCGCATCACCCATACCTCCACCGTTCCCGAAGGTGAGCGCGACTGCTCGCTCTGCGGCGAGCCCATGAAAGCATTCGGGCACGTCCAGCACGAGCTCATCAGTTTCGTGCCCGCAAAGATCGTCGTCCACGTCGAGCTCCGAGAAAAGCTCGGCTGCACCGCCTGCCGCAAAGACGTGTCTGTGGCCGAGCGCACAGCTGCTCCCGCGGTGGTGCGCAAGGTTGATACCGCTCTGCTCGCCAAGCTCGTCGATGAAAAGTGCGTGCTCGGCTTGCCACTCGACCGTCAGCGTCGAGAGCTAGCGCGCCTCGGTCTCGATGTGTCCGAGAAGACCCTCCAGTCTTACTGGGCCTACACTACCGACCTGATCGAGCCCGTCGCCACAGCCACTCTGGCGGAAGTGCTTGACTCAGCTATCGTTGCCACTGACGACTCACACCTCAAGACACTCGATAAGTCGCGCAAATACGGCACGTTTCGCGGTCACCTCTGGTGCTTCGTCGGCACTGACGGCGCCCCCGGTGGCCCCGAATTGGTCGCCTACGGCTACACCCCGAGCTGGAAAGCGACCGAGATCAGCGATTGGTTCTCCGCCATCGACGGCTTCATTCAGTGTGACGGCTACGCCGGCTACTCGCGCGAGCTCGAGGACGACGACGGTGAGTCGATGGTTGCCGTCCCGCCCGAGCGACGTCTCGGCTGTGGAATGCACATCCGCTCCAAGTTCCACGGGGCCCTGCTCGCCAAAGATGCTCGAGCCGTCATCCCCCTCAAATACTTCGCCGACCTGTACGCCATTGAGGCCGATTGCAAAGAGCGAAACCTGGATGCTGACGCGCGCGCTGAGGAGCGCAGGCGGCGCTCGCTCCCGCTGCTCGATGCGCTTGATGGTTGGACAGACCTCCTCCACCCCAAGCTCCTGCCAAAGTCCCCATTGCGCAGAGCCACCACCTACGCCATCAACCAGCGCGAATTCTTCCGCCGCTGCTTCGAGGATGGCCGTTTCGAGATCGACAACGGTCGCGTCGAGCGACGAATTCGCATGTTTGCGGTCGCGCGCCGCAATTTTCTCTTCACCGGCTCCCCGCGCGGCGGCGAACGCCTGGCCGCCGCTTTCACCCTCGCAGACAGCTGCCTCCTGCTCGGCATCGAGCCCCAGCGCTACTTCACCGACATCATCGGAAAACTCGAAGCCAGCTGGCCCCTCAGCCGCCTCTCCGAGCTCGTTCCCCACCGCTGGGCCGCTCAGCAAGCCGCCCAGAAGACCGCCAAGTAATCCCCCGCCGCGCGGAACGCGCGCGGACTGTCGCGGGGCTTGGGCTTGGGCTTCGGACATCGCTCGCCCAGTGTGCGACGGACGCGCGAACTCGCTATCAGGCTGCGCATAAGGGGTTTAC
>JAYTOL010000229.1:0-2421 GCA_043747815.1 Deltaproteobacteria bacterium
TTCTTGAATGATTCGGGGCGTGAATTTCTTTTCTGCATTGGCGGATCTCCGAGGAGAGTAGTCCCTTTCGGGGTGTCCACCAAAGCGGGGTAATCTCACTTCGCCGCTCGGCGGCACGAAGAAGTACCGGGTCGAAGACGCGGGGCGCTCGTGCTTCCAGTAGTGGCGCAGGCGCGCCAAGAGCGGTCGAGGCAACGGGACGCCGCGGTCCTTGGCGCCCTTGCCGTCGCGCACCCAGACCATCCGGCGGTCGGAGTCAATGTGGGCCGTCTCGAGGCGGAGGCCCTCGCCGAGTCGCAGTCCGAGAGCGTAGACGGTGCCGAGGGCCACGCGGCGGACGGGGTGACGAACGCTAGCGAGCAGCGCACGAACCTCGGTGGTGCTGAGCACGGTGGGCAGCAGTCGGGGCTTGTTGACCCGCAAGAGCTCGAACACGGGCCAGTCGCGAGCGAGGGTGTGGGTGCAGAAGAAGCGCAGAGCGCAGACGGCGACGTTGATGCTCGAGGGCGCCTGCTTCTTCTGCTCGCGCAGGAACAGAAAGTAGGCACGCACGTGCTCCTCGGCGAGCTCTCCCGGCTCGGTCTTTGCCCAGTCGAGAAAGAGGCGGGTGGCGAGCTCGTCGGCGCCGCGCGTCCGGGGGCGGTAGTCGCGCAGACACAGGTCGGCGCGCAGGCGGTCGCGCCAGTTTTCCAAAGTGATCATGATGTCCTCCGAGGGGTGGGCCGCGGCAGGAGGGCCGCGGCGTGGAGGACGCAGGGGAAGATGGTTTTGCAACGCGGCTCGATCGGCTACGATGCGGGAGCACGACGAAGCGTGAAAGACGAGCGCGAGTGTCTCGCTGAGGACGGTTGCGTCGTGCGATCCTGGGCTACCGCGTCTGCGCGGTTTCGTTCAACACGGCATTGCAGCTGACGGCGCGGGTCGTGCCGTAGGAACAGGTCGTGCCTGCGGTCGAGCTGCTTCGCCGGAGGTGACGTTCGCCCGCCGTCGTGTCATCCTGATCGAGTTCTGCCGACTGGGCGCCGCAGCTGAATGCCAAGCCGTTGGGCAGACATCACGCGCCACGGCATGGTCTGCCCACCAGGCCGCGCCAGGGCGCGTCTTCGTGTGAGCACGACCGGCTCCACAACTGTTCCGTAGGTCGCGCGCCGGCGCCTTGTCCGGACCCAGAGAAGGAGGGGGTTTCCTGGGGTGCGGCTTCTCACGATAGGCCTCAGGAGCCACGCTGAATGGGAGATGACTCTCCAGCGTGGCAACTCTCGCGCGGACGCATCCGAAAGGTCGCGCTCCCGCATCGAGCAGCTGCTCACGTTGGGTGCGAGCACGGGGTTGCCTCAGCGAAGCAGGTGTCGCGATGCCATTTGCCCGCAGATGTTGAGGGGGCGCCCCTCCAACTGCCGACGCCCGCGCATGGGGCCGTTACCCATTTCGGAGGTGCGGGATGCCCGCTGAGCCGGGCCTGGGACCATCGTCATCACGTGGCAAATCGGCGAGAATATGCGGAGGCGGTTTGCCCTGTAGCGGTGGTCCTCGTAGACTACCCGATAGATGACCGTTCGCGCGTACGTCGAGACGTCAATTCCAAGCTTCTACTTTGAAGCGCGCCCCGAGCCACAGATGGTTGCTCGGCGTGAGTGGACGCGCGAATGGTGGAGCCGCTCGATGACGGTCCAGACCGACCTGGCTACGAGCCTCGCTGTCATCGACGAACTTGAGCGCGGTGACTTTGATGCACGCTCGGACTGCCTGGCCCTGATCTCGGGTTTGCCTGTCTTGGCAATCGAAGCGCCGATCATCGAGATCGTTCAAGCGTACATTCGACATCGAGTCATGCCTGCGGACCCAGCGGGGGACGCGCTGCACCTTGCGCTAGCCTCGTATCATCGGTGTGAGTTCCTCGTGACGTGGAACTGCAAGCATCTCGCGAATGCAAACAAGTTTGGTCACATCCGTCGCGTCAACACTCTGCTGGGGCTGTTGACGCCGGCGCTCGTGACGCCGCTCGAACTCTTGGGAGATACCAATGGCGAAGACTGACCCCGGGCTTGAGGCGATCCGAAAGGTTCGGCATGAGATTTCGCGCGAATTCGAGAATGACCCAGCGCGCTTGGTTGAGCACTACATGGCTTTGCAGCGACGCATGCCGAGCACGACGAAGCTAGTCCAGGGTCCGGCTGATGACAGTGACCTCAAGGCGCCCGAGAAGGATGCTGCCCAACTCGGACATTGATTGCGTTGCGAAACTTGGATGAGGAGGATGCCATGTCGACGAGGCTGAAACTTCATTTGGGGCCTTGCGGGGTTGTGACCCCCGCCCGGTAGAGGCTGGCCACCCGCCGGAAGCGAGTCTTGCGTGGCCGTACGACCGCGAGAGCGGGAAGGAAAGCTGCGAAGCGTAGACAGCGAGGACGAGAGCCGCGT
>JAYTOL010000230.1:0-17329 GCA_043747815.1 Deltaproteobacteria bacterium
GGGATTCGAACCCGCGGCAAGGTTTCCCCTGCGCCCGCTTTCTAGATGCCCCAACTCGCGTGCTCGGCGCTGCGCGCCTGCGCCGCGGTCTTCCCCAAAAGCGTGCTCACGCGCGCCCCACGTTGGGTCGCGACAATCTGCTGCGTCCGGGTTGGGGCACGCGCTGCGCGCGCCTGTTCATTGGTTCCATGTTTGACATTCTCGGGAATTTCGAAGGCACCCGGGGGCTTTACTCGGCATGGATGGATGTGCCGAATGGGCGGAGGCTCTGTCGGCGAGCACGGCTCGACGGTGCGCGGAGCACGACTGGGTCTACGTTCCCATCGACGGAACGAGCGTCAAGCTCTGGGATGGCACCGAAGGTCGGAAGGATTTCGGCGCCATTGGCACCTATAAGAATGGAGCGACCGGGATCAAGCTCAACAACGCTCTAGCGCTCTCGCCGGATGGCGTTCCCATTGGCGTAGCCGCGCAGGTCTGGTGGAGTCGGCCACGACGCAAGCCATACGTTGGCAAGCGTCGACATTGCACCTCGTCGCATCGGGGCACTCCTTCACAGTGCGGTCGCAAGCACTGCGGCGCGTGCTCACACGCAATAGGAGGAAAATCTGGCTGAAGAACGACGAGCGCTGGGTGGGCTCGAATCCGACGGCACGGGCACCTTCTATTGCGGCGGAGGAAAGAGCGGCAAAGTGCGCGCCATCCGGCGTCCGCAGCGCGGCTGACGACAGCTGACCCCAAGCTGATGTCGCCCCCAGCGCGCCGGCTCCGCAGGCAGCGGGGTCGGCGCGGAGATCCCCAGCTCTGCTCGCGCGCCTACAGCCCCTGCCCCCCCGACGCTTCGATGCGTTGCCCGGTGATCCAGCCGCTGTCCGGGGAGAGCAGCATCGCCACTGCCTTGCCGATGTCGTCGGGGAGGCCCACTCGACCGAGCGCGGTCCCTTCCGCCACTCGGCGATTGAGCTCGGGGTTGTCGCGCACCTCCCCACCGCCGAAATCGGTCTCGATCGCGCCGGGAGCGAGCGTGTTGACGGTGATCTTGCGGGGCGCGAGCTCTTTGGCAAGGTAGCGCGTCAATACTTCGACGGCGCCCTTCATGGCGGCGTACGCGCCGAAGCCCGGCATCGTAAAGCGCGTGAGCCCACTCGAGATGTTCAAGATGCGGCCTCCGTCCGCCAGGAGTGGCAGCAGCTCTCGCGTGAGGAAAAAGACGCCTTTGAAGTGGACGTTCATTAGCGCGTCGAACTGCTGCTCCGAGGTCTCGACCACGAGCGCGTGGGCACCCATGCCCGCGTTGTTGACGAGATAGTCGAAGCGCTGGCGTTGGAAGCGCCGCGACAGCTCGCCCTTCAGGGCCTGGGCGAACGCGGGGAAGCTCGACACTTCTCCGGCGTCGAGCTGCAAGGCCGCCGCAGCGCCGCCCTCGGCCTCGATGGCTTGCACGACTCGCGCCGCCTCGTCCGCCTGCTCGCGATAGGTGAGGATGACCCCGACCCCACGCTGGGCGAGCTGCAGTGCCATGCTCCGCCCGAGGCCGCGGCTTCCTCCCGTGATGAGAGCGATGGGCTTGGTGTGACGATTTGACTCGCTGTGCTGCTGGCTCATGGTCTGCTCCTCGCGCGGCGGGAAACGGCCGCGGCTCGAGCAGTCTAGGGCCTGGGCGGCATTTCGAAAGGGGGCGCCTCTGACCCTGCGCTGGATCCGCCTCCGGCCCGCCCAGACGACCGCCGCTGCCGCGGCGCGACGTCGCGCGCGGCGCTAACCCACGCCTCCCAGAACGGCTTCCACGTTGTGTCCGTCGGCGTCGAGCGCGAACGCCGCGTAGTACCCAGCACCGTACGCCGGCCGTGGCCCCGGTCCGCCATTGTCAGTCCCTCCCGCGTCTAGTGCTGCTCGATGAAAGGCCATCACCTGCTCTTCGCTTTCGGCTTTGAACGCCAGATGCGCGGGAGCCACGACGGCGCTTGCCTTGAAGTACAGCGCCGGAGAGCCGGGTTTCTTGAACCCTACATAGACTCCGGCGCGAACGTCTCGGCGAGCTGCTGCTCGGCGTGTTGCAATTCACCGATCCGGGTCCGCACCACGCGAAGCTTGGTACCGACGACCTCGAGCATTGCCTCCGGCGCTGGGCACTCGGGTCTCGCGTCCAAGACGAGCGCTAGCACTCGCTTCACCTCCGTGACACCGAACGCCAGACGCCGGCACCGAGCGATGGGGCGGAGCCGCTCCACGTCGCTGGGCGAGAACTCACGGTACTTGCCGCGGCGCTGCACCTTGTCGAGAAGCCCCTTCGCTTCATAGTGACGAATCGCTTTCACGGTAACGCCGCTCGCGATGGCGGCCTGACTGATCTTCATACTTCGAACTCCATCTGTTCGAGCAAACCACACTTGCGCCCGCGACCTGCGCGAGACCTGCGCAGCGCAGCGCCACCACGAGAAACAGCCACCATCGTCCCTTCGGTAATTGTCAGGCAGGCCCCCTCACAGCTCTTTCAGCTCGCGCGCCGTGATGTTCTTCGTTTGACCCGGCGCGAGCGTGAGCTCGATGCGCCGCTGGCCGTAGCGCACACTGCACGCCGTGCCGCTGACCTGCGCCGTACGCGCACCGGTCTCGGCGAGCTCGCTCAGCATGCGCACGAGCGGCTCCACGCACTCGGCGAGGTTCGTCGCCTCGGCGGGCCAGTAGTTCATCTCGGTGTTGATGTTGATGGTGTATTTGCCGCCCCACGGCGGGTCCATAGATCAGCGCGCGCACCTCCGGCAGCGCCCGGAGCGCGTCCGGATTCGACGGATCGTGAGGCCCGCCCGCCCAGAGCGTGTCTTCGTTGAGCTGGAGGTGCTCCTCCCCGATGCCGCCGAAGACCATCGCTCCGAGCCGCATGGCAGCCCCGTTGTCGACCGGTCGCAGCGTCTGCGTCTAGGGATTTCGCTCGCGCGAAGCCACGTCGCGACAAGCGGCCTCCGCGTTCAATTGGCCCCGCGGGCCGGTCACCTGGCGCCGCCCAGCACCCGGGATGGCAGCTACGCCAGATGTCGTATGCTAGCCTGAGACAGTGAGCACAAGGGGCAAGGCGCAGCCAGGTTCGGACGTCGATGTCGCCGTGGATGCTCCCCCCACTTCGCTGGGCCAGGTGGCGGCTGCTCTGAGCTCACGGCTCGGGGCCGAGGTAGACGTCGTGCGCCTGGACACGGCGAGCATTCCGTTATTGGAGGCCTGAATCGCCGACGGGATCCTGAGCCAATCTCGGCCAATCGTGCCGCTTCTCGAGCGTTCCGCTCGTCCACGCCTGATTGATCCGTGGGAGAGCCACTACGCGGAGGTCGCCCGCGAAATGTCGGCGCGCCACGACTTCATCTCCACCTGGTGGGCGCACGAGGGCTGGTTCAGGTCGAAGCCCATCCTGACCTTCTGGCTGCAGGCGCTGTCGATGAACGTGCTCGGAGTCCAGTCGGGATCGGCAAGCCAGTGACAAGGTCTGTCTCGTGCGCGTCGAGCTTTGATAAAGGCGCGGATGTCGTCCGGGGGCGCACCCGCGCTGCCGGCCAATAGTCGTGGCCGTCTGCTCGGAGCCCGGGCAATATGTCGAAATGGCAACCTCTCGACTCCGTCCGCCCGCGCTCGCCGTGAGCTGCGCACTGAGCGCGTGCGGTGGCAACAATGGCGCGGCGCCGGTCGACACGGTCGACCGCCGTGGACCTGCCGGGGGGGAGGCGCTGCCCGGGCAGACCGTGTTCGCAGAGGGCGAATTTCTGGAGGTTCGGCTCACGATCGCGCCGGAGCAGCTGCTATCGCTGAACGAGCACGGCGATGCCGAGCAATATGTAGCGGCCTCGGCCCGGCTCCAGGGCGTGGCGCAGCCGGCGGTCGAGCTCGCCGAGATCGGGGTACGTCACAAAGGCTCATACTCGCTGCACCACTGCTGGGACGAGTTCGGCGGCGTGCGTAGCTACGACGCCGAGTGCGCCAAGCTCTCGCTGAAGCTTAAATTCGATCACGCCGACGCGGAGGCCCGGTTCGATGGCTTGAAGCGCCTGAACCTGCACTCCGGCTCGGCGGACCCGACCCAGCTGCACGAGCTGATCGCGTACCGCACGTTCCGGGACTTCGGGGTGGACGCTCCGCGCGCCGTGCCCGCCCGCGTGTACGTCAACGACGAGCTTCGCGGCCTGTTCATCGCGGTGGAGGAGGTCGACGGGCGCTACACGAGCGCCCACTTTCCACAGGGTCCCAACGGTAACCTATACAAGGAGATCTGGCCGAACCCGCTGTTCACGGACAGCGAGCTGCGTGGAGCCCTGCAGACGAACGAGGAGCAGGCAGCGGTCTCCGACTTCTCGGCGTTCGCCGCTGCCGTGGGGCAGGCCAGCGCAGCGTCCTTCGCCAGCGACCTCGGGCCGTTCGTCGACATCGACGCGCTGCTGCGCTACCTCGCCGTCGATCTCGCCCTGCGCAACTGGGACGGCGTGACGGCGTTTTACTCGGCGCGCAGCTCACACAATTTCTTCTGGTATCACGACGACGGCCCGGAGCCGCGCTTCCACTTGATCCCGTGGGATCTCGACCAGACGTTCTGGGCCTTTCATCCCTACACCGCCCCGCAGCAGTGGGTGACCGCGGCGCCCGTGCCCGGCTTCAACGTGCGCCCCAGCGGCTGCAGCCCGCGGCCAGTCTGGCAGGCCGACGGCAGCGAACACATCACGCCCCCGCGCTGCGACAAGCTGCTGAACCTGCTCGCTGAAACGCACTGGGAGCGCTGGGTCGAGATCGGCCGCGAGTTGCTCGCAGGTCCGTTCGCAGCCGAGCGCTTGCAAGCGCTCGCCGACGAGCTCACGCCGCGCCTCGCCCCCAGCATCAGCGACGACCCGACGCTGGATGCGCGGGACTGGGAGCGCGCGCTGAGGGAGCTCTCCGAGATCTTCGTCGAGTCGGGACGCAGCTTCGAGGACCTGCTCGCGGGCGGCCTGATCGACGAGACCTTGGGCAGCGCGCCCGAGCTGCCGCCCGCGCAGATCAACGCGGCCAGCGTCGACGGCGGGCTGCATGTGGGCGGGATCACCAACTTCGAATTCAGCGCGCCGAGCGGCGGCCTGCCTTTCGGGGTGTACACCTATGGCGACCCGCTGGCGAACGTGGGCGCCAGCTGGAATGGCGACCAACCGATCTCGGGCAGCGCCGATCTGCGCTTCGATTTTACCTTCCAGCGGGCCCCCGGGCTCTTCGACGAGTGGGCAGGCGTCGGCCTCGCCAGCGCCGAGAGCGACGTCAGCAGCCACTCGGCCATCGTCGTCTGGTTGTCCGCGGATCGACCGCGCGAGGTGCGCGTGCGCATCGACAGCCCCGCCTACGAGCAGGCGTTTGGCGGTGTCCTCGGTGAGTTCGGCGTGAATCATCAGGTCGACACCACGCCGCGCCCCTTCGTGATCGACTTTCAGCGGCTCTACTATCCGAGCTGGGCCAAGGACGGCTGGCTCGAGGGGCAAGGCTTTACCGGTAGCGACGCCGACGCGCTGGCGCTCGTGCTGCAGCGCTTCACCGGCATCATCTTCGGTCCCGGCGCCACCTTCGACGCGTCTGGCCAGCTCGCGAGCGAGAGCGAGACCGGGCGCTTGCGAATCGACAACATCTACTTTCGTTGAGGGGCCTTCGGCTCGGCGCCGGCAAGCCGCCCCGCCTCGACAAGCGCGTAAGCCCTAACGATGCGCGGATTTGTCACGGCCCGGCGGATCATGCGAAGCAACTATCCGAGCCTCGCGCGCACTCGCTGAAACCGCGCACCACTACCAGGCTCGCGAGGACGCTATCAGGCGCTGTCCCCTTAAGAAGTTCCCTCACGGCATCATGGTACGAGCTGCAAGGCGACCGAGTGATTGTCCCCGCGCTTCAATCGACCCAATCGGGCGAGCGCGCCCGAGACAGCGGCGGTGGCTTCCCTCACGGACGAAGTCGCGCAACCCGATGGCTTTCTCGGCGAAGAGCTACTACGCAGCGCGCTGCGCAAGGTCGGCATCGCAGCCCTCAAGGCTTATGCTTTCACGCATCGCATGGTCGCGGGCAAGGGCTCCGAAGTGCCTCTGAGTGGATGATGGCAGTTCTGTCGCGTACGGGTTGGTTTCGAGCACAGCACCAGCCCGCGCCGAACAAGGTCACCAGCGGTGCCGCTCTGAGCGCTCCCACAAGGAACAAGGCCGCGCCGCTGGCCGTTGCCAACGGCTCAACAACATGAAATCCCAAGCGATCTGGGTCGGCTCTTTTTCGATAAGCAACGCAATCCGGGATTGGACGAAGCCGCTGCCGCGGCAGAGTCAGCGTGGCTGGGTGAAGCCGGGCGCGACCTGGACGCCGTTCGTCGGAGGCGGGGGGATCTCCGGGAATTTGTCCTTCTTGCCGACAGCTGGGGGAAGCGCTCACCTGCGATAGGTTGAGACTCCTTTTGATCGCAAGACGTAACGCGCTGGGGCCTGTGCCATTATTGAGAACCCATCTACACGACGCGTCCGCGCCTCTGCGACGTGTCGGCAAGCGGTTCGTCTACGTGGCCCGCGGCATCATTCCAACCCTTCTCAGGATGTTGACGGTTCGTTCGCCGCCAGCCTCCTTCCCAGTGAACAACCAATTGCATGTCGCTGGTTCAACGAGAGCCGACGCGCTGGCGCCGAGCCTTGGCCTGAACCCCAGCTGCAGATGAAGCCTGCGCCGCACGACGGGGGGCGCGGCGAGCTCCAGCGCCAGCCGCGGTGGCTGCCTTGACCGGTGGCCTGGCGAGCCGTCCTGCGCCGCCGGCGGGCAAATCCGGACTCTCGCGAGCCACCTTGGCATGGAGCTCCAGGCCGAGCGCTCCCACGACCCTCAGGATGGTTTCGAAGTCCGGGCTTCGTTCTCCTGAGAGTGCCTTGTAAAGGCTTTCGCGGGATAGACCGGCGTCCCGAGCGACCTGCGACATGCCTTTGGCGCGCGCAATGTCGCCGAGAGCCTTGGCAATAAACGCGGCGTCTCCGTCCGCCTCCTCGAGACATGCCTCGAAGTACGCGGCCATCTCTTCGGGCGTACGCAGATGCTCCGCCACATCGTATCGACTGGTCACCGTTTTGCTCATGCCGCACTCCTAGAGATTCTTCGCCAAGCGAATCGCGAGCTTGATGTCTTTGGCCTGCGTGCCCTTGTCGCCGCCCGCGAGGAGAATGACGACTTCCTTGCCGATGCGCGTGAAGTAGACGCGGTAGCCCGGCCCAAGATGAATCCGCAGTTCCGAAACGGCCTCGCCCACCGGCGCGACATCGCCAGGATTGCCCATCGCAAGACGCTCGATGCGAGCGAGAATCCGTCCTCTCGCCTGCTTGTCGGTCAGACCGTCGATCCATCGGACGAACACGTCGGTCTTCCGTAGCTCGACCACGCAAGAAAGTGTAGCCTACGGGATACACTCCGTCAAGGCACGCTGCTGCCCGCGGGTGCTTAACTAGTCCTAGTAGGAGAAACCCGAAGTCCGCGCCGGGTTTCGACCAATGTAGAGGAAGTGCCGAATGCAGAGATGCCCATCTGGCTGGCACGGATTTAGGGCATGAGGTACTAGTGACCAGCGCCACGATCCGAGCGCGCCGCACGTGCCGCGCGAGATGCGCAGCGCTTCGCGCCAAGGCAGCGGTCTCGATTATCGATGAGTCGTGGAGGACTGATGCGCCCGCAGCTGAACGCGAGGTCGTTATGCGGACGGGACTGGCGTAGCGCTAGCGCTGGCGGGCAACGGCGGGCCCTCGAGGCCCAGCAGCAGGCTATTCAGGATCGCCGTCGCGGCCGGACCGAGGGTGGTCTGGTTGATCTTTTCGCTACGGCGTCATCGCCGATTTGATTCATCTCGAGCGCGGTCAGCGCGGCTTGTACGCGAAGCTGCGCGAGAAGGCGGCGGGGGACTGGGACATTCCCGGCTCGCGACGCCGCAAGGTCGAGGTGGAGACGCTCGGATTTGGGGGAGGTCGGCGCGCGTCCGCGCGCGACGGGTGGGGGCATCAAAACGGCGCCAATACAACAGCTGCGGAGAGGGCGGGATTCGAACCCGCGGCAAGGTTTCCCCTGCGCCCGCTTAGCAAGCGGGTACCATCGGCCACTCGGTCACCTCTCCGGGCTCACTTGGAGCGGCGGGAAGGTGACCTCAGCAGGGCTTTATCGTCAAGCTGATTCGGGACAATTTGCCGGCGGTCGCGGCAAGATCGCTCGCCGATCGGGTCGTTCATTTGAGCTCGACGGCGAAGGGGAGCGCCGTGAGGACTCTTTCTTTGCCGAGGAGGGGCAGGAGGCTGCCCGCGTAGGGTCGGAAGGGCTCGGCGAAGCCGGCGAGCGGTCCGGGTGGGGTGCTGCGCAGGCGTGTGAGGGCTCGCGCAATGGCCTCGGGCTGGTCGTCTTCGCCGCCGTCGATCTGGAGGAGCTCGAGCAGGCCTTCGGGGCCGCTTTCGATTTTGACTTCGACGCTGTCGTCGAGGTTGGCCTGCTTTTTTGCGATGGCGATGGCCTCGGTCAGGCCGCCGTACTCGTCGATGAGGTGATGTTCGAGGCCTTGCACGCCGGACCAGATGCGGCCTTCGGCGACTTCGCGCACTTGCTCGACGGGCAGGTTGCGGCCCTGGGCGACGCGCTGGAGGAAGAGCTCGTAGATGGCTTCCATCTGTTTGCGCACGCTCTCGCGCGTGGGCTCGTCCCACACGGAGAGGGGCGAGAGGTAGGCGGCGCGTTCGGCGGCGCCAGGCTCGGGGCTGGCGGGGAAGGTGACGCCGCTGACGCCGAGCTCGTTCAGCGCTTCGCCGAAGACGATTTTGCCGCCCACGACGCCGATGGAGCCCAGGATGGTGGTGCGCTCGGCGACGATGCGGGAGGCGGCGCAGGCCATGTAGTAGCCGCCGCTCGCGGCCGTGGCGGCGAGGGAGGCGATGAGCGGCTTCTTGTCGCGCAAGAGCATGAGCTCGTGCCAGATGAGATCGCTCGCGAGCGCCGAGCCGCCGGGGGAGTCGATGCGGATCACGACGGCTTTGACGGCGTCGTTCTCGCGCAAGCGGCGCAGCGTCTTGCTGAGCGTCTCGGCCGCGATGCCGTCACCGCCGAACATGCCGGAGGGTTGCATGTTGATGCCGCCCGCGGTGGTGAGCACGGCCACGTGCTCGCCACTGTGATCGGAGCCGCTGGCCCCGGCGAGGGAGCGGATGAGCTGCGCGATCTCTTCGCCGGCGTCGCGGCGCGAGGCGAGGCCGGTGGAGCTCTCCACCTTGTCGACCTGGGCGCGGCGCTTGGCGTCGTCGCGCGCTTCGGAGACGTAGCCGATGTTGTCGATCAGGCCTTCGGCGCGAGCCGCCTCGGGGGACCAGGGGCCGTGTTCCACGGCGTGTTTCACCTTTTCTCCGGGGCGCGCCGCGGCCAAGCCTTCGAGCCAGGTCTGGCGGATCGAGCTCAAGACGGAGACCAGTGACTCGCGGGCCTCCGGGCTCGGGCCGTCATGGGTCACGGTCTCGGCGAAGCTTTTGTAGCGGCCCATGTGCAGGAAGTCGGCCTTGACCTTGAAGCGATCGAGCAGGCGCTTGAGGTAGACCATCTGCGCGGCGATGCCGACCGTACCCACCTCGCCGGCGGGGCTCAGCCAGAGCCCGTCACAGCCGCGCGCCGCAAAGAACAAGGAGGTGTTCGAATAGCCGTGCGAGTGGCAGACGACGGGCTGATCGGGCGGCAGGGCGCCAAACAGACGCCCGATCTCTTCGGCCTGCGCCCAGCTCAGATCGGCTTCGCCGAGGCGCACGAAGAAGCCGCGCGTCTTGCGGTCGTTCTGGGCGCGGGTGAGCGACAACACGAGCTCGGCGAGCGAGGGCGGGCCAGAGCCCGAGAGCAAGCTGAACTGAGCGGCTTGCTCGCCGAGGCCGTGCGACAGATCGTACTCGACCACCACGCCCGTCGAGGCCGCGTCGAGCCCGCTGCGGAGCATGTTGATGGTCCGCGAAGTGCCCGGCGCATCGTCACAGCCGAGCGACGCGAGCAGGCCGAGCGACGCGACTAGCCCGAGCCCCACACGGCGCCCGAGCCTCTGCCAATGACTCATGGGGGGGCCGCCGGATCGTCCGAGGGCTCATCCGTCGTCCCCTCGGCCCCGCCGGGCTCCACGGGAGCTGGCGTGTCTCGACTCGGCGCAATGGGTTTGTAGGGCGGCGACTTGGGCGCGGCTTGGGGCGAGGAGCTCGAGCCCCCCGCTCCAGAGGGTTCGCTGTCGTCGCTCGGCTCGGCTCGACCGCGCGCGGGCTCTTCTGCCGCTGGCGGATCGCCGCTCGGTTCGGCTGCGGAGCCCTCGGACGTGTCCGTGGAGTCCGTGGAGCTCGCGGCCCGCGCTTCTTTGTCAAACTCTTCGATCCGTTGCATCGCGCGTTGCCCGAGCGGATCGGAAGGGCTGACCTGGGCGAGGGCTCGCCGGTACAGCGCGACGGCCAGGATATGGTTGCCGGAGTGCCAGTACATGTCGCCGCGCGCCATCAGCGTGGGCACGTGGTTGCGGTCGAGCTTGAGGATTTGATCGTAGTAGCCCGCCGCGGTGGCGTTGGATTGGCGCTGGCGAGCGATGTCCCCGAGCCCGGAGAGCGCCGGGATGCTGTTCGGGTTGCGGTTGATGACGCCCTGATACAGCCGCTCGGCGCCGGCGAGATCGCCCTCGCGATGCAGGCTGGAGGCCTTGGCCAGCGTGCTCTGGAGGTCTTCGCCAGAGGCGCTCGGCGCTCTGGGCGCAGAAGCGGGCGCCGGCGCGGGCCGGCGTACGGCGACGGGCTCGGGCTCAGGCGCCGCGACCTGGCTCTTGGCGAAGTCGACGAGCGCGCGCAGCGTCGGCAGCGAGCGATGGGTGGGCGCGAGCGTCGAGAGCTTGTCGAGCTCGGCACCGGCGGCCGCTGCGTCGCCCGTCTCGGCGAGGGCGTAGATCAAGAGCGGCCGTGCCCTGCCGAGCGCATCCTCGGCCCGCGCCGCCACGCGCAAGCGGTCGATGGCGGAGGGGTAGCCCGATGGACCCTCGGCGAGATCGAGCGCGCCGAGCGAGTAGGCGTTATCCGGATCGCTGGCTTCAGCGGAGAGCGCTCCCACCAGGGTACGGGCTTGAGGCAGTTGCCCGTCGAGGCGCAGCGCATCGACCTGAGCCCGCACCACCTCGATCGAAGTGGGGGAGCGCTTGACGGCTTCGGCCACGGCCGATTTGGCGCGGACGAGGCGCTCGCGAAACGTCTCGTCGAGCAGCTTCTTCTCCGCTGCGTCTTTGCTGGCGGCCAGGGCGTCACCCGCCTGCTCGGCCTCGGTGCGCTTGCGGCGCGGCGGGGCCTTCTCGGCGGCCGCCGTTTTTGCAGCATCGAGCGCCGCGTTCAGACGCTGCTGGGACCAGAGCAGCTCGGCGCGCGAGACCTCGAGCCGCGCCAGCGACGCGACCACCCGCGGATCGCTCTCGCCCAGCACGCTGGCCTTGGCGAGCTCGGCGTGGGCGCTGTCGAAATCCCCCTTGGCGAGCGCGAGCCGCGCTTGCTCGAGCAACACCGGCACGCGTTGATCGACTTGCGGCACGGCGGGCTTGGGGCGGATGAAGCCGAGAAAGTAGTCACGCCCGACGGTGCCACCGATGAGCCCGAGCGCGCCGAGCACGACGATGGCGACGATCCAGCGCGAGCCCGCGCCACGACCGACCGCGAGCTCTTCAGCGGCATCGGAGTCACTGCGCAGACCTTGCAGGTGTTGCCACGGGACTTGAGCGGGCGCTGGCGGCGCGGCCCGCTCCGAGATCGGTGGACGCTCGACGACGCCCCCACGCGGCACCGGCGTCGAGGGACGTTGCAGCGCCGGACGCGAACCGGACTCGAACATTGGCCGCGGCGCAGACACCTCTCCCACCCCGTCCAGCGCTTGCGCCGTCGCCGTTTTGACGGCGGGCATACCGGCAACCGGCGTCACTCGATCCTGGGCCAGGGCATCGGCGCTGCGCTTGCGCGGGGGCGGCGCCGAGGAGCGCGCGCCTTGCGCGCCGCGACCGAGGATGGGCTCCCCGTCCCGACCCACCCCGAGCAGGGTCCGCGGTGCGGGCCTGTTCGGCGGGCGCTGACGAGCCGCGCTAAAGAAGGTCTGCAACTCGTAGATGTCTTCGAGCGCGCGAAAGGCCTGACCGCCGTGGGAGAGCTGGTGCTGCGGGTTCAGCTGACCTTTGACGATCGCTTGCTGCAGATCGCGCAGCGACGTGAACGTCGTTTCCCGATTTTGCGCGTCCCGCACCACCCACTTCTCCGCCGCCGCGCGACTCGCATTCGGTGGGTGCACCCGAAACTGGTGTCCACAGTTCGTGCATTTGACGCTGGTGCCGCGCGCAGAGACGAGCACGTCATCAAACTCGTACTCGGTAGCGCAGTTAGAGCAGCGGACTTCCATCGGTGCCTTGGTATGAATCTCCGGCCAAAGATCCTAATGCCCCCTCGCTCGCTTGTGCAAGGTCGCTGACTTGCTAAGCTCCACCCCGGGACAATGAGCTCGGAAGATGGCAAAAATCACCGATAAAATAGGCCGCGTCGCGCTCGTCGCTGGGATCGCTACCGCAGCGCTGCTCGGTTGCCCGCTCTACGAAGACAGCTGCGACAGCCGCAGTGATTGCGCATCGGGCTACGTTTGTGACCTCTTCAGCCAGCGCTGCGAGCCGGTGATTGAAGCCATAGGGTGTCGGCGGCCGGAGGAATGCTACGCCGGGGAGACGTGTACGCCCAACTTCGTGTGCCGGCCCGGTTCCTGCGAATTCCACGGCTGCGTGAGCGGGTATCGATGTGGCGTAGTGGAATCCGCGCACGCCTGCGTCTTCGGCGCTGACGCAGGCAACGGAGATGCCTCAGTGGCTCCTGCTGATGCCGGAGGCAGAGAAGACGCGGGCGCGGCCCTGGATGCGGGGCTTCCAGACGCGAGCTTGCTCGATGCCGCCGCGGATGCAGCGACCGACGCGGCCCTCTGAACCTTCTCGGTCCGACCCTCGTCGTCAGCCCTCCTCGTCAAACCGCCCCGTCAGACGAGGCGCAAGTACGGCGGCCGCGAGCGCTTCGTGGCGGCGGGCCGCGAGACGTCCTCCTGCGAACGCTTCGAATCCGACGAGCCCACGTCCGGCTCACCAGCCTCCCCCACGGGCTCCGACTTGCCCACCACCTGCACGAGCCGCGGCGGAGTGGAGCTCGGGCGACGGACCTCACCTCGGGCGGCGGCCTGGGCTGACGGAGCTTCGGAGCGCCGGGTCGACGGCTCTTCCCTCTCGTCCATATTTCGGTCGGCCGAATCGCCACTGACGGCCCGCAGCCCTGGCCTGCGGACCCTCGCGTCTTTCTTCGCGGCGGAGCGCTGCTGCGAGACCACTTCGGGCGGAACGTCCTCCGGCCACACCATGCCGCCCCCTTGCTCCCCGATCAGGGCATAGATTGCCGACCACGGCAGGGAGCAAAAATGCGGGCGCTTGTTAAAGCTCAGGGTGCAGCTAATGCCCTCGTCCCCGATGTCGAGGTCGGGGATGGAGATCGCCATGTTCAAGCCGATCTGCAAGACCAGCTGGGGCTGCTTGAGAAAACCTGGCGGAACCATGACACCCGGGCGACGGGGATCGAGGTGAACGAACACAGAGGTGCGCTCCAGCAGGTCCAAAGCGATGGCCTGTTTGCGGGGCAGCGGTGGCATCGACTTTTCATAGCGTCCTCCGCCGCCAAACACCAGCCTCGAGCAGCATTCGCTCCACGCGTATAACGGAGGTGTCTCTAGTTGCTACAATCACGGCCTATTCTGATGCAGTCAAATCGTGTCCTGGCGCCCCGCGTCTTAATCGTGGAGGACGAGCCGGCCATCGCGGAGTCGCTCGACTACGCGCTACGCCGAGAGGGTTTCGACACACAGACCGCGGGCACCTATGCCAAGGCCGAGGCCGCTCGGGCGTGGCCCACGTTGATCATCCTCGACCTGATGCTCCCGGATGGTAACGGGCGAGACCTGCTCCGCACGCTGCGGGCAGAAGCCCGTCTCACACCGGTCATCGTGCTGTCGAGTCGTGAGAGCGAGACCGACCGAGTTTCAGCGCTGGAAGACGGCGCCGACGACTACGTCACCAAGCCCTTCTCACCGCGCGAGGTCGTGGCGCGGGTACGCGCGGTGCTGCGGCGCATGCTGCCCTCCGAACCCGCCGACCCCGAGCCCGCGATGCACGTCGACCGCACGGGGCGGCAGGCGAGCTACGCAGGGCGTTCGCTCGAGCTGACGCGGGTCGAGTTCGATCTGCTCGCGCTGCTTTCAGAGCACGTCGGGCGCGTCTACACACGCGGCGAGTTCATCGATTGCGTGTGGGGCAATGGCTTTGCCATCACTGATCGCACCATCGACTCCCACATCAAATCCCTACGCCGCAAGCTCACGGACGCGGGCGGCCCGCCCACGGTGATTCAGACCGTCCGCGGCGTGGGCTATCGCATCACTGCACCCGACGACGCCGTACGCGCAGACGACCCGCCCGAATGATCCGCCTGATCATCGTCGCCGCGGGTGCGATCAGCGCGATCCTGTTCGTGGCGTTCATCGCGTCGCGCCTCGCGCGCAGCCGCCGCGCCGGGCTCTCCATCCGCCTGCAGGTCTTCCTGGCCCTGGCCGCGGTCGTCGGCGCCTTCGCCGGCGGGCTCGGCATCATGGTGATGGACCGCGTGCAGGCTCGCGCCGTGCGCTTCGCCAACCAAGCCGCTTCGGACGAAGCGCGCTCGATCGCCAACATCCTCTCCGGGCAGATCGAACGCGGGGGCCCACCGCTGTCGAAGCTGGCCGCGGACCTGCAACGCGATCAGAGCCGCCGCGGCACCTCCTCGTGGAAGCTGCTGGATGATCGCGGTCAGGTGCTGTTTCATCGTCCGCTCTCCAAAGGCGATGGCCCGCCGGGAGAAGAGTTCTCCGGCGAGGGGCCAACCGTCAGCGCCGCGGCCCCCGTCGTCGTGCACGGCCAGCGCGTGGGGGACGTCGAGGTGATCAAGCCCACCATCGTGATGGAGCGCCTGCTCACCGACTTTGCGCCCACCGTGCTGGTGATCAGCCTCGTGCTGGGCGCCGCGGCAGCGATTTCCGCGATCTGGATCGGCGCCTCCATCGCCGCGCCGATCGAAGCGCTGAGCAATTTCAGCGAACGCGTCAGCCGCGGCGAGCAAGGCGCCCAGCCGCCGCCCGAGCCCTGGGGTCGTGAAGTCACCCGCCTCACGCGCTCGATCGACTCGATGCGGCGCCAGCTCGAAGGGCGCCCCTTCGCGGAGATGTTCGCCGCCGATCTCTCACATGAGCTAAAAAACCCGGTCGCCGCCATCCGCGCCAGCGCGGAAGTGCTCGAAGAAGGCGCGCTCGCGGAGCCCGAGCAGGCACGCCGCTTCGTCGCGCGCATCCGCGAAGCGGTGGGTCGCATCGAACGACTGCTCGCGGATCTATTGCACCTCGCGCGCATGGAATCCGGAGGTGTCGAAGGCCTGATGACGCTCGACCTCGCCGAGCTCGTGCGCTCCTGCCTCGACGCCCTGCCTTCGCGCGCGCGGGTGAGCTTGGGCGAAATGCAATCGGTGAAGCTGCAAGGCGAGCCCACCTGGCTCAGCCGCGCCGTCGGCAACCTGCTCGACAACGCCCTGCTGCATTCAACGCCCGGGTCCCAGATCGAAGTCTCCGTCTCCTCCCACGAGGGACAAGGCCGAGTGATCGTGAAGAGCACGGGCCAGCTCCCCCGCTACGTGCGGGACAACATCTTCCGCCGCTTCATCACCACGCGCGAAGACAAGGGCGGCACGGGCCTCGGCCTGGCCATCGTGCGGGCCGTCGCCGAGGCCCATGGCGGCCAGGCCCAGTTGCTCGAGCCAGGTCCCCCCGACGTCGTCTTCACCCTCTCGGTGCCTGCCCTGCGCGGCATCCTCGCCCTCCCGCTCCCCAGCTTCGGCCCCAAACCCTAACGCCTGCACCGCGTCAAAACGCTGACGCAGCGACGCCTCTCGCCGCAGCTCAATCCAGTCACACTGTGAGTGCTGCTCGCGGATCGCACACACCCCGGATCCCCCTTTCTCCTCGAAACCTCCACACTTCGCGGGGGGACCTCGAGGCACGCTCAGGATGTTCGGGCAAGGCCCGGAGGAAAGACTAGTAGAGAGCCCCCGCATGCAGAGCACCCAGGCGCCCCGTCAGACCCCCCGCCAAATCCCCCGCCATGTCGCCATCATCATGGACGGCAACGGCCGCTGGGCACAAGCCAATGGCCTCTCCCGCGTCGAAGGCCACGCCGAAGGCGCCCGCGCCGTGCGCGAAGCCGTCCGCACCTGCCGCAAAGAAGGGGTCGAATTCCTCACCCTCTACGCCTTCAGCGTCGCCAACTGGGGCCGCCCCCGCAACGAAGTCAAAGCCCTGATGAACCTCCTGCTCGACTTCGCCGAGCGCGAAAAACAGGAGCTCCGCGACCAGGACGTCAAGCTCCAGGTCATCGGCGAGATGGAAGAGCTCCCCATCAGCACCCGCCACGCCGTGGAAAGCGCCACCCATTACACCGCGGGCTGCACCGGCATGACCTTGAGCCTCGCCCTCTCGTATGGCGGCCGCGCCGACATCCTCAACGCTGCACGCGCCATCGCCGTACGCGCGAGCACCGGCAGCCTGCTGCCCGAAGAGATCGACGAAGCGATGTTCCAGCGGCACATGTCCACGCACACGTTGCCTGCGGTAGACCTCCTGATCCGCACCGGCGGCGAACGCCGCGTCAGCGACTTCCTACTCTTCGAGTCGGCGTACGCGGAGTTGTATTTCCTGCCCATCATGTGGCCCGACTTCAACGCCAAGGCCCTGCGCGACGCGTTCGCATTCTTCTCGGGAAGAGAGCGCCGCTTTGGGCTGACGGGCGAACAGGTCCACGCCGCGGCGTCGCCGTTGCCTATCAAGAATGGGCACGGGTTTGATCCGCTGGATTCGTCGACGTCGCTTTTGAGTGAGGCGGCCAGCGCGGAATAGGGTCGGCAGCCGCTGCGGCGGCGGCGGTAGGCGGCAGCAGCGGCAGCAGCAGCAGCAGCAGCAGCAGCAGCAGCGGCGGCGGCAGGCGGTAGCGGTCGCAACGGCGGTGGGCGGTCGCGGCAGGCGGTAGCGGCGGCGGAAGGCGGCGGCGGAAGGCGGTCGGGCGCGAAGCGGGGGCGCTGATTGGACGCGCGCTGCTGCTGCTGCTGCTGCTGCTGCTGCTGCTGCTGCTGCTGCTGCTGCTGCTGCTGCTGCTGCTGCTGCTGCTGCTGCTCCTGCTGCTGCTCCTGCTGCTGCTCCTGCTGCTGCTCCTGCT
>JAYTOL010000231.1:0-12085 GCA_043747815.1 Deltaproteobacteria bacterium
CAGAATGGAACGACAAAGTGGGAAACAAACGACATGGGCCTACACGTCCGGGCGTCGCGCGAGCGTCACTCACTCGATGAACCTCTCGCAGTAGTGCTAGGCAGTCTTCGAGCGCTTCCGAGTGGACCATTGGTACTTCGTCGAGCCCGTCCAGCAGCAACCACACGCCTCCTCGATGCCTCGCCCGCGCTGCGAGGATCTCGAAAAGACCGCGCCCCCGTGTCTCGCCGTTGCTCGACCGTAGCACCCGCTCGGCGCGGTCGAACGGATGCAAACCCTCGCTGGCCATCAACGCTGGTAAGCTTGCGTAAACCGGCACCGGCGAGGAGCATGGAACCGATTTGTTCGGTCGTTTCACGTGCTCACTTGCCAATTCCCAAACCAGATGCCGCGCCAGCGTCGATTTCCCCGATCCCGGATGACCAAGCACCACCCAGCGGGACGCTAGCTGGATAGAGGGGGCGGGCTCCTCCATCAGCTGACGTAGAGTCCGCCCGACGCCGCGACGCACTGGCAAGGACCTTTCTGTCTCAATGTCTAGCTCGATGAATACCGTGTCCAATTCCGTCACGTACTCCCGAAACAACCCCGGCACGCGAGCGTGTTCGACCTCCAGCGATCGATGGTACGCCGCCAGCAATTCCTCTCCCCCAAACGTCCGAGCATACCCGTCGGGAATCGCAAAGTGGGTTCGCACCCAGTTGTGAAGGTCTGCATACAGCCTGTGCCTAAACTCCGTCGGGCCATCATAGTCGGCGACGAACCCTGACGGACTGTCAGCCTGGCTCTCACCCCGCGCGCGATCGTCGGGTCCTACCGGCCTTTCGATTCGCCGCAGGTACACGTCTAGTTCATCCTTTTGCTGAGACGCCGCGGCATCTCGCCAGTTGCTGTTGGCTCTGGCAGTGCTTCGATAAACGGCGATGTGGGGGGACGTTTTCCCGAGAGGCCCCCTAGCGTTCAAGCGCGCAAGCGCCTGGTCGAGCTCGTACTCGCTTCCTGTCTTCCCATCCAGCTTGGGATCTGGCGTACCCAATCGCGTCCAGAATATCGCAATTACGACGTCCGCTTCGTCTATCTTCAGAATTCTGTCGATGACTCCTTGCTGGTATCCTCTGGTATGAAACGCGGTGTAGGCCTGATTTTCCCAGCGGTAGGCGACGATGCACAAATCCCTTTCGCCGCACACGGCCGAATTAAGCTCGTTGACAACGTCGGGCACGATATCCCGCTCAACTTTGACATCGGACGGTGAGACTACCACCAGCCGTAACGGTTGCATGCCCGCTTCACCACCGCCCATGGGGACAAGAGTATGCGGCGCCTCTGGCGCTCGCAATAGCTCCAGAGGCCAATAAAGACCATAGGACACCCGTGGCTACTTGCGTTGTGCCGAGCGGAATAGCCGACCCCGACCCGCGGTCGAATACTCTGGCTCAGCAGACTTTGACGCACGTCCGAATCGGAGGCATGTCAGGCACGTAGTCGTAGGACCGCCTTCCGTGTCCGTTCACGCGCCTGCCTCCCCCTTCGATCATCGCGCCCTTGCTTTGAAAACTCATGGCCGACAACGCCGTGACGGGCTTGCCGTACGTGTCCCATCCACCGAATCGGACGACGCCGATGAATAAGAACATCCTTTACACTTTGATTGAAGTCTCGTTTTTTCGCGCTGACCTGCACATAGACGCGCTGGCGCTGGTGCCGTTGCCGAGCGTAGATGCATTTGCTCAGGCGCGAGAGCATGGAGCGATGCCGCCGTGAAGCCGCTGAGGCTGAGCTACGAGTCGGTGCGCAGGCGAGCCAAGGAGGCGGGGGACACGCAGGTGCAGAGAGCGCCGCGAGCCTCGCGGCGACGTTTGTGGAACTGCGCCGGCGGTGCTGTCCGATTGGTCGCAACGGCATCGATCACCTTGAACCGATCACAGCGAGGAAGTCGGCGAGCACAAGGACACGGATTCCGGAGAGCTTGCCTAAGACCGAGTCGCATCCGCCGGTATCTCGCTCTAGGGCAAGCTGCGCCTGGATGCTACGGCCAAAGCTTCCCGCCCGCAGACCGCAAGAAGAGCTCAAGATCTGTGCGAGGGTTCTCGATGCTGCCGGGAATGCTCGCGGGGAGCTCGAGCGTGTACCGCAGGCCATGCGGCAGCACGAACGGAAAATCCCGCGCCAGATCAGCACGGCGAATAATTTGGATGTTCCGATCTCCCATGTCGTACACGCGCGGCGCAAAGGTCGTCGTGAAGCTCTGGGAATAGCTTTCTTGGTCCCGCATCTCTGGATGACGGTAGCCCTGGAAGCCCTCTGGACCGTACTGTGTTAGGCGGTCGACGAACTTCGCTACAGGTTCCTCCGCGCCCTCTCGTCCTTCGCGCAGCAGGGCGATGATTTGGTCGGCGAGACCGCCGATCGAAAGGCCGCCAGCAATCATCGCGCGGCGCAGACCGATGCTCGCAAGGAACAAGTCCTCCGTTGCTTGTTCGTCGACACGACGCGGCTCGACCTGGTCGAGACCGCTGATGGTGTGCCGGGAGACGTTGAGCCCGGTCGTCTTCACCTCGATCGATAGAGGGCCCAGCGTGAAGTCTCGTGACTGCTGCTGCCAGCCGTGCCAGACCGCGGTTGGATCTGCGATCGCCGCCAGCTTGCTTCCGAGCGCCGCGAGCAAGTCCCGAAGAACCAGAAGCTCGCCGACTAGACCCAGGACGAAGTCGTCCGGCATGAGAACGCGCCGCAGCACGAGGGCAATGAAAGGCTCGACCTCGCCGAAAGCCTCGCGCAGAGAACGCGATTCAATTCCCCGGCGGAAGAGCTCGGCCGCGATCGTTGCCGTTGCGGTTCGGAAAGCATCTCCACGTGGGAGCTGTAGGAGGTTTGCCGTCAGAAAGTCGCCCGTTGTACTGCGCCACGAACCGTACCGTAGGGATTGCGCAACAACCTGATCACGAGCCTCGAGCTGGGGCCCCACGATCAGGAGCGCGTACCGCTCGCGACTGTCGCGCCCGATCGCCACGCGGCTCGCCTCCAACCACTCCACATGGAACTGGTCCGCTGCTGTGGGGGATGCGATCTGTTCCAGGAGGAGTGAGATCTGCTCGTAGGTTCGCATCAAAAAGCTCTTCCCGTGACTGCCGGTAGCGCGGCGAATTGTTCCGGCCCGCCATGGGGGATCGCAAGTCCGACGGTCACAGCGTCCATCTCACCATGTTCCGGTCGGATAACGTGGAACAAGACGAGGCCTGGATGGCCGCGCTGGCGCCACACCGGTGCTCCGCCTAACAGCCGTGGCGGCGTGAGCCCCGTGAAATTGTAGTCGAAGAGTTGATCGCCGTGGTACCTGCCGCCTTCACGGCGCCGACCCCAAAGAGTGTTCAGCATGCGAGGACTGCCCGGTGCCTCGCCACGGACCACGGCACGGACCTTCAGCGCCGCAAGCTCCGACCCCGGCGAGGCCTCAGCGTCGCCAAACGCGACTCCAATGTAAAAGGTCGGCGGTCGCATCATTGGCTGCGCTAGCGCCCAGGGGGTCCCCTCCGAATCCGACGGGTAGAGACCATCGCAGCGAGATCGCTTGAGAGCCGCGCCCCAGAGTCGAAGGTACGCCGCGATCGAGTAAGGGCACCCATGGGGTTCTAGCTCGATGCTCTCCGTGAGCAGGCGAGGCGGCCTGAAGAGCGGTCGCTCTGAAGGGAGCAACCCGAGCTGATCCTCGAGCGATTGCCATCGTGAGTATCGCGTGTCCTCGAGGCAACCTGGATCGTAGGCCGAGTATCGGAATTGATCCAGTAGGCACGCCACGCTCTCCAGCGTCTCAGGCTCCGCGAGCAGCTGGCCGCGGGGGCGCTCCGCCGGTCCGATGTCCACCCATCCTGGCCGCTTGAGCAACTGTACGAGAATGTCCGCGTTCGCGCGCGCTGCGATAGGCTCATCGCACTCGATAAGTCTGATGCTTGGCGTCGCTCCGGGGTGCAGCGGAAGCCTCGACGTCGGCACCTTAGCGGTAGCAAGCGATCGCGGTCCCTGCAATATCACGTTCGGCGTTCCGAGCTCATGTCGGTCCATGGCCGCCAGGATCTCCGCTCGCATCGCAACGTCGTGCTCGTGGTACATGCGAAAGAGCCGGAGCTGATCTTCGAACGCGAACACACGGCACAGATGCGCGTGACCGCCCCGGTAACCGAACCACCGTTGCATCTGCATCTGTGTGTCTGCAACTGGCTCTGATGCGGGGCGCGTAAAGACGGTGGTCGTCAGTCCTTCGATCGTAATCCCACGGGACATCACATTCCCGGATACGAAGATGGTCAACAGGTCCGGAGGCGCCGCAAGCGTGTTGGCGTCGAGCTCCAGCGGTTCGAACTCCGGTCGGTCATCGCTATTGGGGTCACTGTTGATAATGCGGATGCGGACGTATGGGAGCACTTCTTCAGAGAGGATGCCGGCGACTTCCTCCCACTGCTCTGGTCTCGGTAGGTAGAGATCGCCCGCGCCGGGCCAGGTCGACATCGCACGCAGCGTGGCCTGATAGCTCTCGAACCAGCGGCCCCAATCCCGCGCGGTTGTGAGGCTCGCGCGGACGCCAGCGACATCGAGCGCGAGCTCCGATTGAGTTCGGATCGCGGTGCTGTGCTCGGGATCGTCCGGATCCACGCCAGCGCTCAGCAGTACGAGGCGACGCGCCTCATCCAGATGGACGTCCTGAAGCGCCGAAGGATGAACGAGCATGCATGTGGGCGGCGGAAGGCGGTGACGCTCCGCCGCAGCAAGATGCGCAGGGATCTCCGATGGCAGTAGCCGTCCGGATAGGCGGGCCTGGATCGTGCGAACCGCAGCAGCGACCAGATAGGCGCGTAGGCCCTCGACAAGCATCCGATCGGACGCTGCCCGCACACGGCGCTCGTGATCCGCGGCGTCGAACGCATCCTCTAGACGAGGGTACGGGTTTGCTCGACAAAACGCCGCGTCCATCGCGCCGCTCAGCTCATTGTAGAAGAGCTCGCCGCCACAGTAAAAACGCGTGATTCCCTCTGGCTCGGCGTATGTCGCCGAGCGCTTTCCGCCGCTCGGGGCACCGCATTTGTAGGGCGCACGAAGCGCGGCGCAGAAGCTTCGCGGAGCAAGGGGGTTGTGCGACTGCTGGAGAAAATTAGCCTGCGGGGTTGCGGTGAATCCAATATAGGTTGCATATACGTGTTGGCTCACGGTCTGTCCGGCTCGCTTCCCGGACCAAAGCATTTCGATACGACGCGGAATGGTTTTCGAGTCATTCGCATCGAGCACCGACGCATCATCGGCCTCGTCGTCCATCACCACAATGTGCAACGAGCGGTCAACCTTCGCTTGAACGCGACTGATGCGGTCGTGCAACGCCCGTGACGCTGCCAGAAGGTGAGCCTCGACCTTCGGAATAACCAGAACCACGGGGCGACGCTGCACGAGGGCTTGCTCGATTCCCCCACCTGCTGAAGACATGTACTCGGTCGGTCTTGCTCGCACCTCACCGCGCAGCATCGCGAAAGGCTGAGGCACGAGGATGCGTGAATTCCATCGGTCTGCTGCCGACTCCGGTGTCGAGCCATCGAGCTGCTTCAGAAGGCGCTCGTAGGTCTGCTTCCAGAGCGCCACGCGAGTTCCCGCGAGTATGACCAGCACGTCGACGCGCTGGTCCAGCAGGAGGGCTGCTATCGCGAGCATCGCACCTGTCTTGCCGGACTGAACGGCACCCATGATGACTCCGGTCCTAACCCGGGTTTCAGGCCACTGGGTAACGTCAGCTGGGGGTGGAATACACTCGCTTACAATTGCCCGCGCGTCATCTTCCAGCACTGTACGAGCCGTCTCACTCAACGAGAGAAGGCCATACGTTGCGTAGCGGTGCCACCAAGACGCGCCGTCGAGCTGCGGCGCTGTCGCTTGCTTCGGCGCAACCTCGGTGAGGATCTCCCGTGGCAAGCGTCCTCGTTAGTCCCGACGCGCTTCAAGCGCAGCGATGCAGTTGTTCCCGACCCGCTTCTCCAACGTATTGCCAATGGTCGCGAGGTCTACCTTCATACCTTGCAGGAGATCGAGCGCCACGCGGGATATATACCCCCACTGAGATCGTGCCTGCTGCTTCTTCAGCCGCTCAGCACGTCGTGTCACGTCAAGTACGCCTGCGCGCGTTTCCGGAGTCGCGGTGACGCCCGACATCGCTGCAATGGTGCACGCTGTCCATGCGGCGACAGCCGGCAAGTCCTCCCATTTCTCGCCCGGCGAGGTGGGGTGTGTGAACTTTGGCCAGAAGGCGTCCATGTCGCGAAGCTCCGTCAGGAGAGCGGCACCGTCCTGAAGGTGATGCGCGAGCTGCTCACAGGCCTTCTCGGACCGCATCGGGTGCGCCTTGGCATCGGCGATGCTCATCATCATGCCTTCGATCAGACTGGTGCTGCCCGGACACGGTAGACTGTTGCCCTTGCGCTCAAGGCGGTGGACCAATAGCGCGGCTACCCAGCTCGAAAGCTTTGTCCGATTGAACCGGCTTTTGCCGACGTTCATCGCGTCGAGCATTGCAGGAATTGTTCGTAGCTCAATGTCGCTGGACGCCAGGTAGGACGCGAGCGACTTCGCGTCGGAGTTGTCTCCAGACAGCAGGAGCATAAGCCGCGCGATGTGGAGGTGATGATAGATCGCGTTCCGAACCTCGGCGGCGTTGAGCTTCTTGCCTTGTCGATTGTAAAGACCGAAGACCTTGTGGATCTGATGGATGTCAGTGTCAGCGTAGAGGATCACCGACAGGTGGTAGTTGGTATCCGTGTCCTCGAAGATGTCCTCGACCAGCTCGTTCCGGCCCTCGATTTGTACAGGCTTCTCCCTCATCTCGGAGTAGTACTGCCCGTTCAGCATCTCAAGTGCACCGCCGTCGCTGGCACCTTTCGGTAGCCGGTACGGGAACGGGAGAAAGTGAAGCTTTTCATCCTCACCGGATAGCCCGCGCTGTTTCCGCACAGCCGCGCGCCATTTTCGGTAGCTCGTGTGAAACAGGCCCCCAGGAACGTTGTGCTCGGCCTCAACCGTTTCGACGAAGCGTCGCGCGTCAGGATGCCTTCCGATGAAGCGTAAGATTGCTGTGAGCCGTTGCTTGCCGTCGACAATCTCGTGCGTCTTGGAGCCCTTCGGTTTGTTCAGGATGATCGACGGTAGCGGGATCCCTCGAAGGACGGAGTCGATGAGCTCGGATGATTCCTTGTCAGTCCAGACGTTTCCGCGCTGGTACGAGGGATTGAGCTCAAGCGCGTTTTTTAACGACCGGTCAAGGAATTTGTAGATCTGCCAGGTGGCGACCTTGGCATGGACCGTCGTACGCGCCACATCAGGCACCCCGGGAAAGCTCTCTTCCCATGCTTCCCTCCATGCCCGTGACGCCTCCACGACGCTCTTATCGTCCTCGAGCTCCTCCGTGAACGCATCCTTGTGTTGAATTGCGGTATCGAGCCGCGCGGCCAATCGTGCACAGCCGGCGTCGGTCAGGCGCGCATGACCATCGGCGATCTCGAAGCACTGGGAAGGCGATGGATCCTCAAGCATAGCGAACAGCGATTCGCATGTCACCTGCGCGCCCTTAGTCATGTCGAGCGTGTCCTCAAGATGAAGCCAGCCCTGGACATCCGCGATTCGCGCTAGCCACCTGTTGCTCGACCAATCGACGTCTCCCGCCTCGAATGGTGATGGCGCCTTCCCGAACTCCTTGGGGATCTCGCCGTTGCTGAGCGCAGCGAGCTTCTCGGCAAGGCTCTCGAGCTCCGACTGCTGTTCGACTGCGTCGTCATCCAACTCCGACATTTCGCTCTCCTCCAGAACACGCGAGGCGGACGCCATCGGGGCGTCTGCGTCGGCCAAGATCTCCCGGAGCGCTTCTCGCTCCGTCATCGCAAAAGCGAGAACTCGTTCGTCGGCGGTGCTTTCATAGACGGCACGCCCTTCGTTCCGAGCCCGATGCACGATCTCCGCTGGCACGAATAGCGAGAACCGGGTGTCGCGGCCGGATCGACGAGCTGCGCTCCACGCGACGAGCACTCTCGGCCCCGGGTCGTCGGGTTGCCATATGCCGAGAAGAAGCGTTACCCCGTCGGGCTGAGGCGTGATTGGCGAGGCATCCGCCGGGTTCTGCATGCGCAGCTCACCAGGCCGCCCCCGTCCGGAGCTCGGTGCTATCACGCCCAGGTAGAGGCGAGCCGATCGCCAACTTATCCCGTCCCAGACCTCACAGGTCGATGGCCAGCCGTTGGCAGCAATGACATGACGGATCTGGTCTCGGGAGTACGCGTTCGCGAGCAGCTCGGCTATCTCAAGACGCTTCATCCCTCATCCCCCATCCTTCCCTGACACGAACTGCCGCCACGTTGGTACAAGCCGCGCGGCATTATGGTGCCAGTCGTCATAGCCTTTACGGGTTCTATACCCGGCCGAAAAGCCCGGCGAGGACTTCGTGGCGATTACCCACACGGCTGGGTGCATTTGTACCTAGTCTTAGTGAGCTGCCGATGCTAGACACCCGAGCAGTATGCGAGGCCGTCCCACTGTAATAAGTCTGTTCAGCGGCGCCGGGGGGCTCGACTATGGGTTTGAAGCCGCCGGCTATGAAACGGTGGCTGCAGTGGAGTGGCAAGCAGACGCTTGCGCAACCCTTCGTCGCAACCGGCCATCCTGGAAAGTCTTCGAAGGCGACATCTTCGGCGTTCCGACCGGTGTTCTTCTGGCGGCGGGCAAGCTCAAGCGGGGTGAAGTGGACGTCGTGATCGGGGGCCCACCGTGCCAACCGTTCTCGAAGTCGGGGTACTGGGCACGCGGCGACGCAGGGCGGCTAAGTGATCCTCGCTCGGACACGCTTTCCGCTTACATGCGTGTAGTCGACGAAGCCCTGCCGCGGGCGTTCGTGCTTGAGAACGTTGGCGGACTTTCCTACTCGGGCAAGAACGAGGGCCTGGCGTTGCTGCTCGACCGCATCCAAGCGATTAACGCGCGCCATAGGGTGAGTTACCGGCCCGAGTATCGCGTGCTTCGCGCAGCCGACTACGGTGTGCCACAACTCAGGGAGCGTTTCGTGATGATCGCGGCGCGCGACGGGCAAGCGTTTGAATTTCCAGAGCCCACACACGGGGTCGACGAAGGCGAACAACGCTCGCTGGTCTGCCGCGAGCCTTATCGAACCGCGTGGGATGCGATCGGGGATCTGAAGCGTGAGCCCAACGAGGATTTGGCGCTGCGTGGCAAGTGGGCTGACCTTTTGCCGTCGATTCCAGAGGGCGCGAACTACCTGTACCACACGAACCGCGGTGGCGGCTTGCCGCTGTTCGGCTGGCGTCGACGGTTCTGGTCGTTCTTGCTGAAGCTAGCAAAGGACAAGCCGTCGTGGACGGTGCAGGCGCAGCCTGGCCCAGCGACGGGTCCGTTCCACTGGTCGAATCGCCAGCTGAGCATGCGCGAGCTGTGTCGAATCCAGACGTTTCCAGATGACATCCTGATCACCGGGGGCCGCACCTCGGTGCAGCGCCAAGTCGGCAACGCGGTGCCCTCACTCCTTGCAGAAGTCCTAGGTCGCGCAATCCGTCGGCAGATCCTCCGTCAACGTGTGGATGTCACCTTGAAGCTCTTGCCGCCCAAGCGTACGCCGGTCTTGCCAGCCGAGCCCCACGCGAAGAAGGTGCCCAATAAATTTCGTGTGCTCGAAGGCGATCACCCCGCGCATCCCGGGCCTGGCAAGGGATACCGCGCCGAGGCCTGGAGCGGCGGCTCGTAACGCTTGCCGCGCAAGACCGCCAGCTACGTCGGTCTGAAGCCGGCGTCGGAGACCGCAAGTGCCGCCGCGCGGGGATCGAGCCGCAAGAGTGGGACCAAGCCCGAGCTGTTGCTGCGCCAAGCTCTGAAACGCATAGGCGTGCGCGTGTCGACCACGAGCCGTATGCTGCCAGGCAAGCCGGATCTAGTGTTCATGCAATCCCGCATCGTCGTGTTCGTCGATGGGGACTACTGGCACGGTCGGCGCTGGACGGTGCGGAAGCAGAAGCTCACGGAAGGGACCAACGCTGCGTACTGGGTCGCCAAGATCGAGGGCAATCGAAAGCGCGATCGGAAGACCAATCGTTTGCTGCGTGCCGCCGGATGGACCGTGCTGCGGTTTTGGGAGACAGACATCGCCCGTCGTGCGGACGCGATCGCGGCGAAGGTGGCGAAAGCGATCGCTACAGGCGCGCAATGAAGGCGCCGGAGTAAACTAGGAGCTCCTGCTCGAGGTCGAGCGAGGCAAGACGACGATCAACAACATGGACCTGCTCGATTTCTGGAAGTGCCACCTCTGCCGTCACGCGCACTACCTCTTCCTGCTCGTGCCGCTCGCGCTGCGGCAGAACCCGACGATGTCTCCGCGGAACGAGTTCGCGATGGTGGCGCGTCGGCTGCAGCGCTTCTTCGTCGCGGACAACTACACGAACGTCCGAGGCCTCTGCCTCTTTGGTTATTGACCCGTCGTTCAGCCCCCCACCCCTGAACAAGCCAAGCCAGCTCGCCTTGTTCAGCCCCCTGCCCATGAACAACGCAAGCCAGCTCGACCTGCTCAGTCCTCCCGGGGGGGAGAGTAACTCGGAGGTGATCCTCACGAGCGAGCGTTACACGCGGAAGGCGAGCGCGTTGGAGGGGATCGCCGCGGTGGAGCTGAACGCGGCGCTGGACGCGCGCTATGACGGGCGCGAGTCGAGCGCGAAACAGCCTTATTTTGTGCTGCGCGCGAACAACAATGAGGTGTTGGGGACGAGCGAAATGTATGTGACGGCGCGGGCGCGTGATGAGGGGATCAGCGCGGTGAAGGCCAATGCCCGAGGTGCCAGCGTCGACGATAGGACCTGAGGAGAAAGGAATTATAGAGATGGCTATACTCAATGAGATCGCGGCCAACACGGCCACGGCGTCACACCCAGCCGCCGCCGCGTACGCGGAGCTGTTGCCGGAGCTCGCGGCGCTCGGGGAGGAGGACCTGACGCCGATCACCACGGACGTGATCACGGCGGTGACGACGGTGCTCGGCACGTTGCCGAGATCCGGGCGCTGCGGCCAGACATCGAAGCGGAGTGGAAGCGCTTCAATTTTGAGCGCTTCGACAAGCTGGAGCTGTACGCGCGGGCGCTGCACCATGCGCACGTGCTGTGGCGGGCTGCCGCCGTGCCCAAGGCCGACGCGGGGCGGCTCGCGGCGGAGCTGTCGGACGTGCGGGACATGCTGATGCGGAGCGCCGACGCGCTCGCTGCGCACGGGTTGATCGATGGCGAGCGGCTGAAGGACGTGAAGAAGCTGCCCGGCTATCGACCGATTGCGACGGACGTGGCCACTATCGTCGAGGTGATTCGGGAGCGCTGGGCGAGCGTGCAGAACAAGACGCCCTTGAGCCTGGCGGAGCTGGACGGCTACGCGGGGCGCTCGCTCGATCTGTTGGCGAGCATCGGCTTGAAGGATCAGGCGCCGGTGACGGTGGGCGAGGCGGCGCTGAACCGTCAGCGCGCCTTCACGCTGTTCCAGCGGGCTTACGATGACGCGCGGCGCGCCGTGCTGTACTTGCGTCCGAAGGATGGCGGCGAGATCGCGCCTTCGCTCTACGCCGGGCGCGGGGGTCGGGGTCGCGCGGAGGAGGGCGGGAGCGAGGCAGCGGCGCCGAGCCCGGTCAGCGAGGTGGGGAGCGCGCCGGTGATGACCATGAACAACTCGACGGGTTTGCCGGCGACGTCGCCGTTCACGAGCTGAGGCGCGAGTCGGCTGAAGCGAGAGGCACGGCATGGCAGCTTCCCGGTCGATGTACCTTGGCCTCTCGCTGCCCCCGGCGGGCGGGGACGTGGCGCCGCTGCACGTGCCGCCGCACCACCTGGTCACGCACGGGGTGGTGCTGGGCATGACCGGCAGCGGCAAGACGGGCCTGCTGATGGTGATGGTGGAGGAGGCCCTGCGCTCGCGCGTGCCCACGATACTCATCGACGTGAAGGGGGACCTGCCGAACCTGCTGCTCGCGTTCCCGAGCTTCGACGCGGGTCATTTCACGCACTGGGTGGACGGGCACGGCGCGCCC
>JAYTOL010000232.1:0-10762 GCA_043747815.1 Deltaproteobacteria bacterium
TCCGTCAGTCGAACCAAGCGTTCCATCAGCCAGGATGGAACACATTTTCAGGAGAATGGAAAGGGGTTTGAAAACACTCCCTAGTACCTCATGCCCTAAGTCCGTGCCGGGTTCGCCCCGCCCCCGCTGCGCGGGTTCTGCGCGGGTGAGGGGCGGGTCGACCCCGGCCAGATGGGCTTCTGTGCATTCGGTACTTTCTCTACATTGGGAGAAACCCGGCGCGGACTTCGGGTTTCTCCTACTATGGGGCGCTTCGCTCCCTTGTGGTGCAACACGCGCTGCGTCGAGCAGCCGAGGCTGTCATAGAAGCGCACGCAGGCTGTGGAGCGCAGCGCATATCCGGGCCTGTGCGAATCAGCCGCCTACTCGGGGCACCGGGATGCCGACGCCGCCTGTACGGCGCCAGTAGTTTGCGCTCTGTTGGATTAGCGGGATGCGGAATTGCGGCGCCGGATGCGAGTGCTGAAATGCCAGCAGCAAGTTCGTGGCACCGCCACCTTCGAGCCCCATGAAGAAGCGCATGGTGAGCAGGCCTCCGCCCTCGGTCCAGCGTGCGCCGCTGCGCCGCGCGCCAGCATCGAGCACGTTCGTCGTTCCCGCCAGGTCCGCGGCGGCTTCGTTCGGTTGATTGATGAACGGCACGCGGCTCGCGAGGACCCGCGCGAGATCAGCGCTGCCGAGCGGCCCTGGGTTGCCCGTGCACGGCAGGTGACCAAGGTGATGGTGGGCAAGCTCGTGACCAAGGACAAACGCTAGCTCCTCTTCGAAGATGGCGTGTTGCCGCTGCACCTTGCGCCCGTCATTCTGCATTGCCGGGGAGAAGAAATTGGCGGGGCGCGGGATGGGCCGTTCAGGAGCTAGCCGCTGCGCGATGAAGCGGATGTATTCATCGGTCTTGGTGCTCTGAAACAGCTCGTCATGCGCCGCCGACATGGCCAGCCATGCCATGATCTCCAAGAGCCCGTCCGTCACGGCCATCAGAGCTCGACCGTCCGCGCACGCGGCGAACGCGTTGACATCACCGGGTGTATCATCCACGACGAGCGGGATACCGTTGACGCGCGCCCGCGCCGCGTCGGGCAGCGCCGCTGCGAGCTCCGCGAAAATCCCCTGCGCGCTCTGGCGCAGCCAAGCACGATCCAGGTTGTTGATTGGATCGTTCACGACGCTGGGCAAGGGGGCCGGCGCTAGCGCGGGTGCAGGCGCCGCGGGGGGGGCCGGGTACTGGGCGGGCGGATACTGGCCGGGGTTCTGCGTGGCTGGGTACTGCTGTTGTGGATACTGATTGGGTGGGTACTGGGTGGGTGGATATTGGGTGGGTGGATATTGCCCAGCCGGATATTGAGCCTGCGGATACTGCTGCGCGGGGTAGCCGCCCGGCGCCGGATACTGCGCTGGATATGCCGCGGGCGGCGACCTGCGCTCCGTGCCTGCCTGGCACGCCATCGAGAAGAGCAGCAGCGAAGAAACACACATAGACCTGGCGGACATGCCTGGGACCATAGCGCGCCCGATGTGTGGGGCTCGTAAATTTCGCGCCTACCGCCGGCGCGAGCTCTAGCGGCCAAAATGTCGCGCTGTGGCCTTGTGGGCTTTCCGCGTGCGCCCCAAGAGGAGCTGCTAGGGTGCCACCCCCGGAGGTAGAGTCAGGTGCTTGAGCTGAGAACACATCGATCGATGCGCGAGCTCGACCAGGTCGAGTGGGACCGTTTACTCGCGCCGAGCTTCGTGCCGCACATGCGTTGGACCTTCCTCGATGCCCTGGAGTCGACCGGCTGCGTGCGCCCAGAGGTGGGTTGGCTGCCGCAACACCTGAGCTTGCACCGAGACGGCGAGCTGGTCGCCGTCGCGCCGGCGTACGTTAAGGGCAACAGCGAAGGTGAGTTCGTCTTCGATCACTCGTGGGCCAGATTTTGTTACGAAAACCTCGGCATCGAATATTTCCCCAAGCTGGTCGTGGCCGTGCCCTTCACCCCAGCAACGGGTCCGCGCCTGCTGCACTCGGCGGCCATTTCATCGGAGGAGGCGCACCTGGCCCTGGCCAAAGGGTTAGAGCGAATCATTGAGAGCGGGGGGCTGTCGAGCGGCCACATTCTCTTCCCTACGGACAGCTCGGCGCAGCAGTGGGAGAGCGCAGGGTTGTTTCGGCGCTTTGGCGTTCAATACCATTGGAGGAACGCGGGCTACGCAACCTTCGACGACTTCTTGGCTCGGTTTTCCGCCAAGCGCAGGCACCAGATCCGGCGTGAACGACGCGAAGTGGCTGAAAGTGGCATCGAGCTGCTCACGCTCTCGGGCGGCGAGCTCGGGTCGCAGAACATCGACCATGTCTACGATTTCTACTGCAGCACGGTCGACAAGCACTTTTACGGCCGGCGCTATCTGAACCGCGAGTTCTTCCACGAGATCTGCGCGCGCATGCCGGATCAGATCATGGTGGTGCTGGCGCGAGAGAAAGGCGCAAAAAAGCCACTAGCAGGGGCGTTCAACCTGGTAAGTCAGCAGGCGCTTTTCGGGCGCTATTGGGGCGCATACGAGGAGAGGCCGTTTTTGCATTTTAACGTCTGCTACTACGCCGGCATCGACGCTTGTATCCAACGGGGCCTCGCCTATTTCGAGCCAGGCGCGGGCGGCGAGCACAAACATGCGCGCGGCTTCGAATCGACCCTGACCCATAGCGTCCATTACCTGCGAGACCCGCGCCTGCGGGGGGCCGTGCAGCGATTTCTCGTACAGGAGGGCGCTGCGATTCGCGAGCACTTGCAGGGGGAGAAGCCGATACTCAAGTCCCCCGGGGCTACCGAGCTGGGCTGAGCTGCAGCACGTGGTGCCAGCTCAGGTAAACCAGCAGCGCGTTGTGAGCGTCGGCATTGAAAGCGTCCGGGTCCGGAAAGCGCCGCAAGGCCCGCAGCTCCACCCATGGCCCTCCGACATACCCGAGCACCGGGATGCCGAAGCCTAGAGACACCCAAGCGCCGCGGCTGCCTTCGTCGAGCTCAGTGCCCGCGTCGGAGAAATACGCGCCGAACCCCAGGCACGCCGAATCGAGGGTGAGGTCGACCCAGGCGGGCCCTTGCTCCAGGCCCAGTAACCACCGAGGCAAGAACAGGGGGCGCAGCTCCATTCCCACAGAAAAGCTGCGGGCATGGAGCGCGTCGGCAACGAGGCTCTCGCTGTAGTCGCCCGTGATCCCGAGTAGGGAATAATAGTGAGCCGACGCACCGACGCTGCCCGCAAGCTGAGAATCGCGGATCATGCCCCCGAGCTTGAGCGATAAGTCGGTGTCGCCGTGGAACCTCCCGTAGACGCCGTCGCTCTCCGGTTTTGGAGGCCAAAGGGCCGCAGCCGTTGACGCAGGCAGGACGAATGCAGCGACGACCATGCCGCCAGTGAGCCGCGCGAACACGTTTCCGCGTCGTGCGGTGAAACGGGACAGACTCATCGATTAGCTCAACGGTGCGCTAGCCAGCTGCGCCAAGACGTCGGCGCGAAGTTCTTTTGGAAATACGAGACGAGTCCGGGTCAGGGTTTCGCCAGACAGGCGACCCAGGATGAAAGAGACGTCGCGAGGCGCTCGCGCCAAGTTGTCGGGGAAGATGACTTTGAGCGGATCCGCGGCGTTGTCAAAGGGGACGTCGATGGCCTCGTCGAGCCCAACATAATAGCTCGGGTCGAGCCCTGCGGCACTCGCTCGACCGCGCGCGTACTCGAGCAATTGGCGATACCTGCCCGGCGTGCGCTCCTCCCCGAAGAGCTCGAGCGTCTTAAATAACTTTCGGGAGTACAGCCGCTGGCTCAAATCTTTCAGGATGCCGTCGTTGGACTCGCGCCAGCGAGCCAGGGCGCTCCACAGTACGTTGTCGTCGAGCGCCAGGTAGTCGCGGAGCGGAGCGTCACCGTGGCAAAGGAGGGCCGCGATACCTTCTGGCATGGGATCGACCCGGGTCCCGTTCAGCAGCAGGTGTTTGATGCGCGACAGGATACGAGAGAAGTGCCACTCGCTGGCTCGGCTGGCCTTGTGAAAGTACACCTGTTGAAACATGAACAGGCGGGCGAGGACGAACGACTCGATCGCGGGCAGCCCCTTGACGCCGTCGACCGCTAACAAAGGTGCTCCACCTGGCTCTTCAGGGTGCCCGAAGCGCAGGCTCCTGATCAGCCAATCCAGATCGAAGCTGCCGTAGCTCACTCCGGTAAAATGAGCGTCGCGCAGCAGATAATCGCAGCGGTCTACGTCGAAACTACCGCTCACGGTGCTGGATAGGAAAGCGAGCGGGTGCCGGCCTCGAATCAGCTCGGCGACGCGCTGCGGGAGGTTTGAATCGAATTCCGAGAGTATGCGATGCACAGACGTGGACGGGTCGAGCACGATGCGCACGGTCCAGACCTCGTGACCTGGGCCTTCAGGCACGGCCTCTTCGAACAGATGCGAGAGCGGGCCGTGACCGAGATCGTGGAGGAACGCCGCTGCCACGGCCAGCGTCGCTTGCTCGGAGGTGACGCGTTGGTGAGCCGGAAGCTCACCGTGGATCTGCCTCAGCCGACCAATGAACCGCGTCATCACGTGGGCGGCTCCGACCGCGTGTGAGAAGCGCGTGTGATCGGCACCGGGATATGCCAGCGACGTCAGCCCGAGTTGCCGAATACGCCGCAGCCGCTGGACCTCTTCTGCTTGCATCAGTCGGGGCACGATCGAAAATTCTTCGGCCTCGAATGACACCAGCCCGTGAACGGGGTCGCGAAGAATCATCGCTTTGACGCGCTAGTCGATCTGCTCCTCCAGCAGAAGAGCCAAGCGCGAGAAGCCGCACCCCGTGCCCCGAAGCGTCCCGCTGCGTGGCGCGACACCTCCGGGGTGAACGCAAGCGCGAGCGACTCGACGCAGGCGAGCTCCCAGTGCGCGAGTTGCTCGTGATCGATGGCCGTCTGGCCGGCGACGCGAGGGATCGTCGGGAAACGCGGTCAATCGGCGCCCAATGAAGGGCTCACGCAAAGAAAAACGCGGCGACGCGGAAAGAATGGCGAGAGAGTGTCCGTCAGAAAGAAAATGCGATCCTGAAGGTCTCCCTAGACAGGACCTGGGGATTGCGCTTTCTTAGTTTGCTAAACTCTCGGCGTTTGTCTTCGCGTTCGCCGTGCACGCGGCCGCGCACCACCTGAGGTCCACAGTAGCCCCTTTCATGACTCGCTCACGATCCAGTACGCAGGCCCCGAGCGGCGGCTCGCGCGCCCTTCGGCTCGAACAGGTGTTGCGGCTCTTGCCGGCTCGAGAGCTCCAAGCGATCGTCGAAGGGTTGCGCATCAACATCGATCGAGGCAAGCGCATCGATGCACCGGCTCAGGTGGCACGCGCCCTCGTGTGTCTTCCGGAGGCGAGGGATCCTGCGTGCTTGCCGGAAACCGCGCGCCAGCTGCTGCACCGGATCGTGGAGGCCAAGGGCGTGCTACGTGTCGACGCGTTGCCGTCCGCGGTCGAGCCCCTGGTCGCGCGAGGCCTGGTGTTTGCGCGCGCGGGTGAGGGCGGAGGAGCGGAGCTGCTCCTGCCGATCGCCTACATGGTGCAGCTGAAGAGCTGGGAAGGCGAGAACCCGCGCGGAGTTCGGGCGCTGCTCACGCAGGTGAGCCCTAGCGTCGCCGCTGGCATCGCCTCGCACTACCTGGGCAGCTCCGCCACGAACCCGATCTCGCTCTCGCTCGAGGCCGCGTGGATCGCCCTGACCGATCCGACGTATCTGGAGCGCGAGATAGAGGCGCTGGCTTCGGCGGAACGGCGGCTGTTGGCGGCGATCGAAGAGCTCGGGGGTGAGGTGGACACCGAAGAGTTGCTCGAGCTCGAGCGTGAGCCGTTGCGCCTGCGCGGTGCTGGCGGCGCAACGCCGTCGCGTCGCGGGGTCGGGTTTGCGCTCGAACGCCGTGGCTTTCTGATCCCCATCCACCCGAACCGTCACGTCATCCCGACGGAGGTCGCTGCCTTGATTGGGGCGGGCCGCCGCGCGGCACGTGACGAGCGGCGGCGAGAAATCCGGGCGGTAGTCGAAGACGAAGATCATTCGCCCCGGCGCGCTACGTTTGCGCGCGACGTAGCGCCTTTGGCGCTGGCCATGGCGGCGCTCGTGCGCGAGCGCAACGTGGACGTTCGACCCGATCTGGGGACGCCACGCTCCTTGATCACGCGCTTTGCTACCCGTTTCGGTCAAGATCCCGCCACCGTCGCGCTGGTGGCTGCCTTGAGCCGCGCGGTGGGGTTATGGGATGCGTCGGCGCGCAACGGCAGCGCTCCGCCGGGCACTCTGTCGATGAACGAGCTTGGCCGCCGGCTCTTCGAGGTTTGGCATCAGGGTGGCGCTTGGGACGAGGCCCGTCCGGAGGGCGAGGTGCTGCGCGCTGCGGGTGCGGCGCGCGAGGCAAGCGCCATCGGCGTCGTGCGTTCGATCGTGCTCGACAGTTTGATGGATCTCGGTGAAGGCCGCTGGATCCCGTGGGAGGCGATCTCTGGCTTCCTGCTCACCGATAGCCGCGCGCCCGGGCTGGCGCGGCTGCTCGAGCGCTGGGCGCAGCGCTGTGGTTTCGACCCCAAGGAGACGACGCTCGAGCGGGTCGCCGCGAGGATCGCGTTTGAGAGCTTGCACATCTTGGGTTGTGTCGACGTCGGCGAGCCCGAGGGCGTGGAGGCCGAGGCACCGTCGGCAACGTCTGCGGCTGCAGAGGACCTAAGTCGGCGCATTGATGTCGAGTCCGGGGAGTCACCCGAGTCCGTCCCCTACGGTCGGCAGCTGGTGCCCTTCGTTGGGCGTATTCTGCGCATTACGCCGCGTGGGCGCGCCTACCTCTCGGGCACGACCCCTGAGGTGCGGCGCGAGAGCAGTTTCCGCGACAATCAGGTGCTGCGCATTGGCGAAGAAGTCAGCGTCGCCCAGGTTTTATCGCTGGTCCCGTTCGTTGAGATCGGCAGGGTCGACGAGCAGCTCGACGTCGTGATCAGTCCTACTTCCGTGTCCAACGCGCTAGCCGCGGGGCTGGAAGCCTCCGTGATACGTCAGCGCCTCGAGGGCGTCGCGACGCTGCCCGAGCCGGTCGCGCGCGCCCTGGTTCAGGCCAGCGCGGTACTTGGGCGCGCCCACTACGTGAGCACCCCCGGCTTTCTCTGGGTGGATGACCCCGAGCTTCGGGAGCTCTTGCGTACGCGGCGTCAAACTGCCGATTTATTCATCGAGCCGTCGCCCCCAGGTGGGCTCTTGGTAGCGCCAGGAGTGGATCTCGAGCGCGTGATGTTGCGTTGTCGCACGCTGGGGGTGGAGGTGCTGTCTGAGGGAGACGGTCGAGGGCTTGTGGTCAGCGGTAAGTCCGGGGCAAGCTCGCAGCCAGACTCGGAGAGCCGTTCGCGTTCGGCGACGGGCCGACGCGCGAGTGGAACGAGGCGCCGCGAATCCCCTCCTGGCTCGCGCCGCTCGCGCGTGGAATCCACCGGCTGAGGGCGCAGCTGGTAGGAGTGAGGCGCTTTCAGCCCACCCGCGCCCCGGGGCGTATGGCAAAGCTCAACTCGGATCTTGCTCTGCCTATGGCGGAAGACTCCAGTCCAGCAGAACTACGCGTTCGTCCACGCAGGGCGCGTCACTCGCTGAGCAGCGCAGGGCGGCAGGGTGCTTCGCGTCGATGCGTCTGCAATGGTGCCCCTGCAATGTTGCACGCCAAAGCGCCCCAGTTCGGGTGGAGTTTCGCAGTGCAGCGTTGGGATTTGACGCGCCATTCTGGCCGCGGCGCGCTAAATACTCGGCTGAAGGGTCGTTGCCTGACGCGGTGGTTGGAGTGCACTGATCGATGTCTGCCCTGCTGAGGCTACCCGAGCTCGCGAAGTACGAGCTGCTCGAGGAGATTGGTCACGGTGGCATGGCCAGTGTCTACCGCGCGCGCGACCGCAGGCTCGGGCGCGAGGTCGCGGTCAAGCTCATCCATCGGCACCTGCGCGATAGCATGGAAGTCGCGGAGCGCTTTGCGCGCGAGGCCACGGCCGTCGCCAAGCTGCGTCATCCCAATATCGTGGAGGTCTATGACGTCTCCGACCCCGACGAGAGTGAGCACTACCTCGTGGTCGAGCTGGTGCGCGGCATCACTTTGCGCGAACGTTTGAAGCAAGCTGGGGCGTTGCCGCCAGAGGTCGCGGTGGCCGTTGCGTTGGAGGTGGGCGCAGGGCTCGAGCACGCCCACCAGCAAGGCGTCATCCATCGCGACGTGAAGCCGGAGAACGTCTTGATCGAGCTCTTGCCGAGTCATGACAACGGGCTCGAGCGAGCGCCGCTCAGGGTCAAGCTCACAGATTTTGGGATCGCCAAGTTACTCGATGCGCAGGGCGTCACTTCCACCGGGCAGGTGCTTGGGTCGCCCGCGCATATGGCTCCGGAGCAGATCGAGGGCGGGGCCGTCGATGCTCGGACAGACGTCTTCGCGCTCGGGGTGTTGCTCTACGAAGCCATGGTGGGGCGCCTGCCGTTCTGTGGCGATCACCCCGCCCAGGTGTTGCGCAAGGTTCTAGATGGTGATTTCGTGGCGCCCGAGCGTCAGGATTCGAAGATCGGGGCCAACTACTCGCGCATCATCGTGCGCGCGCTCGCGCGTGACGCCGCGCAGCGCTTCGAGAGCGTGCACGCCATGACAGAGGCGTTGCGCCGCGAGCTCACCAACTTGGGCTTCAACAAAGTTCAGCCACTTTTGGACGCTGTCGCGCGTCCCGATCCGACCTTCTACGATACGTTGGTCGCGCGCCTCGTCGAGCGAGGCACCCAGGCTCGCGCGGAGGGCCGGATTTCGGTCGCCGCCGATCACTTCGGTCGCGCGCTCGCGTATCGCCCCGGTGACCGGCAGCTGCTGCGCCGGGTGTCCGGTCTCGAGCGGCGCCGCCAGCTGCACCGTTTCGCTCGCTGGGCGCTCGGGGCCTGCGCCGTGGGGGGTCTCGGCGTGGGCCTCTATCATCAGCTCGCAGGGGTGACCGGCGCCACGCACGACGCTTCAGCCGATCAGGCCGCAGCGGCCACGGCAGGGGAGCCCTCTGGACCGCCGTCCCCTGCGGACGTGCGGCCCGTCGCAGAAACGATTCAGCCCCGCCCGCCGCCCAGCGCTGCGGCGCCCGCCGTTGCATCCGCGCAGCAGCGGCCCTCGCCACCACGTCGGGCAACGCTGGAGGATCCTGTACCCGCAACGAGGGACGTGATCGTCCGCATCACGGGCGCGATGGGCGGGACCCTCAAAATCGACGGGAAGCCGCTCCAATGGTTTGGCGCCATCCGCCACCCGCTCGCTTTGGGCCCTCACGAATTCGAATTTCTGGCGCCCGATAGCAGCTGCTGCCAGAGCTCGGCGCGTACCGTGCTGGTGACCGCTGGCGAAGGTCCGCAGGAGGTAATTGGCGAAATTCCGTTTCTCGACGCGACCCTGCGCGTGGGCGCAGAATATGGTGAAGAGGGGCATTTGACCTGTCCGACCCTATTCTCAGGCGATCATCGCTTTCCCCCTGAACGTCGGGTCGCCATGTCGCGCGTGAAGGCCACTGGCACCTGCACGCTGCGGGCCGACACATCGGGGTCGCTCCTTCAGAAAAAGGAGGTCACCTTGCGAGCTGGCCAAACGACCGTAATTCCATGGCCGTAGTGGGTTGGGATCGCTAGAGTCTCCGCGCGGCTCGGATGGGCCGCGGCCCCCGATGGCTGCAACGAGTCAACGAATTGCTTCTTTCCTCATGCTGGGGGTGTTTTGCGTTAGCTCGCTCGGCCACGCACAACCTGCCGCGCCGGGTGCTACGGCGGCCGAGCTCGACGCCGGCGCTTCCTTCGAGCGGGCCCGCATTTACTACGAGTCTGCCAAGTATGCTCAATGCGTGGAGTCGTTCTCGCGGTTGCTCGAGCGATCGGAGAACCTGCGTCCGAGAGAGCGCGCGGCGGCGCGCACCTATTTGGCCGCGTGCCTGATCGCCCAAAAGAAGGTGGATGAGGCGCGCCAGCAATTTCGTCAGGCCATCCTCGAAGATCGTCAGCTCGAGCCTCCAGACCCTGTCGTGTTCCCGCAGGCCGTCGTGGACGTCTTCGTTCAGGTGCGAAGCAGCTTGATGGACGCGCTGCGACGTCAGCAAGAAGAGGAGTTGCGGCGCAGCGAGCAGGAGGCGGCGCAGCAGAAGAAACGGGCGGAACGCGAGCGTTGGCGCGTCAGCGAGCTCGAGCGCTTGGCGTCTACCGAGACGTTGATTCGAAAAAACGAGCGCTGGATGGCGTGGGTGCCGTTCGGGCTGGGGCAGTTTCAAAATGGCAGTCGCACGCTGGGGATCATTTTTCTGACCACCGAAACGGCTCTGGCGGCGACCGCGATCACGGCGACGTCCATCGAGCTCGGTCTCCACTCGCGCGCCCAGGGTGGCCGCGCGTCGCTCGATAGCGGCGACTTGACGAGCAAGGTGCGGGCGGCTCACCAAGTGGGCACGGTGGCCTGGCTCACGCTCATCGGCGTCGCCGCCGCCGGCATCGTGGAAGCCAATATTTCCTACCGAAGCGAGTTGCCGGGTGGGCAGCGGCGCCGTGCCTTGCCCGATGCTTTGCGCCCCGCCGAGTCGTCCCGAAGCGAGCGCATGCACGTCGTTCCCGAAATTGGGGCCGGCTGGCTCGGGGTGCGCGGCACCTTTTAGCACTACTGCGAGAGGTTCATCGAGTGAGTGACGCTCGCGCGACGCCCGGACGTGTAGGCCCATGTCGTTTGTTTCCCACTTTGTCGTTCCATTCTG
>JAYTOL010000233.1:0-8428 GCA_043747815.1 Deltaproteobacteria bacterium
GCTGCGCTTTGTTCAAGATGGGCGAAGGCAGCACGCCGTGATGCAGCTTGACCTCGACGCATACAAGGCTGCTTGTGACGCCCACCGCGATCGCACTCTTGTCCGAGTGCGCGGCAACCTGGAGCGTGTCGGCCGTCGCTGGCGTCTGCTTGGCGTGAAGAGCTTTGCGCTTCTGCCAAGTCAAGGCGTCGAGGCGGACCGCTGATGGCGAGGGATGCGACGCACGCCACTCTCTCCGAGCAAAGGCCCGGCGAACCTCACCAAAATGCCCCTCACTCCAGAAGCTAAGAAGCTGCTTGCGGAGACCATCCGGGGCACGCAGCAGGATCCCGAGAAGGGGCTACGGGCGCGGCTGCTCCGCGCGATCCACGACGAAGCGGACCGCGGCTACAGGCTCTCGGTGCCCCTCCAGGATGCAGGGCTCGACGAGGCGCACAGACGACGTCGCGAACGCATCGAGGCGTGGATAGACGAACGCGCCCGCGCGACGCCATCTCCTGCCGGGACAGCCCGCGCTCCGGTGAAGAGCAACGCCGAGCTGCGGACGACGGAGGAGCGCCTCCTCGGACAGGCGGAGAAGGAGGCGGCGGCCACTTTCCTGAACCGGATTGTCCTCCTCCGCCATCTCGAGGCTCTTGGCCTCTCGAAGCCAGCGGTGCTGACGGGTGGTTGGAACAGCAAGGGCTACCGAGAATTTCGGGAGTTCGCGCCAACGCTTTGCACCAACGGCACGACCGACGCGACCGAGGGCTATTCTACTCTGCTTCAGCTTCTCTTCGACGAGCTGGCGCTCGAGCTGCCTGGCCTGTTTGGTGATGTGGGGCTGACGCGGCTCTTCCCGTTGCCGGCGGCAACTCTGCGTGAGGTGATCGAGCGCCTCGACGATCCCGAGCTCGGGAGTGCCTGGACGGACGACACGACGTTGGGCTGGGTCTACCAATATTGGAACGACCCGGATCGTGAAGCGCTGGACGCGAAGATCAACGGTGGTGGCAAGATTGCCCCGCACGAGATCGCGTCCAAGACGCAGATGTTCACCGAGCGCTACATGGTCGAGTGGCTGCTCCAGAACAGCCTTGGCCTCACCTGGCTGTGCATGTGCAAGAAGCACGGCTGGACTGCGGACGCGGAGCGGGTGCTGCCGGTACTGGAGGCCCGGCGCGTGGATTGGCGGAAGCAGCGGGAGGCCGGTGAGGTCGCGCTCGATGCGCTCATGCCCATCGAGGGAGAGCTGGAAGAGCACTGGAAATACTATGTGCCACAGCCCCTTCCGGACGACGCGGTCGAGAAGGCTCCCGAGTCAGTTCGCGCCATCAAGCTGCTCGATCCGGCGTGCGGCAGTGGGCACTTCCTGGTGATCGCGTTTGGGTTGCTTGCCGCACTCTACCGTGAGGAGGCGCGGCACCGGGGGGAGGCGCTGAGCGACTGGGAGATCGCTGAGTCGATCCTGGAGCATAACCTGCACGGCATCGACATCGATCCGCGCGCCATTCAGCTCGCAGCGGCGGGCTTGTACCTGAAAGCGAAGGGGTTTGCGAAGGAGTGCCGACCGAAGCGGGTCAATCTCGTCGCGCCGGTGCTTCAGCTCGGCAGTCTTCCGGCGGACGATCCCGCGATCACGGCTCTACAGAGGGACTTGAAGCGCGAGGTTGGGATCCCGGAGGAGCTGACAGGCAAGTTGCTCTCGGCGCTTGCGGGCGTGGATTACCTGGGCTCACTGCTGAAAGTCGATGCCGCCGTCAATGAGGCGCTGCGCAGCGTGGAGTTGGAGTTCGAGCGGAGCCACGGCCAGGGTGATTTGTTTGGTGGGTTTCCGGCGCAGCAGGTGAAGCTCTCCATCGGGGAGGCCAAGGCGACGATCCTCGACCGGCTGGAGCGGTTTCTTGCGAAGCATTCGACATCGCAGGATCTGGGGTTGCGGCTAGATGGTGAGCAGCTGGCGGCGGGGGTCAGATTTGTGCGGATGGCGAAGGAGGGCAGCTACGATGTCGTGGTCGGGAATCCGCCATACCACGGCGTGGGCAAGATCGTCGGGCTCGAAGGCTACTCGGCAACCTACCCTGCTGGCCGCGCCGACCTGTTCGCGGGGTTCTACCTGCGGGGGATAGAACTAGCCCGCAAAGGCGGGATCGTTGCCCAGATCACGCTGTCTAACTGGATGTACCTCAGTGTGTTCGAGGCATTCCGGAAGGCAATGCGGCGAGAGTCCCTTTTGATGCTCGCGGATCTTGGGAAGGCAGCCTTCACGACGGGGGGAACGCTCATCTCAACGACGTGTGCGGTATTCCGGCGTGGCGGCTCATCGACCCCAAGCATCGCCTTGCGGCCTCACAGTCCGGAAGAGGTAGTGCGGGATGACGGTCAACCCGGCCGAACCCAAGCGGCGCTGTTGCTTCAACGGGGTCGCTACGAGTTCGACCCGCGTGGCTTCGAGGTCATCGAAGGCGAGCCCATCGTCTACTGGTGGAGCAAGGAGTTCCTGGCGAAGTATGCGGCGGCGCCGAAACTCTGCGACCTCGCCAACGTCCGGCTCGGCATTTCCACGGCCGACAATGTCCGATTCTTGCGTCGGCCGTGGGAACTTCCGCCTTCGGGGATCGAGGCAATCGACAGCGGCTTTTTCCGTGCAACATCGGAAAACTGGGTTCCGCTCATCAAGGGCGCTGATGGCAAGACGTGGTTTGAGCCCCTCTCTCAAATGGTGAGTTGGCGGAACGATGGCTTAGAACTTTGGTCTAACCCAGCCGCAGCAATGCGCAGTCCACAACTGTTTTTTCGTCGAGGTGTCGCGTTCACTCCGATCGGCGCTGAATTCGGTGCCCGCATTCATCGCTTCGAGAGCATCATGGACGCCACTGGACGGTCTGTCTTCGGAGAGAATCTAAACGAGCTACTCCTAGCGATGAATGCCTCGGTTGCTAGGCGCGTCATGGCGTCGTTCAACCCGACCGTGAGCTTCACCGCTGGTGACGTTGAGCGGCTTCCCTTGTTCTCGCTTGAATCGACCGACACCGTAGTGGCAACCATCGAGCAGGCATTTTCTGAACATGAATCTGCTAGGGAGCCATCGGTCGAGTTCAAGAAGCCAGCACCGTCGCCCTGGGGCTACGCGCAGAACTGGGCTCAACGATCCATTGATCGCGCACCGGGGGACGTGCTCGCTGCGTGGTGCCCGGTCCACGACGCTCCACTCCCCGTCGGTTACCTCTCGTTTGCCGTGGGAGTCGCACTGGGGCGGTTCGGAAAGGACGGCGCTGGTGTCCTGTTCGCTCCTCATGTGACGGCTATTGCAAACGGCTGTCTCTTCGTGACCTCAGAAGGCGCTGACAGTCTGGATCATGGTTCTTGTGCCCCCGTTCTCAAATCCTGGACCGAACACGGCACCATCATCGGCAGCGGCGACGACCTCCGAACCTACCTCCGCAAATCGTTCTTCGACTATCACAAAAAGCTTTACGAAAACCGTCCAATCTACCTTCCGCTCTCGTCCGCCAAAAGGAACTTCGTCGCCTTCATCTCCATCCACCGCTGGCAAGACGACACGCTCAACGTGCTGCTCGCCGATCACCTGGTCCCCGCCAAGCGGCGCCTCGAAGGCGAACTGGACGACATGCGCGCCGCCCGCGCCTCCGGCAACAACAAGGGTAAAGCCGAAAAGCGCTTCACCGAAGTGCAGAAGCTCCTCGAAGAGCTCAACCTCTTTATCACCGAGGTCACCGAGCTCGCCGAAAAGGGTCCTCGCCCGCCCGACGAGAAGACGCCAAAGCGCGAGGTCGACGCGCGCTTCATCATGGACCTCGACGACGGCGTGATGGTGAACAGCGCCGCGCTCTGGCCGCTCCTCGAGCCGCAGTGGAAAGAGCCGAAGAAGTGGTGGAAGGAGCTCGCGACCTCCCAGGGCAAGAAGGACTACGACTGGTCTCACCTGGCTGCCCGCTATTTCCCGACCCGTGTGCGGGCCAAGTGCCATGAAGATCCGTCCCTCGGCGTCGCGCACAAATGCTTCTGGGAGCTGCACCCCGCCAAGGCCTACGCCTGGGAGCAGCGCCTTCAGGATGAAATCCGATCTGACTTCTCGATCGACGAACCGGGCTCTGACGCCGCCCGAGCGAAGTTCCTCGATGCTCATGCGCAAGAGGCGGCCGACATCCGAGCCAACGAGCTGAAGCGCCGTGCACGCAGGGCCGCCAAGGTGGAAGGCGACGCGAGCGCCGAGCCGCTGTTCGACGCGACCGACAACGAGGGCGAGGAGGCGGCAGATGATTGAGCTCCGTTCGCCCGATCGCGTTGCCTCGCCGGAGCTCAACGCAGCAGGTACGGCTGCTCCGCCCCTCGGTTACGCATGACGAAGCCCGCAACCCCGCCAAACGCCTCCGAGCTCGTCTTCTACCAGGGCGAGGATGGGCGGAGCCGTATCCAGGTGCGGCTCGAGGGGGGCACCGTGTGGCTCACGCAGCGGCTACTAGCGGAGCTGTACCAAGTCGTCGTGCCCACAATCAACGAGCACCTGGCGAACATCTTTGCCGATCAGGAGCTTGACCCCGCGCCAACCATTAGGAAGTTCCGAATAGTTCAAACAGAGGGAAATCGTGAGGTTGCTCGACTGGTCGACCACTACAACATCGACGTCATCCTAGCTGTCGGCTACCGGGTCCGATCGGCCCGCGGCGTCCAGTTTCGCCGCTGGGCGACGGAGCGGCTGGGCGAGTACCTGGTGAAGGGGTTCGTCCTGGACGACGAGCGGCTCAAGGAGGGGCGCTCGCTCGGTGCGGACTACTTTGACGAGCTCTTGGAGCGCATCCGGGAGATCCGGGCGTCGGAGAAGCGCTTCTACCAGAAGGTCCGCGATTTGTACGCGCTCGCCATCGACTACGATCCGGGCGCAACGGAGACGAAGGAATTCTTCCAGATCGTCCAGAACAAGCTCCACTGGGCGATCACCGGGAGCACCGCAGCAGAGATCATTTCCCAGCGGGCGAACGCCGAAAAGCCAAACATGGGCCTCACGACGTGGAAAGGGGCAAAGGTCCGCAAGGCCGACGTGACGGTCGCGAAGAACTATCTGAGCGACGACGAGATCCGGCAGCTCAACCGCATCGTGACCATGTACCTCGACTATGCCGAGGAGCAGGCCGAGCGGAGGAAGCCGCTCTACATGCAAACCTGGCGGGAGAAGCTCGACGCATTCCTCCAGTTTAACGAGCGCGACGTCCTGAAGGACGCCGGCCGCGTCTCCGCTGAGGTCGCCCAAAAGCTTGCCCTCGACGAGTACGAGAAGTTCGAGCGGACGCGACTCACGGTGGAGGCGTCTGAGGCTGACGAATTTGACAAGGCGGCAAAACAGCTTGGCACCAAGAAGCCCGGCAAGCCTGAGAAAGGAGGGCGCTGATGAGCGGTCCCGTTTCATCTGCGATGGAGCAGGAGGTTCTCAGCGAGCTGCGCCGGCAAGGCATCGTCGTCTGGCTTGACAAGGACAACTCCTACGCGCACTTCGTGGATGAGCTCGCGGCGAAGCGGTCGAGGGGAGAGTTCCCATTCCCCGTCGTCGGCTTTCGCGGCAGCTTTTTGGAGCTGCTGTTCAAGCTCGAACCCTTCGGGAGCGGGCTCGACAAGACGCCTCTTCTGATCCACATGCCGGGCTTCAACGAGGAGTCGATCCGGAAGACCCCCGTGCTCGAGCTGTATGAAGCCGGCGTCCGCTTTCGGAAGGGGCTCGACACTCTCGTGCGCGAGGCGGCCACCTCTCGCGTCGCCCCTGGCGAGGTGGACAAGTTCGTCGCGAAGCAGCCGAGTTTGGAAGAGGCCGATGCCTGGCTCCTGTCCGCGGTTTCCCAGAGCACTTTCGGCCTCGCCGCTGCCCTCGCCGAGGTGGGGCCAAAACTGGTGGCGGAAGCGCTTGCCCAGCCCAACTCTGCGCTCGTCCTGCGTGTGACTGTACCTGAGGAAGCGCTCACCCTCCGAGGTTACCTGCACAAGCTCACCGGGATGGATGAAGCCTGGGTGAGGTTCTACGGCGAGGACGAGAACCTTAAGCCGCTCGACAATGTGCTCGATGCCCTAGCAGCTTGGATCCTGTGCGTCGAGTACGTTCACGATCTGCGCCGGCCAGCACATCTCGAGCCCCTACGGCGCTTGCGCGCGCTCTCGCCGGCACTCGTGAAATCGTGCGTCGAGCTCGTCAGCCAACTACGCCGGGACAACGGCGATGCGTACGCGCGGCGGGCCAACGAGGTGGAGTCGTTCTTGTCCGAGGAGCTGAAGGCGATGACGCCCGACGACCTCGGGCAAATCGACACGTTTCGAGAGGAGGTCAACCGAGTGCTCACCGGAGCCGTCGAAGCGCTCCTCAGGAACGAGTGGTCGAAGGCGAAAGCGTGGTGCGAGGCTCGCAAGGGTGACACGTCGCTCTGGCTTCAGCGTGACCAGAGCCAGCGCTGGGCCTGGAACCTGGTCGCCGAGGCCGCCGAATTTGGGGAGCTCCTGGCTCGCAGCCCACGGCCCTTCGAGGGGGTGAAGGGCCTGGAGCAGGCCGCCGAGCGCTACGCCGCCGGAGCCTTCGAGGTGGACCGAGCTCACCGGCGCTTCGAGCAAAAGCGGCTCGTGTTGCTGGAGCCCCGACTCCCTCACTTCGGCCCGCTGCAAGAGGTGGTGGGAGCCCTTCGACAAGCGCATCGCAAATGGGCGGACAACCTCACGAAGGACTTCGCGGGACTATGCAAGGAGCATGGGTTCCTGCCGCCAGCGTCCATGCAGCAGCGGACCCTCTACGAGCAGGTCGTTCATCCGCTGACGCTCAGCAGTGAAAAGGTTGCGGTCTTCCTGATCGACGCTTTCCGGTACGAGATGGCTACCGAGCTGGTGGACGAATTGAACGGCAGCGGCACCGTGGTGGACCTCAAGCCCCGGCTCGCGGAGTTGCCGACGATCACCGCGGTGGGCATGAACGTCCTCGCACCGGTCGCCCAGGGTGAGCGCCTGACCGTCGCGGGCATCTTCCAAGGATTCAAGACGGGCGAGTTCACCGTGAGGAAGCCCGAGGATCGCTCACGGGCGATGGGGATGAGGAGCTCCGGCAAGCCGGCTCTCGGGCTCAAGCTCGTGGACGTCTGTGACGCAAGCACAGCGGCCCTGACGAAGCAGGTGAAGGCTCATCAGCTCATCGTCGTCCATTCGAAGGAGATCGACGATGCGGGTGAGGCCAACGTGGGCCTACCCACGTTCGAGTCCACGCTGCGCCAGATCAAGGCCGCATGGCACCATTTGCAGCTCGCCGGTGTGAAGCAATTCGTCTTCACTGCAGATCACGGCTTCCTACTCCAGGACGAGACGACGGCGATCCAGCGTTTCGGAACGAAACGTGATCCGCAGCGGCGCCACATTCTCGACGAGCACCCGCGTGCCGAGGCGGGCATGGTGAACGTATCGGTCTCGGCTCTCGGCTACGAAGGGATCTCTGGATACCTGCTGTTCCGGGACGACACCGCCGTCTTTGCGACCGGCAACTCGGGAGCCAACTTCGTTCATGGAGGAAACAGCCCCCAGGAGCGAATTATCCCCGTGCTCACAGTCACGAGGAAGCGTGTCGAGGCGCTCAGCTTCGCCGAGTACGCCGTAGAGGTGGAGCCGCAGCCGGACGTCGTGGGCCTGCATCGGCTCCGACTGCGCGTCGTGTTCCCCAAGGGCACGACCACGAGCCTCGGGTTCGCGGCAGCCCGAGCCATAGACCTGGCGCTACGGGTTCGCGATCGAGATAACGTCCGCGTCGTCGTCAAGGACGTGACGAAGCCGGGCGTGCTCCGGACGGGCCGCGTGCAAGTTCCCGTGAGTGACGACTGGACGGAGGTGTTCTTCGGTCTCGAAGGTCCGGCGGACGAGCGGGTACACGTCGAGGTCCATCACCCGGACAACATCGAGAAGGTTCGAAGCGCGACTCCAGAGCAGTGGTACTCGGTGAGCGGAACCATCAGCAGCAAGACGCCGTCCACCCCGCCACCTGCGGCTCCATCCACGTGGGCGGACAGCATCACGGACGACAGTATCCGCAAGGTCTTCTTGCACATTGAAAAGCACGGAGTGGTCGTCGAGTCGGAAGTGGTGGTCCTGCTCGGGTCACGCTCGACCATGCGTCGTTTCACGTTGGAGTTTGACTTGCTGCTAGAGAAACTACCCTTCAGGGTGCGGATCGAACCGGGGGAAGGTGGCAAGCGCTACGTTAAGGAGGAAGGCCGATGACGAGCCAACGAGACCGTGAGCACATCTTTGAACGCCTTCGCTCGGGAGTAGTACCCGAGCGCGGGCTGGAAGAGTTCGCGGTCGGCATCGAACGCCAACGTGCAGAGGTTGGGCGCCTCCTCGACCTCGCGGCTTCGGGCGAAGGGGTGTTCAAGTTCCTCCGCGGCGGCTACGGGTGCGGCAAGACGTTCATGGC
>JAYTOL010000234.1:0-1327 GCA_043747815.1 Deltaproteobacteria bacterium
CTGGGGCGCTTGGCCTCCGGAGGCGGAGCCCCCGAGTCGCCGCAAAACCAAGACGATAGCGAGCTCGTAAACGATGACGCCACGCCGCCAAGATCGAGAGCGCCAACGCCCGGCAGCGCGTTGAGCGGCGCCGTGACGACGTCCGCCGCATAGCTTCCCGCTTTTCCGCACAGCGTGTCGAAGCCGTCGTCTTGCACTGGTAGCTCGGTTCGAGGCAGCCAGGACAGACCACGAGCGGAGGGCACGCCATGCGCGCCTGCTTCGGCCAGCATCATGGTTTCGGTCGTACCCGGAACGATGTCTTTTACGATGTCCGCTGTTTTGTGCAGTATCTCGAGCGCTTGAAAAACGGGCGGCTTTACGGCGTCGTAAGAGCTCCGCATCGTTTGCCGCATCGTATTCAGAAAGGGAACGGCGACGAGGGACGAGCCCCCCGTGAACCAGGCAAGCGCAAGAGCGATGGCGATACCCAAAACAGCGAGCCCTTCGAGGGCCTTGATAGCAACGAGAATGGTGAGCAGCGCGGCCATTACAATGTTGATCAGTACCAAAAAATTCATTCCGCGAGCGTGCATGATGGCGCCGGAGAGCGCGGCTGCGTCCGCTGCGTCTTGAAGGTGCTCGCGGAGTAAAATGGCCTGTCCGATCCCGATGGCGTAGTACAGGATGCCGACTGAAAAGATCGCCATGAACACAGCGATGACCATGATCGCGCCGCGGTCGTTCTTCGCGAGCTGAGCGGATTCACGGTGGGTCAAATGTTTCATGGCACTCAGTAGTAGCCAGCGCCCTGGTTTGGCAGCGTGGTCTCCGCGTTGAGCACGGCAAAACGTGCGCCGGCAGCGTCGAGACGCGCGAGGGTCTTCGGATCTTCTGCGAGCGCGAGGAAGGACGCGAGCCGCTTCTGCCTGGTGGTGCGGGCATCGGGCGCCGCGCCGAGCCGCCGCAAGCCCTGTGAACGATCCGGGAGCGCCCCAGCTAGTTCCGATATCGACTTGCACGCAAGCGCCCGGACTATGGGGATGGAACAATAGTAGAGGTAGGTGACCCGCACGGTGACCGGGGCTTTCCGTCCGATGGGCTCCGGCACGAGCTCGTCCAGCGCGGGCCCGGCTTGGATCGTGACGACGGCGCCTGCTCGGTTGTAGAGAAGCGACGAAACGAGCCGCGCGCGCGTACTGACTGACAAAGCATCGCCGAGGCTGCCCTCCTCCCGGTGCGGCTCAAGCCACGCCGATAGCGGAGCGAGGACGGCCAACGGGACGTAGGCCGCAAAACGAATGGGGGCCATCCGGGCCCCCTGCTGGCCGGGTCGAGTAGTGCTCGA
>JAYTOL010000235.1:0-59234 GCA_043747815.1 Deltaproteobacteria bacterium
CTATCTGTAACGTGGCGTGCATATCCTCTCTCAGGGTCCTGGGTATTGTCCCAAGTAGCGTCAGCGTGCGAGCGACGCACGCAGAGGAGCCGGATGGCCATGTTGAAAAAAGAGGCGCCGAGGGTCGTGATTCTCGGCGCCGGTTTCGCGGGGCTCGCCGCCGCCAAGGCGCTGGCCAAGGCCAACGTCGCCATCACGCTGATCGACAGGACCAACCACCACCTGTTTCAGCCACTTTTGTACCAGGTCGCCACGGCGGCGTTGGCCGCGCCGGATATTTCGGCGCCGATCCGCAAGCTCCTCTGGCGGCAGCAGAACGTCACGGTGTGGATGGCCACCGTCGATCGGGTGGACGTAGAAAAGAAGCAGGTGCTGGTTAACGGGCAGCGGCTCGATTTCGACTATCTGGTCGTTGCCACGGGCATGCGGCATGCGTACTTCGGCCACGATGGCTGGGCGGCGTGCGCGCCCGGCCTGAAGACCATCGGCGAGGCGCTGGACATTCGGCGGCGCATCCTGCGCGCTTTCGAGGCGGCTGAGCTGGAACCCTCGCCGGAGCAAAGGCGTGCCTGGACCACTTTCGTGGTCATCGGCGCGGGGCCCACCGGCGTGGAGCTCGCGGGCGCCTTGGCTGAAATCGCGGGCCGTACTCTTGCGAGCGACTTTCGCCGCTTTGACCCGCGCACGACGCGGGTCGTCTTGATCGAGGCTGGGCCTCGCGTCTTGCCGACCTTCTCGGAGGGCCTCTCGAGCCGGGCGCGCGAGCAGCTGGAGGGCCTCGGTATCGACGTTCGCTTGGGAATTCCGGTGTCGACCGTGACAGAGGAGTATGTCGACATCGGGGCCGAGCGTATCCCGGCGCGCACCGTGTTATGGGCGGCGGGGGTGCGAGCCAGTCGGCTCGCTGCCGATCTGGGCGTGCCCATCGATCGCGCGGGCCGTATCTGGGTGGAAGAAGATCTGTCTGTACCTGAACGGCCGGAGATCTTCGTGACGGGTGATCTGATCGCGAAGACTCAGGACGGTAAACCGCTGCCTGGTGTGGCCCAGCTCGCGATTCAGAGCGGGCGGAAGGCGGCAGAGAACATCGTCTGCCGCATCGCAGGTAAGCCGAGCGAGCCGTTTCGCTACGTCGACAAGGGCTCGATGGCGACCATCGGCCGTAACAAGGCCGTGGCGCAGGTCGGCCGCTTCGAGTTCTCGGGCGCGCTCGCCTGGTGGTTCTGGTTGGTGGTGCACGTGCTCGCGCTCGTGGATTTCCGGCGCAAGACGGCGGTGCTCGTGGAGTGGGCGTGGGCGTACTTCAGCTGGCAGCGCCGCTCGCGCGTGATCTTGGAGGTGCCGGCGGAGCCGCTCGATCCACGCACGTCCTCGTATGTGCTGGCGGGCCGCGCCTCGCCCGCGTTGCCGGGGGATGCCGTAGCCCCGCGGCGTGTCCTGCACACCAGTCGTTGAGGCGGCCGCTAGGCTAGATCGCGGCGAGAAATGCCGATTCTGCTCGAGCTCGGAGGCGGAGAATACCGCAGCTGCGGGCGGGCGCCCAGCGGGCCGACGAGCGTACCAGAGACCGCAGAAGCGCTGCGCTGCCGCGCGAGGCTCGTTTGTACCCCAAACAACGGATGCATTCACCGTGAGGGGTGCCGCGCGCCAGGGACTCGTTTGCACCCCAAACAACGGACGCACCCGTCCGTTGCGCTCGCGGGAGCGCCGAGGCCCAAGCCTCGATGGGTGCGTTTCAGGCGCCCGCGGCCAGCGCCCGCGGCTAAGACTCGGCGAGCCATCACCAGGAGGTTGCACGCCAGAACGCTTTGGATCGCCTCCCAAGTTCCGGCTTCACCCGCTTCTTGCGCAAGGCGAGCGCGGCGCCGCTGCTCCGAGCCACATCGACGCGTAGTTTGCTATGGGTAGCGCGTGCCGCCCTCGGACCTCGCCCGCCCGACCCCCGCCGCGCTCGCCGCCGCCCACGGCCGGAAAGTTCCCGATCTCATCGCCACGCAACTCGACGTGCTCTTCTGCGGCATCAACCCGAGCCTGTACTCGGCGGTGGTGGGGCATCATTTCGCGCGTCCCGGCAACCGCTTCTGGCGGACCCTCCATGGGGCAGGGTTCACGGAGCGGCTGCTGGGGCCCACGGAGGAACGCGAGCTGCTCGAACGGGGAATTGGGATCACGAACGTCGTGCCCAGCGCGAGCGCGTCTGCCGATAGCCTGTCAGCGGAGGATTACCGGCACGGCACAGCGCTCTTGCGTCGCAAGCTCCGGCGCTATCGGCCGCGCGTCATCGCGTTCCTCGGACTGGGCGCTTACCGCATCGCGGCGCGACGGCCCGATGCTCTGGTGGGGCCGCAGCAGCAGCCGTTTGCCGGGATACAGGCCTGGGCGTTGCCGAACCCGAGCGGCCTCAACGCTCACTACCAATTGCCGGATTTGATCGAGTGCTACCGCGCCCTGGCCGAGGGCGTGCTGACGCCGCGGCGTGCGCGCAGCGCGCCACGGCGTGTGGTACCTTGGCCTCCATGAGCGAGGCATTCATGGGCAGCTCTGATCATCGCAGGGGTCTCATCTCGCCCACTCTGGCGCGTCCTTTCTCGGGTGCTTGCCTGCGCGCGTTCGCTGCCGCGGTCGACGCGATCGCCTACGCGGGGGAAGCTTGCGCGGACGTCATCTCGTACCGCATCGAGGGCTTCAGCCACAGCTGGCCCGGGGCGCTCGGCGTAGTGCCACGTGGCGTTGCAACCGAGCCGCCGGGAGCGAGCAGTATCCCGCGCCGCCATTTCCAGGGCCTGGCAAGCCCCTATGAAATGCGCCATGACACGGGCCCATGGCCTCGCAGGACTACGACTGCACCCGGTGCGGAGCTTGTTGCTTTAACCCCCCGGAGAACCGCGCAGAAGGCTTTCTGGACTACATCGAGGTCCTTCCGCGCGACAGCCTCAGGGATAGGCCTGAGCTCGTGCGCCGCTACACGCGAGAGGCAGGCGGCCGAATGCACCTGCGCATCCTGGCTGACCATCGCTGCATGGCGTTGGCGGGCCGCCGCGGGCAGCGGGTGCGCTGTAACATTTATCACGTGCGACCCTCCCCCTGCCGCCGTGTTCAGGCAGGCAGTGAGCTGTGTGTACGCTATCGTCGGGAGCAGGGTCTGGAGCGGGCCAGCGAGCGCGCCCGCTGACCTGCTACGAGCACGAGATGCCTATCTTGGCTGCGGTGGCGCGCAGCGCCGGTCCTACGGGCGTCGCCTCTCCGACCCACGTGCCCAACGCCAGCGTGGCCTGCTCCGCGCGTTTCCATGCGGCGCGCGACCCGAGCGTCCCAGGCCCGCTTTTGCCGAGGTCGAGCGCCAAGCGCAGCTCTCTGCCAATTTCTTCGAGCGCCGAGAGAGCGCGCGCGTCTTCCGGCGTGGCCTCTCGCGTCGCTCGGTACAGAGCACGAGCGATGCCGAGCAGATCGCGCACCACGTCGAGGGGGAATGGGCGGGACGAGTCGATGGCCATTGGCGGAGGCAACGACGTGACGCTGACGGCGGCAAGTGGGCATTTTCTCGCCGCTCCGCTTCTAAAAAATAAATAACTAATACCACTACATAGACTAATCGGCCCGAGCGATGGCAAGCCCTGTAACTGCGCATATGAGCAGTCTGCGCCAGGCTCGGTTCTGGTTGCACTCAGTGCCAGGCCGCGCCCGCGTCAGCCACTATCACTGCCCGAGGAACGTCACCGTCGTCCCTGGAGGCGGGGTGCCGTCGATCAGCGCCAAGTCGGCGATGCTCGAGTCGAAGGTAATGTCCGGGCTGACCCCGCCCGAGAAGCGCACGGAGTCGAGGTAAACGACGGCGTCTTGCCAGTTGGCCGTCGTCGAAGGACCGCCGGAGTGGATCTGCACGCCGATTTTTGCCACCGCGCTGCGATCGAAGCCGTTTGCCGGCGCAGGGTCCGAAAGCGTGAGCGCGACCTCGGTCCACGCGGGCAGTGAGGTCAAGTTGGTCCAGACGAACCCCTGGTCGGCGTTGCTCTCGTCTCGCACGTAGACCGAAACACCGCCGGAATTGCCGGTGAACCCCACCGCCATGAGCCGGTAGGTGATCGTCGTCGCGCTCATGTCCACGCTAGCGGGCAGGTTGAGCTCGAAGTTGCCGAATTGGTCGGCTCCATTCATCGGGACGCTGAACCGAGCACAGCCCGTGCACGACTCCAAATTGGTTCGAGCCGGACCGGCCGGAACCGCCCCGACGGCAGCACCTGCATCTGCGCCAGCGGCCGCTGCCATCGGGCCCGCGCCATTACCGGCGAGCGCCTCGGGGCCCTCACCACCGCGGCCCATGGCGACGCCCGGGACCGGCGCGCCTGGCAGCTCCGCGGCAGTCTCGCCCGCAGGAGGCGCTCCCCCCGCCGATCCCTCTGGCGCTCCAGTCGGGCTGGCGCTCACCACGGCGTTGTCGTCGGCATCCGAGCAACCCAGGGCCGCGCCGAGAGCGAAGATACAAATGCGAATGAACTGATGATCCAAGTGAGACTGCCTCTGCTCAGGTTGATGCTGACGCCCTCGCGCCGGCAGGCAGGTTTTGGCGACCGGCTCGCACACAGTCAACTGCGTGAGCGTAGGCCGAGCAGAAAGCAAAACCAGTCACTCGTGAGGTCATGAAGAGGGCCGGTCGAGATTTCCGAGCCAGGGCACTCCCAAGAACCCGCCCCAGACGGGGACGTCCGCGACGTAGTCCGTAACGGCAGCCAATCAAAAAGGGACGCTCGCGGGTCAGCCGTCGGGGACGCTTCGCAACGAGGAGCGACGCTTCGCGAGGAAGGCGGTCAGCGGTCCTTCGGCTTTTACCCGTGGTTTCACTCCCTTGCGAGCAGATGTGCGGTCTCATACGGCAGACTGCACCGTACAAAAGAAAAGCATTCCGGATCGGTACGGCGAGGCAGATCGGGACGAGTTTTCGATTGCCGTAGCGAAACACGACACGCTACGTCCGCGGATGTGAGTGAACGGAGTACATGCTCGCTTCTCGATGCGCAGCGAGGGTTGGCAACGGAGCCGCGACGGTCGTGGGGCGCGCATTTTTTCATGCTGCTCCTTCTGGGGTCGAGTGTTGCGTGCGTGAGCGCGGCGTACCCGAGCAGGGCGGAAGCGCCTGAACCCACAGATCGCTTTGAAATGTCTGCCGCGTTCTGTTTGCTGCACTCGCCGGTGGATCTCTCAATCAACTTGCGAACGGCGCCGGCCGCCTTCTATGTCAACGATCTGCGTCTAGGCTACGCGCGCGGAGAAGCGATCTTTCTGAGCCGGCCGCTCTGCGACATGTACGGCGAGCCCTTGTGTCGCTTCGTCGAGGCGCATGAGCAAGCACACCACTACACGAAGACGGTGGGGCAGCAGTCCATCTGCGCCGAGACGCTCGCCGATTGTTGGGCCGCCGCTCACTCGGATCCAGAAGCGGTCGAAGCTGCGCTCATGTTCTTTCGAAGCCGGCAAGGCAAAGGCGGGTACCACGGCGAGCCCAGCGCGCGCGCCGACGTCATCGCCCATTGCGTCCACCGCTGGGAAAAACAACCTACGCAGAGCTTGAACGAAAGAGAGAACACGACGCGTTGAAGCTCAACGACCGGGCCGTGCCCGGCTTGGGCAGCGCGCGGGCCGGCTTGGCTCTGCCAGGGCGCCGTCGGGGGCTGGCGACCCGCAACACTACGCGGAGATGCAATCGTGCCGTCGTCAGTTGCGGCCTGATGGCTCCTCGAATTGACCGCGTTCATGTTATGCAGCGCCGGTACTCGCGATGCTGGAAGACGCTCTGCCAAGGGTTGACGTGCGTTCAAAGCAAAGGACCATTGGATGAAGACACTCGGCATTGGGCTCGTGGGCGCCCGCTACGGCGCGCGCATGCACCTCGAAAACTACGCCACCTTGCCCGAAGGTGCCGTGCAGGTGCGCGGCATTTGTTCTCGCACTCGCGAGAGCGCGAGCCTCCTCGCGCAAGAAGCGAATATCTCGTTCGTGACCGATGACTATGCGGCGCTCCTGGCTCGCGCCGACATCGACGTGATCGACATCTGCGTGCCGCCTGCTCAGCACCACGAGTTTGCGATTCGCGCAGCGGACGCCGGCAAGCACATCATCATGGAGAAGCCGCTCACCGGGTATTTCGGGTGCCCCGGCGATCCCGAGCCGATAGGGCGGCACGTGCCGCGGTCTCGCATGCGGGAAGGCGCCCTGCGCAACGCCCGGGCGGTCAGGGACGCCGTGCGTCGAAGCGGAGTGACGTTCTGCTACGCGGAAAATTGGGTCTACGCGCCTCCCATCGCGAAGATGCGCCGCCTGATCGCGGCGTCGAAGGGGTCCATCCTCGAGCTGCGCGCAGAGGAGAACCACTCCGGCTCAAATTCGGTCGCGTCGCGGGAGTGGAAGACGACGGGTGGAGGTGCCCTGTTGCGCATGGGCGTGCACTCTGTGGGAGCCTGCCTGCACCTCAAGCAATGGGAAGGCGAGGTGCGGGGCGGGCGGGGCATCTTGCCCGTCGCCGTCGTCGCCGACACTGCGGATTTGATCCACACCCGGGCTTCGGAGCTCGCGCGTAGCGCTGGCGCCCATGAATGGATCAGCTCAAACCCCTCCGACGTCGAAAATTGGGCGAGCCTCGTCATCCATTTCGATGATGGCAGCCGAGGTCACGTGATCGTGAGTGACGCCGGCCTCGGTGGGCTGAACACGCGCGTGACGGCTTTCATGACGGATGGAGTGATCAAGGCCAACATGACGGCCAACGACGCCATCGAAACGTACGCTCCGGACGCGGGTGTCTTCGCGAGCGAGTACTTCGCGGAGAAGCTCGAGACCCGCGCCGGTTGGAACCGCCCGAGCTGTGACGAGGGATGGTTTCGGGGCTTCGGCGGTGAGATCCAAGACTTCGTTCGGGCGATTCAAACGGGGCAGCCTCCGCGCTCCGGCATCGACCTGGCGGTGGCCTGCGTCGACGTCATCTACGCCGCATATGTCTCTGCGGAAGAGGGGCGTCGTGTCGCGCTGGGCGCCTGAGGGGGCGCCAGGTCTCTAGCGCTCCCGATGCTGAGGAGCTTGGCGTCGACTTGCTGCCCGGCGCCAACCGGCGTGGGCCGGCGGGCGTGACTACCCTTGCTTGCCCGTGACGAGCTCTCGCTGGAAGACTTCGAGAGTCGCTTGGACAGGCCTTGCTGGTGCCGCGAGCGCTGCGGTCGAGTGCAGAGGCGCTCCGGTGTTCGGCTCGTTTACGAGCTTGCAGCGCTCGCTGCGTATCGAGCCAAGCGTGTGGGGGCCTGACGCCGCCTCGCAGCAACCGCCAAACGGGGTCTGGCCTCGCCCTGGCGCTCACCACGGCGAGGGCAGCTACCTCGCCGGCAATCTCCGAAGAATCGACCTGGCACCCTTCGTGCTGAAGGCAGCGCATGCAAGCGGCCATGAACGGCAACCTCGAAGGCAGCATTCTCTCCAAGCCGTTGGGTTATGCGTCGGTGCGTTCCAGCTCGCTCCTCGGGCTAGAGCCGCATCTCGTCACGATCGAGGTCAGCTGCACCCGCGGTCCGCCGGGCTTTCAAATGGTGGGTCTTCCAGAAGCGCCGGTCCGGGAGGCCCGTGTGCGCATCGCCAGTGCTTTGGCCGTATTGGGCATCCTGGTGGACGAATTTGCCATCACGATAAACTTGGCGCCTGCTGACCTGCCTAAGTCGGGAGCGACATTCGACCTCGCGCTTGCCATCGGAGTGCTCAGCGCCATCGGGCGATTTCCGGCGGAGCGCCTGAGCGGTACGCTCGTGCTCGGTGAGCTCTCGCTCGACGGGTCAATCCAGGCGGTGCGCGGCGTCCTGCCCCAGCTCCGCGGGTGCCTAGGTCGAGAGCTGCACACCGCGATCATTCCCGCGTCAAACCTCAACGAGGCGGGCTTGCTACGCAGCAGCAGCGTCCTCGCCGCGACGTCCCTCGGCGAGGTGCTCGCGCATTTCTCGCGGCAGCGCGCTCTGCCCCAGGTGCCACCCACGGCGTTCGCGGCGAGCACGGACGCCTACACCCTGGGCGACTTAAAGAACGTTCGGGGGCAAGCCATGGCCCGCAGAGCCATCGAGATCGCTGCGGCGGGCAATCACAATCTGCTCTTGATCGGTCCCCCGGGTGGCGGCAAGACCCTGCTCGCGCGTCTGCTGCCGACCATCTTGCCGCCGCTGACGTTCGAGGAAGCGGTGGAGGCGACTGCAATTCACAGCGTCGCCGGCTTGCTACCACCAGAAAAGGGGATGATCGACGGGCGGCCATTTCGGGCGCCCCACCACTCGATCAGCGAAGCCGGGCTCATCGGGGGCGGGTCGCGGCCGCGGCCCGGCGAAGTGAGCCTGGCTCACCACGGGGTGCTCTTTATGGACGAGTTTGCAGAGTTCCGGCGCATCGCGCTCGAGGCGCTCCGGCAGCCGCTCGAGGATGGCGTGGTGTGCATCGCGCGTGCTCGAGCGCGCGCGTGGTTTCCAGCGCGGCCCATGCTGGTGGCGGCGATGAACCAGTGCCCGTGTGGTTATCGGGGTCACCCGCGAGAAAAGTGTCGTTGTTCGCCCGGGCAGATCGCTCGCTACCACCACAAGCTCTCGGGTCCGTTGCTCGATCGGCTCGACGTACACGTCAGCTTGCCGCCCGTGGAGATCCGCACGCTATCGCAGGGCGGGGATGGCGAGGCATCGAGCGTCGTGCGTGAGCGCGTGGTGGCGGCGCGCGGCCGTCAGCTCGAGCGCCAAGCGCAGGGGACGACGAGTCGGCGTACCAATGCCGAGCTCTCGCTGCACGAGCTGAAGGCGATAGCCTGTCTGAACGGGGAGAGCCGGCGCCTGCTCGAGACGGCGGCTCTGCAACTCGGCCTCAGCGCGCGAGCCTTCGTCAAAGTCCTGCGTGTGGCGCGGACTATCGCTGATCTGGAGGGCGCCGACCGCGTACAGGCGCCGCACGTCGCCGAGGCGATCCAGGGCAGGATTTTGGATCGTCGACAAGCCTGAGCCCGTGAGGACATTTGCAGAAAGGGCAGCCGCTAGCGCCGCCAGCAACCCGCGCCCCAGCCTACCCGTTTGAGTGCGGCCCTGCCTATCTAGGCAGTCCGATCTCGGTCCCGTCGCCACCGCCCATGCCGCTCGGCGGCTCTGCGAGCCGTGCGGCAAGCACGCGCTCCACGGAATCGACGATGGCGACGGTGCGCCAGTCGAGCTCGATATTCACGCGATCGCCGACGCGTTGCTCGCCGAGCTTCGTGAGCCGCAACGTCTCCGGGATCAGGTGCAGCTCGAGCTCACCCTCGGGATGCGTTTCACCCACGGTCAAGCTCGAGCCATCGACCGCGATGAAGCCCTTCCGAAAGATGTACTTCATCCACTCCTTGGGCACGCTGACTCGAAGGTCATGCCGCCCCCCTGCTCGCGTGACCGCAGTGATGCGGCCCGTGCCCGTCACGTGCCCGGACACCTCGTGCCCTCCGAGCTCATCACCGATACGCAGGCTGCGCTCCACGTTGACGCGGCCACCCACCGAGAGGCCGCTCAAGGTCGTCTTCTCCAGCGTCTCGGCGATAACTTGAAACATGGCGCGCGTACCGTCCAACGCGGCTACGGTCAGGCAGACCCCGTCGAGAGCGACGCTCGCCCCCAGATCGAGGTCGCGGCTGAGGTCCGGCCCGAGATCGACCACCAAATCCGTTCGCCCCTCTAACTCGAGCGTGTCCACCACGGGCCGCGTTCCACGCGTGATACCGGAGTACATGCTCGTGCCATAATGTCGCGTCGCGCTTGGGGCAAGGCCGAGCGCAGGCCTGGGCCCCTCCTCGAGCCCCACATCCTCCGCGCATGAGCGTTCGACCACCAGCAGCGCATCGACGCGCGTTTGTGCAGATGCTCGCCGCATCTCGAGACAACCCGCCTTAGCGCTGCGAGATCGGCTGCGTTTGCACTAGCTTGGGGCTCGCGGGTCCGCGCCGCCCATGGGCTGCACGGGCGCTAGCAATCCCCCTCTGGCTACCCCCGAGGAAGCCCATCTGCTCCGAGGCGCCGCACGACCTTCGCGCCGCCGCACGCCACGTCCGGTCTGGAGCACCCCCTATCCAAAGGTATTCCAGGGGTGGAGCGCATCAAACGTTGCCTGTCGCCGAGGCAGCGCGGAATGGATCCTGGATCGTCGAAAAGCCTGAGCTCGCCACGAGAATCCGTCCCTCGAGAAGGGGTCAGTTCGCTCGTATTCGACGAGAGGCAAAGTGCCCATGCCCTGTTGGGCTCACCCCGTATCTATGCGGCAAAGGTGTGGGCGGCTCCGGTACCAGCGCCATCTCAGACGCGGGCCCGCCACCGGAGCAGACGCCGGCGGGACGGTACCTCTGATTTCAGAAGGCGCGTTGCGACGGCTGACGGTCGTTGGCCTCGTTGACGCGAAGATTGCGCCCATCGAGCATGAAGCCGTCCATCTGCTTGATGATGGTCTGCATCTGAGAAGGATCTGCGAGGGTCACGAAGCCGAAGCCTCGCGAACGACCCGTATCCCGATCGGAGATGACTTTGGCTTCATCCACCGAACAGAAGCCTTCGAATGCACGACGCAAATCGTCGCTCGTGGTGTCCCAGCTCAGCCCGCCTACGAATAGTTTATTGCTCATAATTGTTGCTTTCCGTGGCCGGAAATAGGCCACTTTGGATTCTATTTGGCGAAGTTCGCCGTGCAGGGGGCCGACCGTTCATCACAGCCGCCGCGCGAGATCGCACGTTGTCGGCTCTGAGACGCCCATGGCTACCGTGAGCGCACGTGAGCATCGCTCACGACCGCCACTGGCCCATAGGAACGAACGCAGCTGCGTTCGACCTGCTTGATGGTTGCTCAATTCCTCACACTCCAGCTCGCACAGAAGGTCCGTTTGGACCGCTTGAACCGAGCTGGTTAACTTAGGAAGGCAACTTTACGCGGCGCACCCCGGAGTCGTTCAAGCGGGGGGACCTTATACGAGCGGCGGGTGTTAGGCAAGTGCAACGCCCGTGGGCCGCAACAAAAAGCGCGGCCCACGCGAGTATTTCTAAGCCAACGAGCGCCGAACGCGAACGAGCGCCAAACGCAGAGCTCATGTAGCACGGCGTCGTTTGAAGTCGCCGGCGGGCCCTCATCTGTGGCTGTTCTTTGGTCCCATCTCGAAAAACGGCACGACCGCCGGAGCCTCTATTGCGGGGACAGCTCGCACCCCGCGCGGCCCTCTGCTTTGTCGCCCTCCGCTTCCGGTCCTCACCGTAGAAACTACGGCTCCGGGTTCGCCCGGGGTGCGGGGTGTCCCCGCAGCAAAAGCTGTGCGACTACGCAGCTGACTCGAGCTTTTCGGGTGTTCGTGTGGTCGAGATGAGACCAATGGTCAGCATCTGTGGAAGGCGGCTACATTGGGCCCAGACGCCGCAGTCTTTGGCGACACCGGTCCCCGAGCGCCAGCACACCACTCAAGGGCGGGGTTTGTGGGCGTCCCCAGGTCGAGAGACGTGCCTATGCTTACGTCGGATTCCATATCAGTCTCGGGACGGATACATGGTCGTGGGCTCCTCCCACTGATCGGGCGCGGGTGCCTGCCAGGTCCGCGTCACGGGCTCATTGGCGGGCGGAACCGCGGCGGAACGACCCGAATCCGGGGGCGGGGCAAGGGGAGGGAGCCGCTCGCCGGGTTCTCGCTGCGGGGGCTTGACGCTCTCCGGTTCATCGCGGACTGCCGCGGGTTCCGTCGCGGCAGGTGCCTTGGTGGCGGCCACCTTTTGCTCCCGGTTCTTGGAGTACGAGCGCCACTCCTTTTCCACGATCAGGCGCGTGCCGCGCGAGAACGTCAGGTACGACCATGACCACTGGATCAGCACAAACAGTCGATTGCGAAATCCACTCAAGAAATAGATGTGGACGAGCAGCCACACGAACCAGGCGAAGACCCCCGCGGAGCGAAAGCCGCCCTTCTGCATGACCGCTCTGCGGCGGCCGATGGTCGCCATCTGCCCTTTGTCCACATACTGGAATTCAGTGCGCCTCTGCCCGTCGAGGTCCGCACAAACAGTTCGTGCCGCGTGCCGCCCTTGCTGGATGGCCACGGAGGCTACCCCAGGCAGCGGACGCTCCATGTACGGTGCGCGGAAGTGCGACTGATCACCGATGACCAGCACCTCGGGGTAGCCGGGCAGGCTCAAATCGGCGCGCACGATCACGCGACCTTGGCGATCCAACTCGGTCTTCAGGCTGCCGCCGATTGGAGACGCCTGCACGCCGGCAGCCCAGATGACCGAGGCGGATGCCAGATGCTCCTGCCCGACAAAGACGCCGTCGCCGTTGATGCATGTGACCGTGCTGTTCGTCCATAGTTGCACGCCGAGGCGCTCCAGCTCGGTCGTGGCACGGCTGGAGAGCTGGGGGTCGAAGCTGGGCAGGATCCTCTGTCCCGCTTCTATGAGCACGATGCGCGTCAACTTTGGGTCGATGTTGCGGAAGTCCCTGGCCAGCGTAAATCGGGTCATCTCCCCGATCGCTCCCGCTAGCTCCACGCCCGTCGGGCCGCCGCCGACCACCACGAAGGTCAACAGCGCACGACGCCGGGTCTGGTCTCGCTCACATTCGGCTCGCTCGAACGCGCTGAGCACGCGCCGCCGGATCTCGGTAGCTTGCTCGAGGGTCTTGAGTCCCGGAGCATGGTCCTCCCATTCGTCGTGGCCGAAGTAAGCGTGCTGAGCACCCGTCGCCAGCACTAGGTAATCGTAGTCGAATGCCCCGGCGGTGCTGAGCACCCGCCGGGCCTCCGTATCCACTGACTCCACCTCCGCCTGAACCACGTGGACGTTGCTCGACGCAGAAAATAGGCCCCGGATCGGCGAAGCGATGTCACCCGGGCTGAGCCCAGCCATCGCGACCTGATAGAGTAGCGGCTGAAAGAGATGATAATTTCGACGATCGATCAGGCTGACTGAAAGGTCCTTTCGTTTGGTCAACGCTCGCGCGCAATTGAGCCCACCAAAACCCCCACCAACGATCACGACGCGTCGCATTTCTCCCATTTTAGTTACCTCGATCACACAGGATTACACACACGGGGGTCACTCACGGTGATCAGAGAGCGGAGCATAGGACACGATCGGTCAGCAGGTTATATGTTCCCGAGCGCGCAGCAGGAGCGAGTCTGCGGAGGCCTTGTTCATACCGACAACTCTGGGATCGCACTGGGAATCTGCAGATCATATCGGCACCATTCCAGGTGCTCGAACGGCTCATCACACGGTTCTCATGATTGCACGTCGCATCTCAAGCCCTAATCGCGCACCTAGCGGTATTTGAAATGTTTCCCAAGCCGACCTTGCGATCCCACGCGCGTGCCGACTCGCCGGCTCGAGCGCGTGACAGCTCTCTCGCCGCCGATTCATCGATGTTGCGCGTTTGACATAATGACGGCTCGGGTCGCGCTCGCCTCGATCGCTCGCGCAAATCGTAAAAAAGCTCCGCATCTGGTCGGTAAATTTGTCGCCGGGGCTGAAGTTAGAGCCGCCCGATGGCGGCTTTGCACGCGTGCAATACAGCGCTCGCAATGCCGCGCACGAGGCGCAATTTTCTCATGCCGAGAGCGTCAGCAGGTCAGAAGCTGGAGAACACTGCTTGGGTTGCAATGTTGCGCTGGCGCAAGTCACGCGCGAGGCGGCGTGACCCTCACGTCCAACTCGGGGTAGCGCGCTTGAATAAATTTGAGCGCCAGCATTGTGTGACAGCGCCGCACGTCAGGCTGCCGTGCCGTGGGACAGTTGCAACCCAGGTAGACGTTCTCGTGCCGGGCAAGCTCCGCGAGCTCGTCGAAGCGCTCGCGCTCGACAGCAAAGCGCTGCTCGAGGAGCCGCGAGTAGCCGCGCTCGAAGGCCCGGAAAGCGGTAGGGCTGGGATCAGCTAACAGTCCCATGACCAGCTCAGCCGTCGGACGTAAGACGTGCCGGGTGTGCTTGCGCGTGTCCTGCCGGACGCCCACGGGTAGCGGTTCGCTCGTCGGTCGCACCCCGCGAACGATTCGGTACCTACCGAGCATGCCCGACGGCCCGAACCACGCCTTCGATGCCGGCCTTGCGATGGAGCCGGTTTTTTGAGCTCGAGGATGGAGCGGTTCGCCTCGAACCCCAGCTTGAAGCTCGGCACCCCGCCGTCATCGGTTCGATCATGGGGAGTTCCGCAGCTTGCCACGAAATGAAGCGCACTGCTCCGGTCTCTTGAAGCAGAGCGTTCTGAGCACAGGGGCCATCTCCCGTATGGCGCTCGCAGACGCCCTCGAGCCGGTGACAAGCCACTCTGCGCAGGCAGAAGCTGATGTACGGGTCACCGTCTCGCGCCCTTTTCTTTACTTGGCTTGCGCGGCCCGCCGACATGGCTAGTCTAAGCAGATGCCCGCGCGCCGGAAGCAGGTCCTGAGAAAGCTCAGGATCTTACTCTCGTGCTTGCTGCTCGCCATCGCGTGCGCCGCGCCCGCGCCCAGCGGGCAGCTTGCGGGCCCGCCATCGGTCGTCGCTGCGCTCGTTCGAGCCGGCTCCTTGGTCGCGCCGCTCACGCGGCGGGCGTGTGCTCGTCCGAGCGCGAGCGCACCTGCGTCAGTAGCACCTCGAGCAACGGCTCAGCCACTGGCTCAGCGCGTGTTGCAGATTCGCACGTGGCGCGAGCCGGTTTTCGCTGCGGCCAGCGACCTGTATATAGAGAACTGCAGCCTCCTGTGCTGAGCGAGGGCAGCTTCCCGCTGTCCTTATCTCGAGCCAGGAGGAAGATTTGTCACGTCGACATCGACGCGGGCGGCGGTCGCTCGCCTTCCGAGTGTTGCGCAGCGTTTTTCGCTGTCTAAAGATATTGTTGATGGCATTTGCCGCGCTGGGCCCTGCTCCGCCACCGCGCGAGCCCCCCCGTCCTCCGACTATCGAACAGCGTGGAGAAAGCCGCTCGCGGCCTGAAAAGACGCGTTGAGAGCGCTTGGCTGCGCAGCAGCGCTTTAATCCAAGCGGATTGGGACGTGCACCGCCGCGGGCGCGACAGGCCGCCGTCGCTTGACCTTGGGTGGTGCGGGCAACTTGAACGACTTGTCGAACACGAACACGTCATCACTCTGGGCGATCTGGAATTGCTGCTTGGGGTTCTGCGGCATCAATTTGTCGTTCGCTGAAGTATCGAGGGATACCTCGAACCTCGATCCCGGGTCGGTGCGAAGGTGGATGTGCGCGAAGCCGAGGTTATCTGTCTGCCCTACCACTGCCCCATCAATCTTCACGGGCAGGCTCGCCGCCTGCCCCCCGACGTGCACCAGGACCACGGCGTCGCGTTTGGTAGGCTGGCACCCGAGATCGTGAGTAATGGGCCTGCGTTCTTCGCCGCTCAAGCCGACAATCGTGCGCAGGATGACGACGCTCTCGGAAGGTTTTGCGGCATAACCCTCCGGGCAGATTAGACCGATGGGCAGCCGGTCACCTTCAAAGCCCTTCACGCGCAAGGAGATTTCACCGGCGGCATCCGTTGCGCCGGCGTTCTTGCCCCGCACCTTGATTTGCGCGTTGGTTACCGGCAGCTTCTCGTCTGCGGTGACGCTGAAGTTGATCGTGAAGGGGATGGGCTCCGGATCGCTACACGCCATCACGGCGGCGAACCCCCAAGGCATCGATAGTGCGGCGAGGGCTGCGAGCTTGGTTTGGGCCCGCGTCGTCTTCTCCTTGATCATGGCTTTCCCCCTGGACCGGTCGTTGCTTCCGGCGTGGAGACACTGCCTTGGGCCGCTCCGACCTTACGCCCGAGCACGCGCACCATGGCGGGGTAGGCGGCGTTGTCTGGAGTCGTTTGTTGCAGCTGTTGATAGATTGGCAGGGCCTCCGCATAGCGGCCGGCGATGACGTGGCGTCCTGCAGCTGCCGCCAGCTGCGCCTCAGAGCTCGCCGCGCTGTCGTTTGGGTTGGCGTCTGTACCCTCGGCGGCACCAGCTCCTACAACGCTATTCGCTGTCGGCACAGCGGGCGCGTCCTCTGCCGTGGCCGCCAGCGCGCTGGGGGAAGGCCCTGCAGGCGTCGAGGGAGCGAGTGCTCGAGTGTCAGAAGCGGCTGCAGGGCGGTTGGCCATCGTACTTTGAGCCGTCGACGCGCCGTCCGACGCGGACGCCCATGAATGCGGAGCGGATACATCCCGGACCCGAGAGCCAAGAGCAGCGAGCTGATCGCCGAACGTCGCAAAAGCGATCGCAGCCAGCGCCAAGGTAGCCAGACCGATCAGGCGAATTTGTGAGCCGCCCGACGTCTTGCCTTTGGCGGCTGCTCCGGCGGCTGGCGCCGCGGTTTGCTGGCTCCAGTCGGAAGGGCCGTGTTCCCCCGGTGCGGGCACCCCGAAAGAGGCTGGGGATTGCTCCCCGAGAGGAGCTCGCACGGAAGGCACGGGCTCAAATCGCGTTGCGTAGCCTCCCAGCGGCGCCATGTTCGGCGGCGCGGCAGGGATGGCGCGCTCGACCTGCGGCTGATGGGCAGGCAGGGGCGCGCTCGGTGGCTGCTCGAGGAGGGTGCCCGCTAGGGACCGCGGCGCCTGCCGCGCGGGCATCGAGACTTGAGCGGGTGGACGCGGGCTGGGCACCACAGGACGCGAAGCGTCTTCGAGCGGTGGCGCGATAGAGGCATGGGTGCCCAGGCTACGCGGAGCCACGTCAGCCGCGTCCACGCCAGCCGCACCGGCGGCGGCGGGCGACAAAAACCGCTCAGCTGCCGCCCCTTGCACGGGCTCGGGCCGAGCTGCGGGCGGCGGCGCCGCTTGCATCGGGGGGCTGTACGCGGCCCGAGCCGCCGGCTCGGGGGCAACGACGCGTTCACGTTGACCAGCGCTGAGACCCCCCACCGGCAAAGGCTGGACCGGTTGTGGACTCGTTTCGGGACGCGGAGCGACGGCCGCGTCGCGTGCGGCGCGCAGGAAGTCGGAGGCCAGCGCGGTACGCTGGAGTGGCGAGTCAGCGCCCACGGGTCGATGTTCGACGGGCGCGACGCCTGGGCTCGCCTGCGGCGGCTCGGGGCGTGGGAAGGGGCGCGCGGCAGGGCTGGGCGCGGGGCTAGCTCCGGCAGGGGTGTGTGCGGCCGGCGTGGGATGCAGCAGCGTCCGGTCGGCGCCGACAGGTCGAGGCGCGACCTTTGCGCTTTGCCACCCGCCGCCGAGGTTGGCGGGGGCTGGCGTGGCGGTAGGCGGCCGCGCCGGTGCGGCTTGCGCGGGTGCCGGTTCGGGCGCACGTGCAGGCTTGCCTGCCGGCTCTTTGCCGGACACTGAGATCACGGGGGCGGCCACGATGGCCGCTGCGGACGCCGTAGCGGGCCGCGCCGGAGCTGGCGGCGCTACGCCGAGAAACGTCTGATCCAAGCTCGGGCGGGGGACGTCTCCGCCCGTCCCGCTCCCCTCTCGTTTGGGGCCGTTCGGTGTACTGCTCATCGCTGTTTCCTCTTCGCTGCAGCGTAGACCGCAGCAGGTAGGTCATGCCCGTGGCTGCGGATTGCTTCGAGACAGGCGGGCAAAATACCCGTGGGTACGAAGGCCTGTTTGCCGTTGGCGGGCGCGTGCTCGAGAACGAACAGATCTTGCAGCTGATACTGATTGTGTTCGTCGCAGCCGATCACTTCAGTGATGTGCGTCACGCGTCGGCTGCCGTCGCGCACGCGGCCGGTTTGAACGATGATGTCGATCGCCGAGCTGATTTGGCTGCGCAATGCAGAGAGCGGCAGCTCTATGTTACTCATCAACGCCATGGTCTCCAGTCGAGACATAGAGTCCTTGGGGTAGCTCGCGTGTACGGTCGACATGCAGCCCCCGTGTCCGGACGTCATGGCTTGGATCAACTCCAAAGCCTCGCCGCCACGGATCTCCCCCACGACGATGCGGTCGGGGCGCATGCGCAGCGTGGCTTTGAACAGGTCTCGGATGCTGACCTGTCCTTTGCCGCGCGCATCCGGCGGCCGTGCCTCGAGTTGCACCACGTGTGCTTGCTGTAGCTGTAGCTCCCGAGCGTCTTCGATGACCACGACCCGGTCGGTTTCGGGAATGAACGACGACAGGCAATTGAGCAGGCTCGTTTTCCCGGAGCCGGTACCCCCGGACACGATGATGTTCTGCTTTGAGGCGACCAGCGCGGAGAGGGTTTGGGCCGCATCGGCGGTAAGCGAGCCGAAGCTCAGCAGCTTCTCGATGGTCAGCGTATCCTTCGAGAAACGTCGTATGGCGACTGACGGCCCATCGGGTGACACCGGCGGCAGGAGTGCCTCGATGCGTGACCCGTCCGGCAAACGACCTTCCAGGATGGGATGATAGTTGTCGAGCGGGCGCCCCACATATTGAGCGATGTTTCTCAACGCGGAAATGAGCGCCTCGGCTGACGAAAAGCGCGCGTCGACACGGCTCAGTTGACCACGCCGCTCGATGTAGATGCATTCGTGGCCATTGATCATGATCTCGCTCACGCTGGGATCGTCCAGGTAGCTCGTGATCGGCTCCAGGAATGACCGAAGGCTTTTCTCGTAGACGTGGGACGGGATCATGGGACGGGCTTTCTCGAGTCGCTCGGCGTGTCGGATGATGCTGGCGCCACGCGGACGTCCCGAATGGTGGAAGGCTCGGCCCCGAGCGGGGGAGGGAGGCTAGTGGAAGAGCTGGATGCGTCCTCCGGCGCCGCCAGTTGGTTGCGCGCAGAGGCTGCCGAGGGGAGCGGGGTGTCGGCGTGCACTCGCAACCATTCCTCGACCTCGCCAGTGTATTGCCCCCGCGGCTCTAGCCGCAAATATTGACGAAAATGAGCCTCAGCTGCGGCGGGGTCGTCGAACCCCTCCCATTCGGTCTGCCCCAGGAGATACTGCGTACGACCGTTGCCGGGGGTTTGAGCCTCGATCGCGAGCAACTGCTCGCGGGCATGAAAGGGCTGCTCTAGGCCCAAGTAGACCGTCGCCACGAGATAGCGAAGCCAGATGGCATCCGGATGCTTCTTGAGATAGGGGAGCGCATGATTTAGGGCTGCCCGCAGCCGCGACTCGTTCAAGCAGACCCGCATCAACTGGGGGAGCACCCGCTCCGGGTCGTAGCCTTCGCGCAGGGCGGCGGCCAGATACTGCTCCGCTCGCACCGAGTCCCCCAAGCGTGCCAGCCGACTGCCTTGCTCGTATAGCGCCTGGGCTGCTGCCGCGGCGTCGGTGCGGGGAGGATGCTCGGGTGCCGGCACGTGCGCCGTGCACGCAGCTAGGCCCAGCCCCCACAGCAGTGCACAAGTTCTCAACAATCGAGTCACGGGATTCCGAAGGGCGGACAGCCTGTGATGTTAACCGATCGGACCGGCCGGCTGCGGTCTAGCCGTCAATACGCTACCACATCGGCCCCGGGGCGGCTAAGGCGTCCGGGCCTCGGCTTCCAGGATCCGGTGGTTCTGCCTGGCGTCGCGCGTTCCGAGGTGACACGACCGGCCGCATCTGCTCCCGTTACAAAGCGGCGGCCACGAGTGCGTGGCGCCGGAAACGGTAGCCCGAGGCTCAGCTCGACCGGAGCACTTCCCTGAAGCTTTGAACGCTCAAGGGTTTGGCGAACATGAATTGGGCACCCGCCTCGAAGGCCCTTTCGCGCATCTGGGGGCTCGGCGTCTCCGGGATCACAAACCCGAAAGTGACTTCAGAGCCGCGCGAGCGCAGCTCCCGCAAGAGATCGACACCGCCCATTTCCGGCATGTTCCAATCCGAGATGATGATGTCGGGGGCGACCGCCGAGAGCTTCGCGAGCGCGTCGCTGCCGTTCTCGGCCTCGGCGACCCTAAGGTCGGAAATTCCCGTCTCCAGTAGGGTCCTGCGCAGCATCAGGCGCATGGCCTTGTTGTCGTCGACTAGCAGCACGTTCATGTACCTTGCAGAACGGACAATGGACGTTCGGGGTTGAGTCGAACCTAGGGGTGATAAGACCGCCTTCAAAACGATCGGTTCACCGCGGTGTACGCCCTGAGCGCTCGCGCGCGACCATCGGTCCGTGACGGGACGCTCCTGTACAAATTTGGACACGCGAGTATGCTCGCCGCCGTGTATGCCCCGCTTTCTCCTTCAGCGGAGCTGCTCAGCCGACGGCTCGGTTTATCCCGGACCGTTGCGAGCTGGTTGGCACGGTCAGGGCACTCGGACGTATCTAAGACCGAGCGTTTCCTGAGCCCTCGCCTGGCGGACTTGACGCGACCTGATGATATGGCCGATCGGGCCGCGGTCACTCTCAGGTTGGCAGACGCGATCCGGCGGCGGGAGCGGGTGGCGGTTTTCGGCGACTACGACTGCGACGGCATCACCTCTGCGGCCATCATGACCGAGGTGCTGCGGGCGTTGGGTGGCGATGCAGTACCGCTGATCGCCAGTCGTTTCGAGGGGGGTTACGGTGTGTCCTCCGCCGCGGCGCAGCGCATCTCGCAGACGGGCGCCCGGGTGCTCGTCACTTGTGACTGCGGCTCGTCAGATCACGAGACGCTCGGCGAGCTCTCGCGTCAGGGCATCGACGTTGTCGTCATCGATCATCATCTGGTCCCGGACAAGCCGCTGCCCGCCGTCGGCTTTCTGAATCCACATCGGCACGACTGCGGCTTTGCGTACAAAGGGCTCGCGTCGTGTGGTCTGGCCCTGTCGATAGCCGCTGCCCTCCGTAAAGAGCTGAAGCTCGAGCTCGACATCCGCTACTGGCTCGATTTGGTCGCGGTCGGCACGGTAGCGGACGTAGCACCCCTCGATGGCGACAACCGCGCTCTCGTCCGAGCCGGGCTGGATGCCATCAGCAAAGCGCGGCGGCCCGGCATGCTAGCGCTGCTCGAAATCGCCAAAATCTCGCGCGATGCACCGCTCACGGGCCGCGACGTCGCGTTTCGGATCGCGCCCCACATCAACGCGCCTGGGCGGCTCGGCTCTGCCGCCATCGCGCTCGACTTGCTCCTGGCCAAGGACCTGACGACCGCTCGGGTCCTGGCCGCACAGATCGAACAGATCTCGGTCCGGCGTCGTGCGCTCTCAGAGGAGATGTTAAATGAAGCTTGCGCCGACATCGAACGCCATGGCTTCGACCGGGATGCGGCCATCGTCGTGGGGCGGAGCGGTTGGAATCCGGGCATCGTGGGCATCGTGGCGGGGCGGCTCGCGGACAAGTTTGCCCGTCCCGTGATCGTCGTGGGCTTCGACGCCGGCACTGGGCGCGGGTCGGTGCGGGGCCCGAACGGCGCGCGTCTGCATGACGCGCTCGGCTCCGCCAGCGATGTCCTCACACGCTTCGGGGGGCACCAGCAGGCCGCCGGCCTGGAGATTTTGGAAGAACGGTTGGGCGCGCTTCGAGAGCGTTTCGTCGACGCCATCACGCGCCAGGGGGCAGCGCCGCGCGCCGAAACGAGCGCCGGGGACCTGCGCCTGGAGCTGGGCGACGAGCCCCTCACCGTGCTTGGCGATCTCGGTCGGCTCGAGCCCTGTGGTTTTCAGAACCCGCGGCCCAGGCTCGTCGTGGAAGGTCGCGTAGCGAGCGTCCGCGAGGTCAAAAATGGCCACCTCAAGCTCCAGCTCACGCTCGCTGAAGGGCGAAGCCTGGGTTGTTTCGCGGTCAATCGCGGCGCCATGGCGGGCTCCTTGAGCGGCCTCGTTCGGTGCGTCGGGGATCTGCGTCACAACGCCTTTCCAGGCGGCGATGCGGTGGAAATGTTCGTAGAAGAGCTGACCCAGTCCGACCCGAGCGTGCCGCGCATCACGGCGCTCGGCGGTGACATGCTCGACGCACCGCCGTGTAGCACTGTGGCACCTGCCACATGTGGCGGATAGCGGGCCGGGGCGCTGTCGGCCCAGTTTTGCGACTCGGCTACACCAATTGGGCTGGTACGGAATCTGCACCACGTCGCCTCGTGACCGACACATCAGGCGGGACCGTAGCTCACGTCGAGCCATCTCTGGAGTCGTTGATGGCTGACTACACGACGGGGAACGCGGAGGCTTTTCGCGAGCTGCACCGTCGGCTAGCGCCAAAGCTCTACTCCTATTTGCTGCGGCTGTCGCGAGACCCCGCGCTCGCGGAGGACGTCTTGCAGGTCACCTTTGCGAAGCTGCATCGCGCTCGGTCGAGCTACCTGCCCGAGGCCAAGGTTTTGCCTTGGGCCATGGTGATCGCGCGGCGCACGTTCCTCGACGAGTGCCGGGGTTTGGCGGCTCAACGTGAAGTGCTCGGCCCCGACGGTGTGTTGCCGGAGCGCAAGTCCGAGCAACCAAGTCCTGAACACGTCGCCGACATGCGGCGGGCCCTGGATCGCCTCCCGGATCACTATCGCTCGGCGATCCAGTTAACGAAGCTAGTCGGTTTCTCCGGGGAAGAGGCCGCGGGGCTCTTGAGCACCACCCAGAGCGCGATCAAGCTGCGCGTGCATCGCGGCTACGCGATGCTACGGAATATCCTCGCTGGCACCGCCGCTCCAGCGTGAGGGTTACTTCTTGATCGTCTTGTTTATTTCGGTCCGGAGCTGGCGATCTTTGCCGGCCAGCCAGGTCGCGTAGGGCGTCGCTTCCCCTTCGAGCACGCGACGCATGGCCACAACGGCCGACAGCGCCGTTTCGAGTTGCCCGTTTTGCAGGGCGGTTCGCAGGCGCAAGCGGGCGGCACTGAACTCTTCCGTGATGCGCTGCCTCCAGGCTCGCCCTTCGCCATCCACGCGTTCCTTGCCAGCTGGATCCCCGGCGACTTCATAACACTTGCTCGCCTCGCCGAAGAGGCGGCCCGCGTCGAGCCCGTCGTGTGCGTCGTAGCGATACCGTTCTCGTTTGGCGTGCGCTGCGCGCTCGAGGCTATCAGCCTTTCGCCGAGCGCCCTCGCGGTCTGTCTGAGGACAGGGGGCGGGTTCTTCGAACAGAGTGACCTCCACGTCGTCAGCGCCTGCAACGGACTGGATAGCGCTTTGATCGAACATGGAGAGGGCCGTAAAGCCCCCGATCACGACCACGCACGCGATGAGGAGAGGAATGACGCGGCTGTTTGTGCCCTTACCAGGTGGCAAGCAACTGAAGCGGATGCGAGCGAGGTAGAAATCGGTCCCGTAGGGAAGCTCTCCGCCGGCAAACGGCCGACCTTCATACGTCAGCGGCGCCGCCCCGGGGGCGATCCGCACATCCAGATTGTTGGCCCCTAGCTTGATCCGAAAATGCTGCTGGCTCACCCCGGCGTGGTCTAGGGAGACGTCCGCAGCGGGTCCTTTGCCCACGATGGCGCGAGTATCCACGGAATAGTGGCGATCGGGCTCTCCCGGCACGGTAACTTGGAGTTTGGTTTTCATGACGCTTCGTCTGGCCGCTGCCGGCTAGAGCTCGAAACCGCCCGACAGGAACGGGCCCATCAGCAGCAGAATCACGCAGCCGAGCAACATGACCATCGGCAGCATCAAGAGAATACCCGCGCGCGAGGCGGCCTCTTCAGCCAGAATGCTGCGCTGCATACGGCTGATGCGTGCTTGCACCTGCAGCACCTCGACGATCGGGTTGCCCTTCTCCTCCGCCTGAATCAGCGCTCGGGCAAAATTGCGCACCGGCTCGATCGGCACGCGGCGCTCCAGGTCCTGCAGCGCTTGACGCCGAGTGTGACCCAAGTCGAGGCTGGTCAACATGTGCCCTAGCTCCTGCGCTACGATGTCGTCGTCGTTGCTGTTCTTGACGATCATCCCGAGCGCTCCGGGAAAGTCGAGGCCACCCGCCATGCACATTGCGGCCAAGTCGATCGCACCCGGCAAGCCTCGGCGTACTGCTTTTTGTCGCTCGCCCCGCGCTTCGTTCAACATCGCGTGGGGGATGGCGAAGCCGAGCAAGGGAAGGGCCACGCTGATGATGGGGCCGGAAAAGTCGACGGCGGCGAGCAGCAACGTCAGCGTGACGCTGCCGATGCCGCACAGAATGCACAAGGCCATGTACTCGTCAGGGGTGAGCCCCAGATAATGCCCGGCCTGCGTCAGGTGCTCGGTTTGCCGATCGCGCAGCTTACGCATGGCGCTGCCCAGCCCGAGCATGTTGACGCGACGGAACTCGGCCACCCAAGCAGCAATCTGCCGTAATGCAGGCTCGAAGGCGCGCATGGCGCTCGAGCGTTCCAAGGCCCGGCGACGTTGAACCCCCACCGCCCCGAGCTGCGGGGCTGGATGCATGGGAATCGCTGCCAGCTGATAGGATACGAGCGCGAGGCTCGAGCCAAACAGAGCGAGGGCGGCAATCGGCAAGGGGTTCATGTCAGATGTCGACCGAGAGGATCTTGTGCGACAACAGCGCCGCCCCTACCCATAAGATGCCGACGGCTGCGAAGATGGCGTTGCCCACGAGCGAGTTCCGCATCGGGTCATAATAACCTGGCATCATGTACTCGATGCCAAAGTAAACAGGGATCGGTAGGGCGCTGATCGCGATCGATTGAGCGCGCCCGTCGGCGGTCTTCGTGCGCACGACCCCTTCCAGGCGCGCCATTTCGCGCAGCGTGTCCGAAGCCGTCTTTAGCGTCTGCGGCAGGTTGCCGCCGGTGTTGCGGGCGACCTTCAGGGTGGTGATGGCCGCTCGGAAGACGCGGGATCCGCTGCGCACCGCGGCTCGCTCGAGTGCGTCGTCCAGCGGCATGCCGAGCGCGTTCTCCTTGATCACGAGCTCCACCTCGTCTGCGATGGGGGCATCGACGAGAGTGATGGTGGACGCGATGGCGTCGCCGAGCGATGGGTTGGCCTGCAAGGCGTTGGTAAGTGCGGTGAGCCAGGAGTCCAGCTGCTGCTCGAGCCGCTCGGTGCGCTTGATGCGTGCCCGCCACAGCCAGACGTTGGGGGCGAAGATGAGCGCGGCGAACACGCTAGCCAGCGCCCATTGCGCCGTTACGAGCGCCCCTACCGTCAACAGCGCGGCAGCCAAGTGCAATCCGAGCACCTGGCGGGCAGACATGTGAGCGTGAAGCTTGGTCAGCTCCTGGTGCCAGAACACGCGGTAGCGCACTATTCTGCTGCGGATTGGCGCCCGATCCGAACCGAGCTCGACGCCGAGTATGGCGGCGATCCCTACGATCAGGAGCACGCTGGCGGCTCTGCCCATCCAGAAGGTCATCGGGCTCATACGAAGTCTCCGTCTGGCGCCACATTGTTGGCGATCAACTCGTCGACGAAAGACGGCAAATAGCCGCTCGCCCGGAACTCGCCCGCGATTTTACCTCCGGCGCCCGTGGAGAGCCGGACGAACGAGTAGATCTCGTTCAGCTCGACGTCGCCGTCGTCGTCCACCCCAACCACCTCGGAGATGGCCGTGACGCGTCGCGAGCCGTCGGACATGCGGCTCTGCTGCACGATTAAGTGGATGCTGCTCGCGATCTGGGCGCGAATGGCCCTGACTGGCAGATCTACCCCCGCCATCAAGCAGAGCGTCTCGATCCGTGCGATGGCTTCCCTCGGGCTGTTGGCGTGCGTGGTCGTCATCGAGCCCTCGTGGCCGGTGTTCATCGCTTGCAGCATGTCGATGGCCTCGCTCCCGCGGCATTCGCCGACAACGATTCGGTCGGGACGCATGCGAAGCGCGTTCTTGACCAGATCTCGAATCGTGTAGGCACCTTTACCCTCGAGATTTGGCGGGCGCGACTCCAGAGACACGACGTGGGGTTGAGCCAACTGTAGCTCGGCCGCGTCTTCGATGGTTACGACGCGTTCGCCTTCCGGAATGGCGCCTGACAAGACATTGAGCAGCGTCGTTTTGCCGCTGCCTGTGCCCCCCGAGATGATGATGTTTTTGCGGATCGCTACGGCCCGCGTTAGAAACCGAGCCATCCGCTCATTGAGCGAGCCGAACCGGATCAGATCCTTGATTTCCAGAGGCTTCTTCGAAAACTTTCGGATCGTGATGCAGGCGCCCTTGAGGGCCAACGGCGGGATGACCGCGTTCACTCGGGAGCCATCTTTGAGGCGAGCGTCCACCAGGGGGGTCGACTCGTCGATGCGACGGCCGAGGGGGGTGACGATTCGTTCGATGGCTGCGCGCACCGCTTCGTTATCCGTGAAGCGAGCGGGGGTGAGCTCGAGCCGGCCCCTGACCTCCGCATAAATCGTCTGTGGATCGACCACCATGATTTCGCTCACATCTGGGTCCGCCAACAGGCTCTCGAGTGGACCCAATCCCAGCGCTTCGTCGGTGAGCTCCTGCGTCAGCTTCTCCAAATCCCCAGAACGAGGGAGCTGCCCACCATAGTCTGCAATGATTCGTCGCAATGCCTCGGTGACGCGGCGCCGTATGCTGTCGTCCTCGAGGGCCTTGCGGTCGAGCCGGGGCAGCTCGAGATAGTCGAGCAGTTGCTTGTGGATCTCCCTCCGCTGCGCTGGCGTTGCGCCTGCCGTCGGTGTGGCCGCTAGTGGCGGGGCGATCACGACGGGCGGGGGGGCTTTGACGGCCCGGGGCGGCAAGCTCTCTTGGTGGAGCTTGTGTTGCGCGTCCGGGGGTGCGGGCGAGCCTGAGAGCGGCACATCGGGCACGTCGAACGAAACCGTGTACGGCCCGAGGCGCATCGTACACCTGCCCGCGCGGAGCTGACGCGTTTCGCCGCGCAGAACGCTGTCGTCTACGCGCGTGCCATTGGCCGAGTGATCCTCAACCTCGAGCTGATTACCGGCCAGACACAACGAAATGTGCCGCCGTGATACCTGCGGCGCTGGCAACACCACGTCGCATGTCCCGTCGCGCCCGATCCAAATGGGCTCTGCACGCGGCTCCACCTCGACCCGGCGCTGCTCTCCGTTGCCATCGTCGATCAGGAGCACGAGCACACGCATTTTTTACTTTGTCTCGGGCTCGAGCACTACGCCGCTCCCGACTGGCTTCGGGGAGCGCTTTGCGTCCGGGATCTCAGCCGGGGGTCTCAGATGATTCTCCGCCAGGTCGCCCGTGTACTCGTCATACGCGTCCAGCGCTTCGCGAATCCGTGCGCGGCTGTCCAAGCTCACCGCGTCGAGCACGCTGGGCACGATGAACACGACATCTTCCGTATCTTGCGAAAGCTCGCTGTGGGTACCGAACAGGGCGCCGAGGATCGGTATCTGACTCAGCACTGGCAGGCCGCTGTGGTTACGGCTCTGACTCTGCGCCACGAGCCCGGCGATCATCAGGGATTGACCGAGCTCGAGGTTGACGAGGGTATCCAGGGTGGAGGTAACGCGGCCCGGGGTGCCGCTGCCACGATCGTCCGCGAGATCGGAGACGTCCGCGTGGATTTCGAGCTCGAGACGCCCGCTCTCGCTGTCATAGCGAGGCATCACGCCAATGGTGCTGCCGAACTCGATCCGATGAATCCCTGTCGTGAGCGAGCCCTGAACGGGAATGTTTACCTCGCCACCCCCGGTGAAATTTGCCTTCGTGCCATTGGCAGTGATCAGCGTGGCGTGGCGCATGAGCTTCGCCCAGCCACTCGCCTGGGCGAGGTCGAGCGCCGGGAGGGCCTGATCTTGCACGACGGCCGTCGCGTTTGAGAAGGTGTTGGACTGCAGGTCGTACAGAATGCTGAGCGAGCCACCGCCGTAACGGGTCGCCCAATCGATCCCGAGCTGGTGACTATAAGATTTGTCGAACTGCACGAAGTAAAAGTCGAGCCGAATGTTGTCGCGAGCGAGCACCTGCTCTCGGGGGACGTCCTTGCGCTCGCCCATCTTCTGGGCGTTCGGGTCGAAGACGCTGATGCGGTATAACTTTTCGCTACCGTCCATCATGATCGTGAGCAGCGTGGTCTGCCCCGGCTTCAAGGCGACGATGACGAACTGCTTTGCGTCACCGGTCAGCCTCACGTCGACCACGCCCTGAACACCCTCCGAATACGAGCGGACGTTTTCGCTCGAGATCACCTGTTGGGTGCCCACCTCCAGGCGCAACGTTTCGGCCTGATTGCTGCTCGGGCTTGCCGCCCCTCGGTTCTGTGCGTGGCTCGGCTCGGCGAACAGTCCGATGCTCGCGCTCGCGAGCACTCCGATCGCGTTGACCCAGCGCTCGAACCTAACGGACATGATCGATTTCCTTCGTCGCCGCCGGCTTGGGCGCGATTGCTCGACGCTGCACCTCTGAGGCTTGCTGGACGATGTCACTCCGCACAGCCTTTGCCACCCCCTCCAAGAGCTCGATGTCCTCAGGGTTGCGCAGAACGAGCCTTAACGTTCCCTGACGCTCGGCCTGAGTAATGAGCTGGCTCTCTTCGATACCTACGCTCAGGGTGATGCTCTTTCGTCCAAGGCTCCCCTTAGTGGCCTCGTCATCCTGACTCAACTGCCCTCCAACGGACAGGATCAGGATATTCTGAAGCAAGATCGAGGTTTCATCCCCGCTGCTCGGAGTGAACAGGATGTCGACGCGGTCACCCGGGCGAAGTAGTCCGTCGAACGAGCTGGTTTGGCTCGACAGCGACACGGCGCGTTTGCCGTCCTGTACGGCGCTCGAGAGGTCGCGACCGGGCTGCGACAGAGTCGCGATGTCGCTCCACAAGACCGGTTCGTTGGCTTTGATGTGCGTGCTCACGCGAATGCCGATCACCTTTTTGGAATCACGCGCGTAGATGTTTCGCTCTCCCACATAAGCTTGCGGCATGGCTCTCACGCCGAGCAGAGCTTCGCGCAGGACAGTACCGGGCCTCAAATCCTTGGCCGCGATGAGCACTGAGAGCCGTGCTCCACCGGTGACCTCATGCTCGAGGCGCGTCAAGTAGAGGTGTGACAAGCCCACGCCAACGGCCGCAATCACGATGGCAATCAGAAAGGCTTTCTTATTCACGCGGACCTCGTGGCGATTTTATCGAAGGTCAAACAATCGTGCATCGCTCTGACGCACCGCTTTATGAAGGGTCAAAGTGGAGGGCAGAGGGGACGCAAGCGCTTGTAACACGGAACGGCTTTGCCACTGGGAAAGTATCGTTGTCGGGGACATACGCCATCAGTGTCGTGCCTCTGGCCAAGGCGGCGATCGCATGCCGTAGGGCGTAAGCGTCTCGATCGTTGGCCTCGTCACGCCATCAACGACGGCAGCAGCTCCAGTGCTGCGAATCCCCAGGTGGCGACGCAGATTGCCGGGCCCATGCGCATGGATATCATCATCTCCGGCTCCAGGCTTCTCCGCTTTGCGCGTGGCAGCGCCCAATTGATGCTCAACCACAACGTGCGCTGCAGCATGCCGAGGAGGCGCCCACGCCAGGTTAGGATCATCAGAGCGAAGGCGGCTAGGAGTACCAAGGAGGCAAGCTCTACTTCTAGCCCCGCGCTCGGTCCTAACAGGGCTCCCAGCGCCGCGAACAACTTTACGTCGCCCCCGCCGATGGCCGAGCCCCGCGACGTACGGTAGAGGCCGTATGGCACGCCGAAACAAAGGGCTGCACCGAGCAATGAGGAACCCAACCCGACCCAGCCCCCATTGATGGCCCCTAAGCACAGCCCAATGAGCACCATAGGTAGAGTCAGCAGGTTGGGGATTCGACCTGTCCTCGCGTCGGTCCACGCTGCGGCCAACGTGACGGCGCAGGCTAAAATTAGCGGCGCTTCAGCGAGCACGTTCATGTACTTTCCTGACTTTCGGCGTCCACGCCATCTTGCTTCGATCAATCGACCAGGCCGCGACATGGCTTTCGAATCTGCCCCGAATCCAAAACTGTTACCACGCCACTCATCGCCGGTGCCTAAGCCGACCGCGCCGCCCCGTGCTGGGCGGGTGCCAGGCACCAACCCAGACACGAGCAGTCGGCCAGAGCCACTCCGCGGAGAATGAAGGCGTTTATTGCTCTCCGGCGGGGAGGGCTTTAGCGGTGCCGGTCACCTCGGTATCGAAATTCTTGCTTGCTGCGTCCAAGCCGTCGTTCACGGTCTTGCCAAACGTCTTCCAGGTGCCGATGGCGATCGCCGCTACGAGCACGAGAATGATCACATATTCGACCGTCGACAGCCCTGCTTGGTCGCGGACGATGGAGGAGCCTTGGAGGCGTGCGCGCACTTTTTGTAGATAGGACATGGACTGTTCCTTTCGGTCGATAGCCGCTCTATGCAGCTCGTGGAAAACGATTGGTCTGATTGTCGGTCGTGGGAAGAACTAGTTGCGAGGGAATGTACTGCGATGCCATTTTTGGTCCGCGCTCGCTAACATCGATGCAATCACGGGAACGGGATCAAAAGCCAGCCCTGTTGTGCTGCAAAATACTTAGCCAGCGCGACGCCCATGACCACGATGGCGGCGCAGCATCCGCCCGAAACCACTAGCAAGAGTACGACGTACTCCATCATCACTGCACCTCGGGCATCGGGCGTCAGACGTTTCATGAGTGTCGTGCCCGCCGGTCTGCAGCCCACCGTCTCACCGCTGGCGTTTCACGCGCGAAGCTACGAATATCTCGTCAAGCTTGCAAGTCGCGCCCAGCAGCGCAGCCCTTCCGCGACGTTGCGGTGCGATGCCGCGCCGAGGCGAAGCAAACGGACGCGGTCGACCTAAAACCATTCCCTTCCCCATCGTTCCGATGTTGCCCGCAGTTGCTAAGAAAACTGCCGCCTTCGCGACAACGTCTCCGACACGGATTCTCGCGACGGTCACCAGGCCACACGGCCGTAGCGCGCCGGGGCGGGAGGGGCTAGGCTCAACGGGGAGGTCGATGACTCGTTGGTTTCAAGAGCTGATTGTAATCCCCACTCCTGGCAGGGGTTTCACGAATATTACGAAGCAGATAGCGAGCATCGTCTCGCGGTCCGGGTTGCGTCTCGGTCAGTGCCTCGTTTTCGTGCGACACACCTCGGCGAGCTTGCTGATTCAGGAGAACGCCGACCCTGCCGTTTTGCGGGACCTCGAACGTTGGATGGCTGAGCTCGCTCCGGAGCAACGAGGTTGGGAGCACGACGATGAAGGCCCCGACGACATGCCCGCTCACGCGCGGAGCGCCTTGACTAGAACGAGTGAGCTCATCCCTATCATGGACGGGCGGCTGGCGCTCGGTACGTGGCAAGGGCTGTACCTGTGGGAGCATCGCAGTCGACCCCACCAGCGTGAGATCCTGGTGCAGCTCTGCGGCCCTGACGAATGAACGTCGCAGCGGCATTTCAGAAGCGGCCGCTCAGAGCAGCTCCCCAACCCTCGGCGTTCCAGAGCGGAGTGACGTTCAACGCCGAGCCTGCTCGGTCCGACCCGCTACCGGCCGTGGCATACAACACGGTGGCCGTAATCAAGGCGGCGCTGCCTATGCCGATGCCGATATACCCGAGCAGCTGCCCGCGCTCCGCGTCATCGATGAGCTCGTCATGCCGAGCTCGTTCCGCCTCATCGCCGCAGCTGTCGCCCTCTGGTGTTTGGATGCGGCACAATTTCAAAGCTTCGGCGTTATCTGAGCGGCTCTGTATGGCGAAGATCGTGCCCGCCGCGAGCGTCGCAATCCCCACACCACCGATGACTAGAGCAGCGATGCTTTGCCCGTTGGAGCCCTCGCCTTCCATGGCCGCCTCGCTGCTGGTGTTGACGGGGCGGCGGGGTGTTGCCGCTGGCGCTGGCGAGCCGTCGTCCTGGCTCTTGGCGGCGACCGCGTCCTCGAGCGCAGGCACGATGACCGAAAAAATGCGCGACGTGGCCGGCAAAGTCAGTTGCTGCGACCATGCCTGCTTTCCAGGCGCCGTCACGGTGATGGCGTGGTCCCCGGGGTCGATCGGCATCGCCGTCCCCCACGCCGCGCGCCGCACGTCTTGATCGTCGCGGGAAACTTTCATGTCAGGGGTAGGTTCCGGGACGGCGATCCGCAAGCGCGTCAACTTGGGCTCGAGTGCCTTGGCCCGTTCGCGGGCGACCTGCTCGCGCGGGGCCTGGCCAGCGGCGCGAGCGGCCGCAGCGACGTCTAGAAAGAGCGCCCAAGCGCTAGCGGTGCGCCCGATCTTCTCCCAACAATGGGCGAGGTTGAACTGCGTGCCCATGCCGTGGTCTAGGCGCAGGCTCTCTTCGAATTTCGGGCATGCTTCTTCGTACCGCTCGGCTTCCATGAGCCCGCGGCCCTCGGCGAACATCGCGCGTGCCGCCGCCGAGTCGGTTTGTGCCGCCGCCGCACCGGTGACGCCTAGAAAAGCGAGACCGAATCCAATGTGAGCGCAGCGCCGGACGCGGACCCTCCGCCGCTTAACCGTGACCGGTGTCATTGCTCACTTCGTATCATTGAACAGATCGAGCGTATTGGTTTTCTTCGGTGTTGCCGCGGGCGAAACGGCGGCGTCTTTGGGCGCGCGCGCCGCCACAGAAGCGTTGCGAGGAGGCTTTACGGGGTTAGCCCGTGCTCGCGGCGAGCGGCCGGCAGCGGCGTTCTTCTTCGGTCTCACCGGCGGGGTGGAAGGCTCGCTCCCGTCCTCGGAAGCGATGTGTACGCCACCCGCGGCGGGCTCGATATCATCGGCGGCGGTCTCCGCTTTTTTCTTCAGCAGCGTTGGCAGAGGAGCGGGTACGTCACCAGGTCCGGGCCGGACGAGGCCTACCCCTGGCCCTTTAGGAGGAACGCCGAGCGACCCGTTCGTAGCAGGCGTGGGTGCCACTCCCGACGCCGGAGCCACCGCTCCCGAGGCGCTGGCCCCGTCGAAAGCCTCAGGGCCCTCTGATGTACGTCGGGCCCACAAGAACCCCGTCAAAATAGTTAGGCCAACGAATCCAATGCCGACCCCCAGCTGCACGCTGGTCTTTCGGTAAGCGGGTTTGCGGGGCACGCCGTCGCTCAGCCTGCCGGTGCGGGCCCAGGTGCCATTGGTCTGGCTCGAGGGCTCTTTGAACGTCAAGCCATGGGCGGATGGCACGGGTGCGTTTGAGTGCGCGATCGCCGGCGGGTTATCGCCCAGCACGCGAGCGATGCGTCGTACCAGCGGCCTCGCCTCCGTGGAGGCGAAGCGCTCGAGCGCACGCGCGAACTCAGCCACGTTCGTAAAGCGATGCTCGCGATCCTTCTGCAGGCAACGCAAGATGGCGGCTTCCAGATCTGCGGGGGCATCCGGTCTGGATGCGGACAGGGGGGGAGGCGGATCGGCAACGATCATCGCCAATAAGCCCGGCACCGTGTCTGCGACGTAGGCAGGGGCGCCCGCGAGGAGCTCGTGCAAGATGGTGCCGAGCGCCCATATGTCGCTCCGAGCGTCCACGCTCTTGGAGCTCCGGATTTGCTCGGGCGACATATACTGTGGCGAACCCATGATCGCGGCGCTCGCCGTCATCTGCTGCTGGCTGGTCTCCCCTCCTGGTGCGTGCAACGCTTTGGAAATGCCAAAGTCCAGCACCTTGACCAGCGGCGAGCCATCGGGACGTTCCGTCAGAAATAGGTTCGATGGTTTGAGGTCGCGATGCACGATGCCGAGCGAGTGCGCTTCGGCAACGGCATCGCAAGCCTGCAGCACGTAATCCACCGCCTCAGTGATGGGTATTTGGCCGCGCCTCGTCGAAACCTCCTTTAGATCGAGACCCCGGAGGTACTCCATGACCATGTACGGGGCGCCCGAATCGAGGGTCCCGACGTCCATCACTCGGGCAACGTGTTCGCTCTGAATTTGGACCGCCGCTCGCGCCTCTCTCAAAAACCTGGCGACCGCCTCCGGCTGCTGGAAGGCGTTGTCGGTGAGAAACTTCAGCGCAACGCGCTGGTTCAATTGCTCGTGCAGGGCGGCCACGACGACGCCCATTCCGCCCCGCCCCAGCACCTGCTGCATGCGGTACTTGCCAGCGATGAGCTGGCCTGACTGTACTTCGCTTTCCATCGAGCAGCCCCAAGCATATCCAAATTCGCGGGCACGCCAAGGCGCTCGAGCGTGGCCCGTTCCGCGGCCTGGCTCGGCGCGGCTCAAATCTCTGACAATCACCAATGCAGTCGCAAACGATTCGGGGCTGCGCCGCATTAGAACGCCCCTAGCGATGTTTCAGTCGACGTCGATGCTTGCCACGCGCACCGAGACAGCTCGCGGTCGTTGCCGGGGGAGGTGCTCCTGAGCGCACTGTATCGGCCCGGCCGTTTTCGGTTGAAAGTGCAGCTCGGCGGAAAATCCGTGCCTCTGCACCGGCCTGGGCCGGGGTACTTCCTCGGCAAATGCGTTTGATACCGGCGCGGGGTGCGCGAGCCGGAGGTGACCGTCGTTTTGGCGACTTTCGCCTTGGGTTGAGCAAAGCCAGATACCGACGACACATGACCCGCTGCCGGGTCGTTCTCGCGATGCCCATCGATCGGCGGCGCCCCGACAAGTCAGGGTGCTTTCTGATGCAATTGCGCTTCCCCGGATGCGCATGGCGTTCTTTTGGAACTCAGCGGTTGGTGCTCCAGGGTGGTGTAGCCGAAGTGGGCCAGGTCAATCGGCGAGACTGAGCGCCTGCTCGGCAGCCGGTCAGCAGCACACCTCGCATTAATGCCGTGGAATTCGCCGCGCTTTCACGGCGCCCTTGGGCCCCTCTCTCGCGCGGGCTCGGCATTCGCGCGCGGGCGCCAGCCGTGGGCAGCAAACATGCGGGAGTTAGACGACCGACTCGGTACCCATGCGTTGTTTTTCTCGATAGGCTTCGCCGAAGCCGCTACGCTGGGGCCATGTCGGCGCTCGAACCCAGGCTCGATGATGCTCAGGCGAGCTCCGGCTCGCCCTTTCACGTGGGCCAAATCGTAGTGGGGAAGTACCGGATCGAGCGCCAGATCGGCCGCGGGGGCATGGGGATCGTGCTGGCCGCCACGCATCTTCAGCTCGAGCATCTGGTGGCCATCAAGGTGATGCGTCGCGACCTGCTCGAGGACGACAAGGCGCTCAATCGGCTGTTGTTCGAGGCGCGTTCTGCCGCCAGGATCCGCAGTGAGCACGTTGCTCGGGTGCTCGATGTGGGCACGCTGGAGAGCGGATCACCCTTCATCGTCATGGAGTATCTGGAGGGCGAAGACCTGGCGGACCTGCTCGATCGGCAGGGTGCGCTCGCGGTAGAGCAGGCGATCTCGTTCATGCTCCAGTCCTGTGAAGCGCTCGCCGAGGTGCACGTTGCGGAAATGATCCATCGTGACCTCAAACCGGGGAACCTCTTCATCGCTCGATTGCCGGACGGCTCTCCCACGGTCAAAATCGTGGATTTCGGCATCTCCAAGCATATTGGGGGACCATCCAGAGTCCACGCGGAGACGACTTCCCCTCAGGTTTTGGGGTCTCCTTTTTACATGGCGCCCGAGCAGATGCGCGCGGATTCGGTGGATGAACGGAGCGATATTTGGGCGCTCGGAGCTATCCTTTTCGAGATGCTCACGGGGCGCCCTCCGTTCATTGGGGACACCTTGCCGGAGGTCTATTCTGCCGTATTGAACGATACGCCGCCGGCCGTCGACTCGCTGCGCCCGGGAGTTCCCGCCGGGCTCGACGACGTGGTGCAGCGGTGCCTCGAGAAGGATCCCGCGCAGCGCTTCTGTGACGTGGCGGATCTGGCCGAAGCTTTGGCTCCGTTCGGCGGCCCAACGAGCGTCCAATCCCTGGAGCGCATCACCCGAATCCTCACCAACCCCGAGCCCATACGCTCCCGGTATTCCTCACCCCCAACGGCCGAGCCGGTGGGCTCTGGAACGAACGACGTTCGCTCTCGGCATCCCTCAGGGTCGCGCGCGAGCGCGCCCGGGTCGCTCATCCACGGCTCGACACCACTGCCGTTCGACAGCGAGAGCAGCGCCGCGGCGCCTCGTGCGAACCCTGGGCCGGGCGGCACTTGGGCAGGATCGACGCCGGGGGTCAGGCGGGTCTCGGCCGCCCCCGCCGAGATCGACCCGCCATCCGCGACCGGGTCGGGAACGGGAGGTGAGCAGCTTGCCCTGCGGCCTCGGTCTCGCGCAGGTTGGCTCGTTTTAGGTCTCGGTGCGGCCCTGGTGGGGGCCTTCATATGGATTCGCACTGCCGAGCCTGGGACTGCGCTGGCGCCATCCCTAACCAACGCGTCGGAACCGTCGCCGGCGTCTACTGCGAGCCCGTCTGAGACCGCAGGGGACCCGCGCTCGGACGTTTCGGACCAACCGATCGCGGCGAGCCCTGGTCATTCGCAGGTGGCCCCCGTCGGGCAAGTAACGCACGTGAGGCGGGAGTTGCGTCCTGTGGTGAAGGACGGGCCGCCGATATCCGTGGACGGCTTTCGCGCCGCCGTGGTGGCAGGCAAAAGAAAGACGTCCGACCGCCTGGAGCCTTCCAGCGACGAAGCAGCCCTGCCCGAGCCAGGTGCGGCGGGCCCGCCGGCTCCCCCTCGGTCAGCGGACAACGTAGCTCTACCAGCCAAGCCCGTCGCGGCCCCCCGTGCGGAGCCTGCGTCGAGCGAAGATCCGTGGGATCCGGATAGTTTCGGCGACCGACGCTAAGGCCGTCGCATGCGCCTCGGGCTTGCATCCGTCGCCGGTCCGTCACAAAAGGACGACCATGTCGGGCGGCTCAATTCAAAGATCCTGGGCAAGCTGCTGGTGCGCGTTGCCGTTGGTTTGTAGCCTCTGCTGCTGGTCTTCGGCGGCAGTCGCCCAGAGCCCCCAAAGCCAGGCGGCGGAGGCCCTGTTCAAACAGGCGAAGGCGCTGATGGACCGGGGCGAGCTCCAACAGGCCTGCGAAAAATTCGCCGCCAGTCAGGCGCTCGAATCTGGCTTGGGGACGCTCTTGTACCTCGGCGATTGCTATGAACGGGCGGGGCGCTTCGCCAGTGCTCTCTCCACCTTCCAGACGGCTTCGGCGCTTGCCGGAACCCGTGGCGACAGCGCTCGCGAGCATCTCGCCAGCGTTCGGGCATCCGCTCTCGAGCCTCGCGTGCCGACGCTGCAAATTCGCCGGGGCCCGGCGCCGCAGGCCGTCGATCTGCAGATCACCGTGAACGGTTCGCCGATCGAGTCAGCCGAGCTCGGGCGACCCATCGCTCGTGACTCAGGGATCTACGAAATCCGCTTCAGCGCACCAGGGTATGAAGCCTTCGTTTCGCACCTTCAGCTAAAAAATGGCGAGGGCGGTAGCGCGGTAATCAGCGTGCCACGCTTGGTACCCTTAGTGGCGGGCGGCTCCGAGGGTTTTCACGAGCGACCGCGGGCGGCGGACGAACGGGGCAGCTCCCAAAGAACGGCCGCTTGGGTTCTCGGTGGCGCTGGGGTGGCGCTGGCGGCCACTGCCGGGATCTTCGCGGGTCTGGCAGCGAGCAAGGACCGCGATTCGAAGGAAAACTGCGATGCCGACGATTCGAATCGGTGTGGCCCAGGCGGCGTGCGTTTGAGGAACGACGCTCAGAGCCTTGCCACGGCGGCCACGGTGAGCTCGGTGGTCGGAGGATTAGGCTTGGTTGGCGGCCTGGTGCTTTATCTCAGCGCGCCGGCCAACGCGGGTCCTTTCGGGGATGCCGCGCTGCTGAGCGTCGGTGGCCCCCTGCTCTGAGCGGGCCCAGCGGGAGCCAACCCTCCGCCGAGCAACAGAGTTACGGGCTGCAGACGGCGATGCCCGCCGCGTGCACGCAATGGCCGACGGGGTCCAGGCTCGCCGCGGTGACATGGAACAGCCGGCACTGCAGAGAATTGCCGGATTGTTGGGTAGTGTTATAGGTCGCGTTGGTGGGTGGACGGGACAAGTCGGGCACCATGGCACAAGCGCCCATACAGGCCTCGAGGCTGCCGAGCTGTTCACACGTCGCGGTCATCACCGCGCAGAAACCCTCGCAGTCGGACCCACAGATTCCGGCTCCGCCTGGGCCCGCCGCAGGGCAATAGTCCCACGGTTCGCCCGTTCTGGCGGCGAGTTCGGCGCGCGCCAAGCGGCATTCGACAGTGCTGCCGGAGTCACCTGGCTCACCTGGGTCGAGCCGCTCACAGACGGCCAGGCACGCTTCCGGGCTCACGTATTGCTGGTCTGTCTCCACGCAGTTGGCGGCCATGGCCTGACAGTAGCGATCGCAAAGGGTGCCCGCTGGAGGCTCGACACCGAGCGCTGGCGTGCTGCCAGCCGCCGCCGCGGCTGAGCCCTCGATCTCGAGACCTGCCGAGCCCGCGCTTTCGCCCAAGCCCCCCCCCGCGCCGGAGCTCGGTAGCGAGATAGACCCCTGACGGCATCGCGCATCGAAATCCGGGTCGCACGTAGCATCCTCGATACCGAGGAGGCCCGCGCAGCCGAGGCTCAGGCTCAGCGCTATGGGCACGTTGAGCCTCAGGCTTCGAATCTTCGAGAACGACATGACAAGCTCCTGACCCTGGGTCAGAGGGACCATACGTCTATCCGCGGTGCGCGCGCAGCAACTGTTTCTTTCTGGCGCTTTTGATCGAGAGTGCCTAGTGAACGGCGCTCAACCCGACGGACGCAAACCCGCCACCAGCCGTCGGCGATCGATCCGATCGCGGCCCTCTTTCCCGCGAAGCATCGATCATTTGTTCTGGGGCTGGCTCCCGGAGTGAAACAGCGCTTCGGCTCGATGTTCTAACGTTCCACGGTTGCCTCGGCTGGCTGGACTCTCGTGCTAGCGTTGGTTAGACACCGGCTTGGCTTCGGTGCCCCCGAGCTTTACCACGAGTCGACGCGCTTGCGTCGCTAGGGTCGCCCGCAAAGGAACTTGGATGGACCTCCGGTATTCACACCGCTCAGTCTTCGCTGCGTGCATGCTGCTCGGCATCGCGTGCGCAGGAGAAGGGACGTCGTCGCGCGAGCGCGGGCCTGGCCCGGGTGCAAGCGCTTCTGGAGCAAGCTGGTTATCTCCGGAGGTCGTGGAAGCGGGCTCACCGGTAGCTGTTCACGGCCAACTTCAGGTGCAGGATGGCATCCTGGTCGATCAGAGCGGTAGCCAAGTTCAGCTCAAGGGCGTGAGCACCATGTGGCTCAACTGGGAGCAGAGTTACGCGAGCAGCAAAGATGGCTTGAAGTGGCTGCGCGACAACTGGGGGTTATCCGTGATTCGCGCCGCAATGGGCGTGGAACCGGCCGGGGCCTACCTGAATAATCCAACGTCGATGACCAACAACGTGCGAGCCGTGGTACGCAACGCCATCGACCTCGGTGTGTATGTCATCGTGGATTGGCACGACCACCACGGCGAGGCGCATCAGGCAGAAGCAGCGAAGTTCTTTGCGACGATGGCTGAGGAATTCGGCCATTTTCCGAACCTGCTCTACGAGACCTACAACGAGCCGGTGAGGGTCAATTGGTCCACGGTCGTCAAGCCCTACCACGAGGCCGTGAGTAGCGTGATTCGCGAGCGAGACCCGGACAACATCATCATCATGGGTACGCCACTCTGGTCTCAAGCCGTTGACGACGCCGCGAGCGATCCGGTGTTGGGGACCAACCTCATGTACACCGTGCACTTCTACTCATGTGAGCACGGCGCCCAGCAGCGCGCGCGAGCCCAGCGCGCGCGCGATGCGAAGCTCGCCATCTTCGTGACGGAGTGGGGCGCTACTCGGGCCGACGGCGGCACGGATCCGAGTGGCATGCTGTGCCTTCCAGAGGCTCAGCTCTGGCACGACTTCATGAATGAGGCGGGCATCAGCTGGGCTGCCTGGAAGCTCGATGACTGCCCCGACCTGAGCTGCTTGTTCCGTGTCCAGGCGCCCCGCACCGGGGGCTGGACGGATGAATGGCTCAATGGCCACGGCCCCTTCGTGCGCGATCGGATGCTGGAGTGAGCGCCTGATCACGGCTTGCTTCGAGCCGGCCAGGCTTCGAGCGGCGCCTTGCCGCGGGCGGCCACTTGCCGATCAGGTGCTCGGTTTTGGCGAGGCCCCGCGCGCCAACAGCGCTTCCATGCAAGGCAGGACGACTTCGCGCAAGATGCGCTGCTCCAGAGCGGCGTGCCTCCCGTCACTGAGCACGCCATAACGAAGCAGCAGCCTGTCGCGTTCCTCGAGCGCAGGGGGCTCGCTCTTCTGCGTCAGGGCCGTCAAGAACGTGATCCGCACGTGGTCCGGCAACTCTCGAGCGGCGCCGCGCAAGGCCCAGGCGACAAAGCGCCAGGCAAGCTGCGCCTGTTGCGCTTTAGCCTCCTGACGGCGGATCAAGACCTCGCGCGTCGCAGCATCTTGGCAATGCTCCAGCGCTTCGCGCGAGGAGAGCGCGCTCACGGCCTCGCCGATGCAGCCCCGCTGCACGGTCGCGAGAACGACCGCGGTCAGATCGACGTCCTCCCCACGACCGGCGATCGGGAGCGGGCCCGGGCCTACGTCTCGCCCTGCGTAGCGACGCGCCAAACTGAAGCACGCCTGGGCATGCGCCACTTCATCCTGCATGGCCTGGGCGCAGCCGTTGATCATACTCGGGGGGGCGGCCAGGCTCATGAGCTGCAACGCAAAGCGCGCGTAGCTACCGATCGCTGCGTGGGCCTCGAGCCCCGCGTCCGTCCAAGCTCGGGCAAGCAGTGCAGCGAGCCGCTCCTGCGGCGCAGGCGCGCGCTCTAAATCGGCAGACTCGTCCAACTCATCCATCGAGGCGAGCCGCCAGTCGTCTCGCTCGGCCAAGGGAGCGTGCCTGGTGTCGTGTCCCGTAGATTCGAGAGAGGTCATGGTTTTCTCCTGCAAGCCGCCCATCGTGGGGCACTTCAGCAAGAGTCGTGCCCGGGCGTGGCGCACACTGTAAGCGCAGTTCTGGTGCACGTTGGCGCGTCGCTCCGGACCCGTGAGTCACGGTTTGGCACGGAGTGGCACAGCTCACCGCGGGCCGATGACTAGAGAGGGGGAGCCTGCCAGACGCCTTGGATGGCGACGTAGACCGCCTGATCTACCCACTCGCTACCGCGACGCTCGAAGCTCTTTCGCATGCATTCCAGCTCCATGCCGAGCTTCTTCACGACGCCCAACGAGCCGACGTTGTCCGGGTTGATGACGGCCTCTAGGCGATGCAGCTGCAGGGTGCGGAACGCCCACGGGATAGCGACGCTGCACGCTTCCGTCGCGAGACCGCGCCGTTGGGCAGTGTTGTGAATCGCGTACCCGAGGTTGGCCCACTGCCGATCATCCCGCTCGATCACGTAGATGTCGACGTGGCCGTAGTGATGTCCCGTGTTTCGGTCAAAGATGCCGAGAATGTAGCATTCATCATCGCGCCATAGCTTGCGATGCCGCTGGCACAGCTTCCGAAACCATGGCCGAGGCGTCTGGCTTGGGTCGTGTGGGCCGCCGTCATGCCGATTTTGAGGTGGAAGTCGGGACGCAAAGGCTGCCATCCAGGCGTCGTGGTCTGCGGTAGCCAGTGGGCGAAGCAGCAGGCGCGGGCTCAGCAATTGCACGGGCCATGGCACGCTGACGCTCACCGGGGGTATCCTCTCTCAATTTGCTTTCGAGCCGCAAGCGATGAAACAGCGCGGGGGCGAATGCTCGCGCTGGAGAGCTCGGTATGCGGCGCGGTGTGGTTTACGCCGCGCGTCGCCAACGGCGGATCGAGCTCCAACTCGTAGTCATTGCACCGAAGCATCGAAGCGCTGGCGGAGCTCTCGGCTGGCGTTACGGAGGAGCACCACGTCCATGCCCACAGCCACGCACGTCATTCCCATCTCCAGGTAACGCAGGCAGTCCTTCTCAACCCCCGACAAGATGCCCACCGGCTTGCCCTGAGCCTTTGCCGCGGCCAGCACATGCCGCATGGCCTCCTGCACCTCAGGGTGATTTGGGTTACCGAGATGGCCGAGCGACGCCGACAGGTCTGAAGGGCCGATGAACAGGCCGTCGACACCTTCTACCGCGGCGATGGCCTCCACGGCATCCACGCCGGCGCGGCTTTCGATCTGCACGAGCACGCAGATCGAGTCGTTGATACGCTCGAAGTAGTCCGCCTTGTAGCCGTACTGGTTGCTGCGCTGGGCGACGGCGATGCCGCGAATGCCGCGCGGCGGGTAACGTGTGGCGGCTACGGCAGCCGCCGCGTGTTCGGCTGATTCGACAAAGGGCATCAGGAAGTTATAGACGCCCAGATCGAGCAAGCGCTTGAGTAGAATGGGCTCGGCCCACTGGGGGCGCACCACCGCCGCGCTCGGACTGTCTTTCAGCGCCATGAGCTGCAGCATGATGCTCTGCAGGTCGTTCGGCGCGTGCTCGCCGTCGATCAGGAGCCAATCAAAGCCGGCGTAGCCGAGCACTTCTGTGGAGATGGGGCTCGCCAACGAAGCCCAACAGCCGATCAGTCGCTTGTGTGCGACCAGGTCCTGGCGAAAGCGGTTTTGCGTCTGAGTCTCCGGTGTTGACAATTGGGCGAGCTCCTCGAAAAAAATGCGGCAGCTAGTGTATCTCCGGCTCTTCGATCTTGTCGCTGCCGGCGAGAAAATCGAAGTCGCAGCCCAGATTGGCCTGTTGGATGTGATCGACGAACAGGCGGCCGTAGCCGCGGGGGTAGCGCGGCTTTGCAGGTCTCCAGGCGGCCCTGCGCCGCGCGAGCTCAGCGTCATCGAGGCGGACGTCCAGACGCCGACGTTCGACGTCGACTTCGATCACGTCACCGTCCCGGATGAGCGCCAGCGGCCCGCCCACGAAAGACTCCGGCGCGATGTGCAGGACGCAGGCCCCATAACTGGTCCCGCTCATGCGTGCGTCGGAGAGGCGGAGCATGTCACGCACGCCCTGCGCGAGGAGTTTCTTCGGGATGGGGAGCTGCCCCCATTCGGGCATCCCGGGCCCGCCCTGCGGCCCTGCATTGCGTAACACCAACACACAACCCTCATCTACGTCGAGCTCGGGGTCGTCGATGCGCGCGCTCATGCTCGCGTAGTCATCGAAAACGATGGCTCGGCCATGATGTTGAAGCAAGTGCTTGGCGGCGGCGATGGGCTTCATGACGGCGCCGTCCGGGGCCAGGTTGCCACGCAGGATCACTAGACCCCCTGAGGCGGCCGTGGGATTGGCGAGCGGGCGAATCACGTCCACGTTATGCACTACGGCGCCGGAGATGTTCTCGCCCAGGCTCCGACCCGTGATGGTCTGACAATCGAGGGCCAGCCGCTCCTTCAGCACCTCGAGCAGCGCAGGCAAGCCGCCCGCATAGAAAAAATCCTCCATCAGGAAGCTGCCCGAAGGCCGTAGGTTGGCGATCACCGGCACGTCGCGCGAGAGCTCATCGAAGCGCCCGAGCTCGAGCTCGATGCCGGCACGCCGGGCCATGGCGATCAAGTGAATCACGGCGTTCGTGGAGCCCCCGAGCGCCAGGACGGTGGTGACGGCGTTGTCGAAGGCGGCGGCGGAGAGCACGTCTGACGGCTTCAGATCTTCCCACACCAGCTCCACGCTACGACGCCCGGCCAGCGTCGCCATCTGACTATGCCGGGAGTCGGGCGCGGGGATCGAGGAGGCGCCGGGCAGGGTAAAGCCGAGCACTTCGGCGGCGCTCATCATGGTGGCCGCGGTGCCCATCGTCATGCACGTGCCTGCCGAGCGCGCGATGCCGCTCTCGAGCTCCTGCCACGCCGCCGGCGCGAGCTGGCCAGCGCGCAGATCGGCCCAATATTTCCAGACGTCGCTGCCGCTGCCGAGCGCCTTGCCGCGCCAGTCGCCGCGCAGCATGGGCCCCGCGGGGACGAAGATCGCCGGCAGGTCCATGCTGATGGCGCCCATGAGTAGCGCGGGCGTGGTCTTGTCGCATCCGCCGAGGAGCACCGCGCCATCGGCGGGATAGGACCTGAGGAGCTCCTCGACCTCCATCGCGAGGAGGTTGCGGTACATCATCGTGGTCGGCTTCTGAAAGTTCTCCGACAGCGAGATCGCTGGTAGCTCGATGGGGAACCCACCGGCTTGCCAGACGCCGCGCTTGACCTCCTCGGCGCGGGCCCGAAAGTGGGAGTGGCAGGGGCTGATGTCGCTCCAGGTGTTGATGATGGCGATGACGGGCTTGCCGGCGTAGTCAGCGGGGCTGTAGCCCATCTGCGCCGTGCGTGAGCGGTGGCCGAACGACCGCAGGTCGCTCGCGCCATACCAGCGATGGCTGCGCAGATCTTCGGGTGCCTTGACTCGGGGGCGCATGCTGGTGACTCTGCGCGGCAGCGTACACGGTATGTCGCGAGCCTGACAGCCCACCGCAGGCGCAAAAAGCGCCGCGGTGCGCGAGCCCTAGGCAAAGCGGGTCCAGAATAGGCGCGCCCATGGGCTCGGCCGGGCTTACTGGGGCTCGGCTCGAACGCGCGGTCTACGACGCCGCACCTACCCGGGTGCGCACCTCCGGCTTGTGCCCGTGTCCTGGGACGTAACCCGCGCTAGAGCGCGCGCACGACCGGCGCGAGCTCCGGGGCACGCTCGAGTGTGTTGCACAAGGGCCTTCCAAATTCTGTGCATTCGATCTCGAAGCGGTCCCCCAGGCGAGTCTGCACGCCAGCGGCGAAGCTCAGCGTCGCGGTGCCGAAGAAGTGCACGTGCACGCCGCCGGGAGCGCGGAACATCGAATACTTGAAGTGATGGTGCTCGAGGCCGGAGATGCGGTGGGACATGTTGGCTTCGCCGCTCTTGAACGAGCTCCGCCAGAGCACCTGACCATCCCGGATGATGCGCGATTCGCCGTTGAGCCTCTGCGGTAGCTCACCGAGCAAGAGCTCCGGACCGACCGCGCAAGGCCGCAGCTTCGAGTGGGCGAGGTACAGGTAGTTCTCACGTTCGGTGACGTGATCAGAGAGCTCGTTGCCCAGGGCAAAGCCCACGCGGAACGGTGAGCCATCGGCAGCGATGATGTAGAGCCCGACGACTTCTGGTTCTTCGCCCGCGTCGAGTGAGAACTCGGGCACGAGGAACGGCTCCCCGGGGCGCACCAGGCAGTGGCCATTGCCTTTAAAGAACCACTCTGGCTGCACACCGACGGCACCGCCGGCGGGCTTCCCGTGGTCTAGCCCGAGGCGGAACAGCTTCATCGAGTCCGTTTCGGCAATTGCGTTCGGCGCGCCTTCCACCTGGTGCATCTGGGCGCGGGTTGCCGCGCTCCCGATGTGCGTGAGCCCGGTGCCTGAAACGAGGAGATGCGCGGGGTCCGGGTGATCGAGGGGCGTCAACACGCGCCCCTCCGCGAGCACGGCCGCGTACTCCGCCACCTCGTCCGAGGCGAGCTCGAGCACCAGGTTGGAGAGCGAGATGCCCCGATCGATGGCGCGTTGCGCGAGCGCGTAGACGCTGCCTGCCCCCGCCACCAAGCGCAGCAGGTCCCCATCGACCCGTGCCACCCGCCGCTGCCGCGAAGGCGTCTCAAACTGGACTAACCGCACTCCTCGAGTATGCGATAGCACCCCACGCCGGTCCATAGCCTCGGACCAGGACGCTCGATGCGACCCACCGACGCGCTTGCCGTCGACTCGCCCGTACGGAAACCGCCCGCCGACCCGAGGTCGAGGGGCTCGCCGTACGCCATGCCCTCTCCACCGGGGCTACCCCCGCGAAAGCGCCCGCTGGTGCTGGTGTTTACGAGATGGAGAGCTCACGCGTCTGGCGGGCTGGACGCCCATCGCCCTCAATCTCGCGAGCGGTTGAGGCGCTCGGCGCCGAGCTCGGGCTGATGGAGATGGGCAATTCCTCTGCTTTGTCTGCTTTCTCCCCGTTCCAAACGGGGTCGACATACGAGCGCCACTCGCGGCTCTCGATCAGGCGGGAACCGCGCGCAAAGGTCAGATAGGACCAACCCCACTGAACCAGCACGAACATGCGGTTTTTAAAGCCGCTGAGAAAGTAGATGTGGACGAGCAGCCACATCAGCCAGGCGAAGACGCCCGCAGAGTGAAAGCGCCCGCGCTGCATCACGGCCCGGCGCCGACCGATGGCGGCCATCTGCCCCTTGTCTCGGTATGCAAATGCCTCCCGCGGCGATCCGGCAACGTCGGCCAGAATGGCCTGAGCTACGAACCTGCCTTGTTGAATGGCGACAGTGGCCACACCGGGTAGCGGGCGCTCCGCGCCATCGGGACGATAGTGCGCCTGATCTCCCACGACGAAGACCTCCGCATGCCCTGGAATGGTCAGATCGGCTCCGACGAGCACCCGACCCTGGGGGTCACGCGGTACCTGCAGATCGCGCCCGAGCTGAGACGCCTGCACTCCGGCGGCCCAGAGCACCGTCGACGCCGTCATGTGCTCTTCACCCACGTACACGCCACGTGGGCTGATCCGAGTCACGCGGCTGTTCGTCCAGATCTGCACCCCGAGCTGCTCGAGCTCACGAGTCGCGCGGCTCGCCAAGAGCGCGTCGAAGCTCGGTAGGATGCGCGGCCCGGCCTCGACCAGCACGATGCGCGTCAGCTTGGGGTCGATGTTGCGAAAATCCCTGGCGAGGGTGAAGCGGCTCATCTCGCCGATGGCGCCGGCGAGCTCGACGCCCGTGGGGCCTCCGCCGACGACGATGAACGTCAAGAGCGCCCGGCGCCGATTCGCGTCGGGCTCACATTCGGCCTTCTCGAAGGCGCTGAGCACCCGCCGACGAATCTCGGTGGCTTGCTCGAGGGTCTTCAGACCTGGGGCGTGCTCCTCCCAATGCTCCTGACCGAAGTAAGCATGCTGCGCGCCCGTGGCGAGCACCAGGTAATCGTAGCCGTACGCGCCCGCGTTGCTGTGCACGACGCGTGAGTCAGCGTCGATGCGGCTGACGTCACCCTGGATCACGTGCACGTTGTCGTAACGGGACATCAGCCCGCGGATGGGCGTGGCGATGTCGCAAGGGCTGAGCCCTGCCATGGCCACTTGATATAGAAGCGGCTGGAACAGGTGGTAGTTCCTCCGATCGATCAAGGCGACCTTGACATCCGGTCGATTGCCGAGCGCCCGCGCGCAGTTGATGCCTGCAAAACCACCCCCAACGATCACCACTCGCTTCATGTCGGTAGCTTGAATCCTCATGCTTCGTTCCGAAGCGGTTCTGGTTGTGCCGAGGCCCTATTTATCGAGCGCTACTGCTCTCCAGTAGAGTCTCTTCGCGTGCCTCGCTCGCCGCCTCTAACGCCGCGAAACGGAGCCGAAGAAGGAGCCGAGACAGGGAGTTTGCTAGATCGGCTGCCCACGTCGGGTCTTGAACATGGCCTGATACAATGGGGAGCCGGCCTCTTTCAAAGCTGGCCCGATAAAGCACGCTTGCTGGAGAATCGCCGGTGCAACTGGCCTGTCGGACACCGGCTGCAAAATCTACCGCCGGCAGCGACACTCGGAGATAGACAACGGTTCGTTAAGCTATCTTGCTTTGCAGCTGCGATCAAAGAGTACCGAGCAGCGCGTTAAGGAACAAGACAATGAGGGGCGACGAGCCACTCGTCAAGCAAGTCTTGGTCATTCATGTTGGCGCTTCAAAAGAACAACTCTGCTTGAAGCAAGCCACCACGACGTGTTTCACAGCTGCTTCACAAACTTGCAAAGTCACGCCTGAAAGTGACCCTTTATCAGCCGCTTTGGCCACTGTGTTTCACGCTGCGCCACGTCGCGGCCAGCAGAGGAGAGGAGAGCCGCTGCTCTGTCGCGGTGCAATGTGGGAGAGACCACGCACGCCGTGGCAGGTGGCTCATTCGATCCAAAACTTGGCTGGGGCGATCCGTTCAGAGCGACAACGTGGGCAACGGCTCGGTCGGTGGGCGCGAGCCCGGTCGAGGAAATCGAAGCCGCAGCCGATGCACTGCGCCGCGACTTGCTGCAGGCGTTCCGGCGCGTTCTTCAGGCTGCGGCCCAATTTGAGCAATGCGTCAGGCAAGAGCTTCTCCGAAACACCGAGCTCGCTGGACAGCTCCTTCAGTGACTTCGGCGGCGCATGGAGCAGCGCTTTTTCGAGCGCTTGCGGCAGCGTGAGCTCTGCTTCTCGCTCCGAGGCCATGGCTGCCTCAGCTCCCTCGCGCTTGGAGGTATCGGGTCAAGAGCGCCTGCGTCCCCTTGGCGCGGGCTCCGCTCGCAGCCAGCTCATCGTATAGCCTTTTGGCCAAGGACAGCCCGGGCAGCGCGAGCCCAAGCCGCTCCGCACACGCGAGCGCGATGCTTAGATCTTTGAGCAAGTGCGCGACCGAAAACCCCGGCTCGTAGTCTCCGCGCAGCGCGCGCGGCATCAGCTGCGAGAGGCACCAGCTGTTGGCGGCGCCAGTAGTAATGCTGTCCAGCACACGTGTCGGGTCGAGCCCGGCGGCGATGGCGAAGGCCATGGACTCGCACACCGACACCATGGTGGCGGCGATGGCGATTTGGTTGCAAAGCTTCGTGTATTGGCCAGCCCCCGCCGGCCCTTGATGCACGATGGTTTTGCCCATGCACTCGAGGATGGGGAGCGCGCGCTCGAAGGCGACTGCGTCCCCGCCCACCATGATCGAGAGCGTCGCGTTGCGCGCCCCGACGTCGCCGCCTGAGACCGGCGCGTCGAGCACGCCAATGGACTTTTCCTTACCGAGCTTCTCGATCGCGACGGCGAGCTCAGGGTCGGAGGTCGTCATGTCAATCAGGGTGCTGCCGGCGGCGGCTCGAGCAACCAGACCGTCCTGACCGAGGTAAATTGCCTCTACGTCGCTGGGCATGCCGACGATCGTCACTACCACCAGGCTCCGCTCTGCGACTTCGGCCGGGCTCCCGCACCAGCGACCACCAGCATCGATGACGGCCTGCGCCCTCTCCCGGGTGCGATTGAACACGTGCACGGGGTAACCCTTGGCGAGCAGGTGGCGGGCCATGGACGAACCCATGACGCCAGTGCCGATGAAACCGATGGTCGTCTCGTTCATGCGCCCAGATTAGAACAACCCGCGGCGAGCGCCAGCCCGTTGTCGACGCCGTTGGATGAACGCGAGATCCCCCCGCCTCAAGCACGAGCCCCCGCCGAGCCTCAACTACTGGAGCCGTCGAGCATCGCAGAGGAGCGCCTGCGTATAGCGCCCCGCGCGCAGGGTCGCTTCGTGCCCGACGGTGATCAGGTGCTCTCGCGCCCGCGAGGCCGCCACGTTGATCAGGTTCACGCGCTCGTCGATGAAGCGTAAGCTGGTGGGCCGCGTGACAGTGGTGGAGAACAGGATGATGCTGCGTTCACCGCCCTGAAAGCGGTGCACTGTGCCCAGCGCCAGGCCGCCGCTCGGGGCCCCGAACAGATCCAAGTTATCCTGCTCCGCAGGTCGGCCTTGCTGAGCGAGTGGCACCCGCGCGTGCGCGAGCTCGCGCCACAAGAGGTCGAGCTGCCCGCGAAACGGTGTGATGACCCCGACCTCGTCCGGGGGGATGCCGCACGCGATCAGGTACTGCACCCAGCGAACGACTTCCAGAGCCTCGGAGGGATTTACCCAGCTGCCCGCGTGGCGTTGCTGTTCGCCCGAGAGCGGCAAGAACAGTACCGGGGCGGCGAGCTCGGGCACGCTGAGCGCTCTCGAGCTCGGCGCAGTGCGGGTCACCAGACCGTAAGCGCACAAGCGTTCGCAGATGGCCGCGATTTCTGGCTGGCAGCGGAAGTGATCGATCAAAGTGGGCCGCACCTCCACCGCTCGATCTGCCAGGGACTGAGCGGAGGTAAATGCCTCGTCGTGGGTGCGATACGGCTCGAGGCGCTCCGTGGCGATACCCAGGCGCAGGCTGCGCAAGATGCGAAGCTCGTCCTCGCGACTCAATCCGATCACCGGCTCGAGCTGGTGCACATCACCGATGACGAGCGCCGATTTCGCCCTGAGCAGCGCCGACACGGCATATCCCGGGTGGCACTGGCCGGCCTCGTCGATGATCACGTGCTCGATACACCCTGCCTCGGCAGGAAAGACATTACCGAGCGAGAGCAGCGTGGAGCCCCAGCAGGGGAAGAGACGGCGCAGCCACGCGCTGCCTGCGCCGGGCGCCTCCAGCAACCTCTTGATGGAGCGGCTGCCGCGTGTGGCTCGCAGCGCGAGGGTGAGCACATTCAGCAGATTGATGCGATTCGCCACCGCCCACGCCGCACGTAGGCTCTCGGCGGCTTGGAACAGCTCGAAGCCGAGCCGCTCGCGCACCCGCGAGTCTTCTTCGGTCGTGGCTGCGGGGAGGGTCGCGAGCGCAGCGTGCTGCTCGCGGAAGCTCGCGAGACGGGACGCGAGCTCGTCCGCGGTCGACGCTTGCTTGTGCCGCTCGAGCCAGGCGATGCAGCGCTCGAGATCGGCGCTCGTCACGCGCTCCGTCACCTCACGGCTGCCGACCCGGAGAGCCAATGGCAGCCCCTCGCCGCCCAGGGCGTTGCCGAGGGGTGTCGTGACGTTGTCGACCGCGGCGTTGTTGGTGCTGGTGACGACCAGGATGGCGTCACTCATCGCGTAACCCGAGAGCAGAGGCGTGACTTTGCGCACCAGCGCGTCCGCGACTCGATTCAAGATCAGCGTGGTCTTGCCCGTGCCCGGAGGCCCCTGAATGGCGGATAGCCGGGCGCCCTGAGACAGCTCCAGGGCCAGCAGCTGATGCGCCGTCAATCCGCTCTCGGCGTAACGCCCCAGGCAACGCTCCTGGGCGTTCGGCGCTTGGACCTCTGTGACGACCTGCCCACGCAGATATCTGGAGAGCGGGGTTGGGCGAGCCAGCGCCTTATCGGCGATCTGTTCCAGCGCGGCTTCGATGTCGCGCTGGGCGTGCGCGGTCGCTCGTGATTGGTCGCTGTTGACGACCAGCGCGATTGGATAGACGCGGATGCGCGAGCGCATCTGCGCCAGCCGGCGCGAAAGGCTCACCTGCAGGTCAGCGAGCGCGCGTTCGGAGCGGCGCTCGAGCTTGGCTGCCGCGGGGAGCGCGACCGGCCCTAGCTCGCTCACGTCGTCCTCGTATTGAGCGGACACCAACTTCGCGAGCGCATCGACCATCGCGCGCGGCCGCACCACGCGCTTCTTGCGGAGCGCCACAAAGAATGCGTCCAGGCGCTCAGCATCGATCCGCAGCACCTCGATCAACAGCTTGCTGTCGACGAAAAAGGGGAGGGCGCCTTCGTCATCACTCTGTGCATGCGTCAGCCGCCAGCGGCTCGGCGCCTCGGGGAAGTTGCCCGCGGCTCGCTGCTTGTAGCTCGGCACTGCGAAGCTGCCAGGCCCAGCTGCGAGCCAGCCCACGTCGACAGGGGAACGCAGGAGCCCGCAGAGGTCCCCTTTCGGCAAGAGCAAGGTGGGAAAGCTGAGCAAATGCCCCACGCGCTGCTTTTCGTCGTCCTCGCCGCGCCGATATGCGCCAGAGAGCCAGTCCTCGAAGAAGGCACGGCTCTCGGGGTCCATGTCGAGCTCGACCTGCCCGCGTTGCGCGGCCACGAACGCTTCCCGCCCCACCCAATCGAGCTTGGCGTAGTTCTGACCGGGAACGGGATCGACGAGATTGGGGATGCTGCTTGCGACCACGGCTGATCCCCCGGTGTCCTGGCGCCGAGCTTTGGGGCGTGCGGCGAGCGCCTCCTGGTGCCGCATCGAGCCCAGCCAGTAGCGCAGCACGTCGCTGGCCTCGGCGTCGTTCAGCTCAGGCGTCCGTCGAGTCTCCAAAACCGTGGTCATTTGGGGTAGCCCTGGGCAGTAGAGGGCTTCATGTAACTTTGGCGAGAGGGTGTAGTTCGGCGATAGGGGATCGACTTTGACGGGGCTTCGTGGTTCACTCACGCTGGCTATTGGGCCTTGTGCCACCCACGATCGAGTCCGGGGGACGAAAGGAAGGGACGTGCCGGAGCAACAATTCGCGAAACGCGCAGCTGCCTTGCGGCCCCTCCCGGGCAACCAGGTCCACGCTGCGGGAGTGAGCGGCAGCGGGACCGCGAGTGGAGGGACCGACGGCGGTGGTGTTGGAGGAGGAGCAGGCGGCCCTGGGGACCCGGGCGGTGTCGGCGATGGCGGAGAGGGATCGAATGGAGAGCTGCCGAATGGTGATCTTCCGCACCTGAGCGGTCGATCGCCGGGCCTCGTGGATCGTTCGTTTCAGCTGGCTTACAAGGTTGCTTACCGGCTGATGCGGGTTTATTGGGGCGTCCGGCGGCCAGCGACGCACGGGGCGCTCGTGACCTTGTGGAATCAGGGTCAGGTATTGTTGGTCCAAAATTCGTATGTCCCGTATCGCTCTTTGCCGGGCGGTTATGTCGGCCGCTATGAGACGGGCCCAGAGGCGGCCGTTCGAGAGTTGCGAGAGGAGATCGGCATCACCGCGACCACGGACCAGCTAGAGAAGGTTTTTGACGAGGTCAAGGACTGGGAAGGCAAACGTGACCACGTCGAGATTTTTACGCTCGAGCTCGAGAGCCGCCCTGATATCCGCATCGACCACCGGGAAGTGATCGCCGCAGGCTGGTTTTCGCCTGGTGAGGCCCTGGAGCTCAATCTGTTCCCACCGATACGGATGATCCTCGAAGAGCGCGTCAGGAAGCAGCTCAGCCAAACGCCACGGAACGCATCGACAGAGACCCGGCGTCGAAGCCAGTGATCGGATAGCGCACTTCCTCGTTGGAAGTGCTAGCGCCAAAGCTGTAGAGCAGCGGGAGGTAGTGCTCAGCGGTCGGATGCGCGTAGCGGCCGACCTCGCTGTCCAGCGCCTGAGCCAGGTACGTCTCGTCCCGCTGTTCGATCGCTGTCGCCACCGCGCGATCGAACTCCAGCGCCCAGGCGGGCGTCTGGGTGCGACCTTGTCGCATGTTGGTGAAAGCGTCGCGCAGGTTGTGCACGATGTTCCCGCTGCCCATTATCAGCACGCCCTCGTCGCGCAGCGGCCTCAGTGCCTTGCCTATCTCGATGTGTTTTGCCGGGGGCAACCGGGAGTCGATGCTGAGCTGGAGCACCGGGCAGTCCGCCTGTGGCCGCGCGTGGACCAGCACGCTCCAAGTCCCGTGGTCCAGCCCCCAGTCCGAGCGGGTCGATGCGTCGTGCGCGGCGAGCAACGTACGGATCCGCTCGGCCAGCTTCGCATCGCCCGGCGCCGGGTAAACGACATCATTTAGAGCCTGGGGGAAACCGCCAAAATCGTGGATCGTCTCCGGATGCGCGTTACCCGTCACGAAGGTCCCCGGAAGATACCAATGGGCAGACACGGCCAGCACGGCGCGAGGGCGCGGCAGATGTTCGCCGAGCGCGCGAAAGGACTGGGACCAACGGTTGTCCTCGATGGCATTCATCGGTGAGCCATGGCCCACGAAGACGACAGGCATGCGAGGTGATTGTGGCTCGGGGAGGCTCATGCTTTTTTCTTCTCCGCTGGAGTGATCTGCGCGGCGACAACCCAGACCCGCTATACCGACCAGGGCGGCCGCCAGAAAATGGCGCCGGGGTCCGGGCGGGGGCGCGTCGGGCATGCGCGTGAACATACGGTGGGGGCTCGAAGCTCGGTAGCCTTTGCGCGTGTGCTCGAGTCGACGACGTCCACGCTGTCGGCCATTGGTTCGGGCGTGGCGGGCCAGCGAGGACGCCTGGTGAGGACCCGACGGGCGCACCACGGTCGAGGACGACACTCCTGGGCAACGCGGCTCCAAGCGGCTAATCAGGGCGCATGTCATCTGAGAGTGGAAAGGCCACCGCCCCGACGTCGGCGTTGACCATCGACCCCGAGGCGCTGCCGAAGCATTTCGAGTCCGCCCAGGCGGAACAGCGCTGGGACGAAGCGTGGCAGGCGGCCGGGATTTACCACTATGACCCCACTCGGCCGCGCTCGGAGACCTTCGTGGTCGATACACCGCCGCCGACGGTGTCGGGATCGCTGCACGTCGGGCACGTGTTCTCGTACACGCAGCCCGACGTGATCGTGCGTTACTGGCGGATGCGGGGCAAAAACATCTTCTATCCGATGGGCTGGGACGACAACGGCCTGCCCACGGAGCGGCGCGTGCAGAACTATTACCACGTGCGCTGTGAGCCCCACGTCCCCTATGAGCCGGGGCTCGAGCTAGGCGAAGCCAGCGACGCTCGCCGCAAGGATCGGCCCCGGCTGGTCTCGCGCAAGAACTTCATCGACCTCTGCAATCAGCTGACCCACAAGGACGAGCTGGTATTTCAGGGCCTGTTTCGGCGCCTGGGGTTGAGCGTCGATTGGCGTCAGACCTACTCGACCATCGACGAGCACTGCCGTTGGATGGCGCAGACCTCCTTCATGGACTTGTTCGAAAAGGGGCTTGCCTATCAGACCTGGGCGCCGACGATGTGGGACGTCGACTTTCGCACGGCCGTGGCGCAGGCGGAGGTCGAGGACCGGCCTCGCGCGGGCGCGTTCCATCACATCGAGTTCGGCGTGAAGGACGACCCGCGCTCGTTCGTCATCGCGACCACCCGGCCCGAGCTCTTGCCGGCGTGCGTGGGCGTCACGGCGCATCCGGACGACGCGCGCTACAAGGACCTGTTTGGCAAGCAGGCGGTCACTCCGCTCTTCAAGGTGCCAGTCCCCATTTTCGCGAGCGAGCTCGCGGACCCGACCAAGGGCACCGGCATCTTGATGGTGTGCACGTTCGGTGACCAGACGGACGTGATGTGGTGGCGCGAGCAGAAGCTCGCCCTGCGTCAGGTGATCGGGCTCGACGGGCGCCTGGTGCCGGTCGAGTACGGCCGCGCGGGCTACGAGAGCGACGATCCCGAGCTCGCCAATCGCAGCTATGCCGCGCTTCAGGGGAAGAAGCTGAGCGCGGCGCGTGAGCAGATCGTGGGCCTCTTGCGCGACCCGGCGGGCAGCGCCACCGGCAAGGGCGCACCTTTGCAGAAGGAGCCCGAGAAGATCGAGCACGCCGTGAAGTTCTTCGAGAAGGGTGAAAGCCCGCTCGAGTTTCTCTCGACACGCCAATGGTTCGTGCGCCTGCTCGACAAAAAGACGGAGCTCTTGGCCAAGGGCGCGGAGATCGAGTGGCGCCCTGAATATATGGGTGCTCGCTATCGAGACTGGACGGAGGGCCTCGGTCAGGATTGGTGCGTGTCGCGCCAGCGCTACTTCGGCGTCGCCATCCCCATCTGGTACGAGGTCGATGCGCACGGCAACGCCAACTACGATAAGCCCATCTTGCCGTTGAAGGAGCAGCTCCCGATCGATCCGATGCTGGACTGCCCGCAAGGGTTCACGCAGTCGCAGCGCGACCAGCCGGGTGGGTTCACTGGCGAGACTGACATCTTCGACACCTGGTTCACCAGCAGCCTGACCCCGCAAATTGGCTCCTACTGGCGCAAAGACCCCGAACGGCACGCGCGCCTGTTCCCAGCTGACGTGCGCCCGCAGGGCCACGACATCATCCGGACCTGGGCTTTCTACACGATCGCCAAGGCGCTCTGCCACGAGGGCAGCGTGCCCTGGCACAACGCGATGATCTCGGGCTGGATCCTCGACCCCGATCGGAAGAAGATGGGCAAGAGCAAAGGCAACGTGGTCACGCCGCTGCACTTGCTCGAAGAATACGGCGTCGACTCGGTGCGCTACTGGGCTGCCAGCGCGCGCTTGGGAGCGGACACCGCGTTTGATCCGCAGACGTTCAAGATCGGCAAGCGGCTGGTCACCAAGCTGTTCAACGCCGGCAAGTTCGTGCTGGGCAGGCCCGGCGAGCTGCATCCCATCAGCTGCGAGATCGATCGGGCTTTCGTCGCCAAGCTGAGACGCCTCGTAGAGAGCGCCACCCTCGAGCTCGAGGCGTACCGCTATGCGAATGCGGTCCAGAGCATCGAGACCTTCTTTTGGTCGCAATTCACTGATACGTATATCGAGCTGGCGAAGCCGCGAGCCTGGGGCGCGATCGGGGAAGCGCACGAGCGCGGCTCGGCACAGAGCGCGCTACGGCTGGGTTTGAACGTGCTCTTGCGTCTGTTTGCGCCGGTGCTGCCTTACATCACCGAAGAGGTCTGGTCCTGGGTTTTTGCGCGCGAGACGGGAACGGCCAGCATTCACGTGGCGGCCTGGCCGAGCGCGGCTGATTTCGAGGGCATCGACCCGCCCGATGACGCGGCCTCTTTCGATTTGGCGATGACCTGCCTGACCGCCATCAACAAGGCCAAGAGCGAAGCCGGCGTCAGCGCAGGCCGAGTCGCGGAGCGCCTCACGCTGCGGGCCAACGAAGCGACGCTGGCGGCGCTCCAACCCGTGATCGTCGACGTGACGGCTGCGGCGCGCTGTCAAGCGTACGATACGACCCTCGACACCGCGCTCGAGGATGGCGTTTTTGCCGTATCTGACGCCGTGTTCGCCGAAAAAGCATGAGCTCTGCCGCGCTGCATCGCGTGCCGGGGGCGGCCTGCCTGCTGCTCGCGGGGCTCGCCAGCGCGTGTCGGAGCAGCGAGCCGACCTCACGCGCGACAGAACCCTCTCCGGAGGAAGAAGCCAAGCAGCTGGTCGCCGATGCTCGGCGCGAGCTCGAGCGCGAGGCGCCGCAGACCGCGGAAGCGCCGCAGCGCCTGTACGTGCCGCCGCCCAATGCCACCGGAGGCCGCTGGCCTCTCTTGGTCTTCCTGCATGGGCTCGGTGGGTCAGGAGCGGGTCTGGTGGAGAGCCTGCGCCTGCGCGAGATGGCGGACGCGCTCGGGTTTGCCTTTATGGCCCCCGACGGACCCATGGACTACTCGGGCCGGCGCTTTTGGAACGCGGGCCCGAGCTGCTGCAATTTCGATCGGCTAGAGGTCGACCACGTCGCCGCTTTGGGTCAGTGGATCGGCGAGGCGCTCCGAGAGCCCGGGGTGGATCCGAAACGCGTGTATCTGGTCGGGTTTTCCAACGGTGGGTTCATGGCTTATCGCGCTGCGTGTGAGCTCGCGCCGCTGCTCCGGGGGATCTTCAGCATCGCCGGCGCCGGGCCGAGCGACGCCACGAAATGCCAGCCCGCGGCTAAGCTGAGCGTGGTGCAAATCCACGGCGATCGAGATCCGATCGTGAAGTTCGAAGGCGGCCATCTATTTGCCGACAAGCGCCGCCCCCGGCATCCCTCGGCGGAGCAGAGCGTCGCCTGGTGGGCAAAGCTCGATGCGTGCTCGAGCACTTCAGAAGAGGGCCGGGTGCTCGATCTCGACCCTCGTATCCCGGGCGGCGAGACGCTGGTGTCGAGCTTCCCTGGATGTGCTGAGGGCCGCGTGGAGCTCTGGCGGATCAGGGGTGGGGATCACGCTGCCGGGCTGAGCCGGTATAGCGTGAACGCCATCATGAACTTCATTCGCGACGCTGGTCCGGGTCACGCCCCCGCGCCTTGAGCGCCTTGCTGAGTCGCCGTTCGTGCGCTCTCGGTGCTCGACGCTCGCTATATCGCGCTGAGCTTGACGAAGGCGCCGCTGCGCTCCCCTCGTAGCTTGTCAAAGGCTGCAAGCAGCCGGGGCGCCGCTAGCTCGGCGCTCGGCATCTCGCTCGTGCCGCGCGCGTTCTGCAGCCGCGCGAGGGAAGGAAACTTACGGAGCTCGTCCGGCGTGGCCTCGGCCAGATCATCCTGCATCCGCGTATGCACGATGCCTGGCGCCAGGGAGCTGAAGTGTGTCTCCGGCCTCTCCGCCGCGTACAGGTCGAGCAGCATGATGAAGGCGGCCTTGCTCAGCGCATACCCGTTCCAGCCGCGGTTCGCGCTCACCGCTGCGCCCGAGGAGATGCCGATGACTTGAGCCACCGAGATGCCGAGCCCGAACAGCGCATCGAGGAGGACCTTGTTGGCCCAGGTGTTCACGTCCATGACGCGACGAAGCTCGCTCAGGGGAGTATCCGCGAGGTCCGCTACCTTGCTCGCGATGGCTGCATTCAATACGACCCTGTCCAAATGTGTCACACCGTGCAAGAGCTCGCCGAGCCGGGAAGGCGTCTTGTCGAAGCTCGCGACGTCGTGCAGCACTTCGTCAAAGCCAGGGCTGCCCGCGAGCGGAGATGAGCGACGTTGCATGGCGAGCACCCGGTCGCCGCGCGTGAGCATCTCCCGCGCGAGGCCGAGCCCGATACCCGCGCTCGCGCCCGTGATCAGTACCGTTCGGCCGGCGCTGCTCATCGACGCTCAGGTCAGGATCTGACGCGCGCGCTGCATGTGCTTGACCACGTCGACCCCGTGCGGGCACGCCCGGCTGGCAGCGGCAAAGTCGCCTTCGAGCGAGCGGGCGGAGGGCGCGAGCTGAGAGAAGACGCGGCGCGCTTTGTCCGCGTCCCCGTAGACGTCGTGGTACATCACACAGCGCAGCGTGGTCGCGACGTTCACCGGCGAGCCGAGCGCTGCGGAGCACACGTGCCCGCAGCCATCACAGGCGTCACTGCGGGTCGCCTGGGCGTAACGTTCGATGGCCTGCCAGTCGAGCACGCCGAGCTTCTCGTCGTCCACCGCCGCGGCGATGTTTTGCTGGAGCTTCTCCAGGCTATCCATGTGGCTAACGGCGGCCGTGATCCGCTCGTCGGACCACACCGCCTTGAGCACGGCCTGGTGTTTGGTCCACTTGCCGGTCTTTTCGAATTTCTTCCAGGCGTCCTCGAAGCTGGCTTCGGCACCCTGCGTCTTCATGGCGATGAGGCCGATGTTCGCCTTGCGCGCAGCGTCGATCGCCAGGTTCAACTCCTTGTTGCCGTAGGTGCGGAAGTTGTAGCGGAACATGATGGCGTCGATGCTGGAGATGCCCGCGGCTTTGGCCAGCAGCTCTGCGACGGTCCCGTCGTGGCAGGAAAAGCCAAAATACTTGATTTTGCCAGCCTTCTTTAGCTTGTCGACCGCCGCGAACAAGGCCTTGTCGTCCAGCACGCTCGGGTTCTCGATACCATGCAGGAAGTATAAATCGATCGACTTGCGCCGCGTGGAGGCGAGGCTCTTGTCCACGTCGCGCTCGAGACCGGCGGCATCGTGGCTCTCCGTTTTGGTGGTGATCCAGACCTTGTCCAGGGCTTGCAAGCGCTCGAGCGTATTGGCCGCGTGGGTCTCGCACGTGCCGCCCGCGTAGACCCGAGCGGCGTCGATGTAGTCGACGCCGTGCCTCAAGGCCTGAGCGATCTTTGGATCGAACTTGGGGTCGAACCCCGAGCCTCCCCCGAGCAACAGGATGGGCACCTTCTGCCCCGTCTTCCCCAGCGTACGTCGCGGGACGAGGGGCGCGTCTTTGGCGAATGCGGGGTGCGCGCCGAGCCACGGCGAGACGACGGCGGCGGTGGAAGCAACTCCCCCCAGCGTCAACAGGCGGCGGCGGCTCAAGGCGGGTCTGTCGGTCATGGCGGAAATCCCTCTGCTCTAGTGAGGAGCCGATGCTACGCCCAACCGTGGTGCCCGCGCAACATCGCCCGATGGCGCGCGATTGTCGCTCCACCGGGCAATGTCCACCGGGCAATGTCCACCGGGCAAATGTCCACCGGGCAATGGACCAATCTGTCGGTCGCAAGCGCGCTAGGTGCCGGGCAACGTCTGGCGCGTCACGAGCCGCTGCGCAGCACAAAGTCGCCGCATGGAGCGCCGACGACCACGGGCACCGGGGGCGCGGAGCGCTCTTCGA
>JAYTOL010000236.1:0-9996 GCA_043747815.1 Deltaproteobacteria bacterium
ACCGCGCCGGAAACGCAAAGGCGGCGGAAGGGCATCGCGATCAGGCGCTGGCCGCAGCGCCGTCGAGCGCGGTGCGGCAACTGCTGCAGAGGCGGCTGAGCCAGCCGACCCGTTGAAAAGCTCGGGCCTGAGCACGTAGCCGCTCTTCGGCCGATCGTTGAAGTCCATGGGGCGAAGGCGTTCGGCGAATTCGTCTGGCACAAACACGATGACACGGACGATTTCTTCCTCGTCGTGAAGGGCACACTCGTCATCGAAATGAGGGATCGAGACGTGACGCTTCGCCCCGGCGAGCTCTTCGGGTAACACGCGGAAGGTCCCCAGCGGACGCTCGAGCAGCTTGCCTTCCGCGAGCGTCTGCGCCTGCGAGAGCTGGTGCAGCCCTTCGACGAACTTGCCCTCCCGGTCGCTCTAGCCGAGGGTGTTGAAGAAGAAAGCGGTCCTCGGGTAGGACCACGGTTCTGGGCTCTCGACTCGGGCGGCCTGACCTTCGATCAAGGTTGCTATTGCCTCCCCTCAAAAGGCGACGCGAGCCCCGAGGGTATAGAACTGGGTAGCCGGGGTATCGTAGCCGAAGAGCTTTTGCACATAGCTCAGCTCGATCGCTGCCTGCTCCGTCACCTGAAAGTACGGCGCAATCACGGTGGCGACGCGCAGCATTCGGATCCGATCGCGGCGTCCAGGCGCCGAGAAGGCGGCATCATAGCGATCGTCGAAGCGCTCGCTCAGGTCCCCATCCACGTAGGTCCCGAACTTCAACCCCGCCTTCCAGGGCAGTATCGAGCGCCGCACGGTCAGCCCAAACAGGTTGGTGAGCGCGAGGGTCGCGTTTTGCTGCTTGGTGAATGTGCCACTGCCCAGGTAGAGCCGCGACTCGAAACTGAGCAGCGGCGTCAGCTGTACACCCGTCTGAACGCCGCCAGCCAGGTTGTCGACCCGGAGGGTTACGAACTTGTCGAGATTCAACTCGATCGGTAGCGTCCCTTGCAGGAAAAAGCCGAAAGAGTGTTGCGGGCCGTGCACGAGATTGGCTCCGACCGCCAGTGTCAGCGTGCCACCGTTGTCTTCCGGGTAGAACTCGCAGTGGGTGGCGTCGAGCACCGTGCCCAGGCAATTGGCTGGTGGGACTGGCCCGTGTTCGTTGCGCTCGGATGGGGTCACGACGTAGGCCCCCTCCACACGCAGAAATGAGTCCTGAAGGGGCCCCCAGTCACCGAGCGTGTAACCGATACCGAGAGCATACACGTTCCACCGAGCGGCCTGAAACGAGTCGACATTCTCGTTTGGCTCGACCTTGCCGCGCTCGAATGACGCGCGGAAGTTGAGGTCGAACTCCCCTGCGTGGCCGCCCACCGGGGTCGGAATGAGCGCTGCGCTCGGCGTCGCTGCGAGTAGCAGGACGAAGGCTACTGCAGCCGGGCGACGACGGTGGCGACCACCAGGGCTAGCGAGAACCTTCAATGTCCACCCGCTTGCCGCACGTGGGTCCAACCCCGCGCGATGGCTACTGCTGCCACGGCTGCGACTCCGATGGTCGCGTGCCCCAGGGCCAGATGGGGATGACCGACGAGCGGACAGTGGAGCGCCAGCATCAGCTGAGCGAGCAAAATGCCCACCGCCCACACACTGCTCGGGACCGAGGCCAGGGCTCGCCGACCTCGCAGCAGGGCAAATGCACCCGCCATTCCGATCACCGCGCTCGCGGAGCCCCAGACAAAACACCCCAGTGCCCTCGGCAGCAGGTCTGCGCCGACGCCGTGCAGAGACGCCGGATGTGCATGCTGAAACTCCGGTAGCACGATGCCGAAGCCACCGAGCAGTACAGCGATGAAGCACAGGCTGTCGTGAAATCTCGGGCTCAGCGCGCGCTTCTGCACTGGTCGCAAGCACGCCCACCCCGCAACCGTCATCACACAGGCGGCGATGGTCCAGGGGAGCCAGAAGGGCAGGGGCCCAAGCATCGCCAGATCCGCGCGCGCGGACATGAACCCAACGGTGAGGAGTGGCACCAACACGCCCAACGCCGCGAGGGTGTACCGGAACGGAGTCGATAGGTTACGCGCGCGATGGCGCCAATGTGTCTCGCTCGCCAGCGCCTCCGGCATGCCTTGCCACAATGCGACTGCATCGGGAGCATCGAGGACCTCCATCGCGGGCGGCAGCGTTCGTTCCGGGCTCAGCTCCGCGCAGGCCGCACAGTGCCGTGCATGCCACCAAGCCTCTTCGTCGTCGCCATTCAGCAGGCGCTCCCGTGCTTCGGAGCAGTTCAAGGCGAGCCCCCCGTGCGGGAAGGCGGCTCATCGAGGAGCTCGCGTAGCCGTTGGTACGCGCGGTGCGCCCTGACCTTGACCGCGCTCTCGCTGGCCTGAACGACGGAGGCGATTTCGGAGAAGGTCAGTCCTTCATACCAATGCAACATGACTACCTCCTGCTGATGCGCGGACAGCTCGCTGATGGCCAGGCGGACACCGTACGCTTCCTCGTGAGGGAGCAGGGACGGGGCATCGGTGTCTCGCTCCTGGGCCAGGCGTTCGAGCCGATCCTTGGCGCGCTCGCGACCCCGTTGCGTGGCGCGACTCAGATTGAACGCGATGGTCCACAGCCAGGGCCTGACTCGGAGTCCCGGCGTGAAGTCTTTGCGAGCCTGGTGGAGCAGGAGAAACGTTTGCTGCACGATGTCGTGTGCGTCCGTGTGGCCCAGACCACGCCGAACCATGACCGAGAAAATGCGCCTGGCATAGCGTGAGAAGAGTTGCCGAAATGCCTGGGAATCCCCTCCGAGATATGCCGCGAACAGCGCCTCGTCCGTGGATTCCGGATTCTCGTCGTCGTGCACGTTCCGGGCGCCCCTCGGCCGTGGAACATACACGACGTCGAGGTGTTGCACACGGCGTAGCGGCCCCGTCGGGGCGGCGAGGCTCGATTCGGCTCGCAGTGTGCCAAGACCAGGGCTCAGTCGCCCGTCTCCACGACCGGGCAATTGACGGTCGCGACGTCTCTCGCCAGGATCCCTGCGCTGGCCGCCGACGGCAGGTCGTGTACCTTCTCGAAGTCCGCGTTGTCGTAGGGGCTCACTGACCATAGCGGCGAGTATCCCCGGCTGCCCGGGAGATCGGTCAGTACGTTGTGCGTCTGATCCATGTCGGCTTCCGCCCTGAACCCTGACGGAGGGCCGCCCCCGGCCTGACCGGGATTGATGTTGAAGGTGACGTAGATGCCCGCGAGGGGCACCTGAGTGCCCGCCAATGCTCGCTCTTCGAAGTTGAAGTAGTAGACGACCTGATCTTGGTACCAGCCCTGGGTGAGGCTCGCGTCGGCTCCGTTCAGGCGCAGCCTCGCACTCGATTCTCGCGGTACGATGGGGCAGTTCACGAGCTTGTCTGTGGCCTCGATCTCGTAACCGGCAGCAACGAGTTGCTCGAGGCTCGTCGCCGCGTTGGCGACATACGCCCGCGGGACCGTGACGCGATGGACGCGCCAGAAGTCGTTGTAGCCCGCCTGACCCGGCACCGTGCCCACGATGTTCAGCTGAGCTGGCAATGGAGTGGCCTCGCCCTCGCGAAAGAGCACGTAGATGGGAGCGGGATCGGTCGACTGCACGTCGAAGTTGTAGTACCCGACGCGTTGACCATCGGGGCCGAGGCCGTGGGTGATGAACGGTGCGCGGTCGAAATCGATAGGCGCTCCCGGCTCTGGCAGCCCGTTCGTTTCGTTGCGGACCATTAGTGTGCCCGCCTCGCCAAACCGGTCGATCACCACCTCACCGGCGTCCTCGGGTAGCAAAGGCTGGGTGCGAGTCGCGTCGTTGTCGTCTCCGCAAGCGACGAGCACGAGGGCAACGAGATGTCCAACCAGCAATCTATTTCTAAGCATGAGGCGTCTCCTGGAGAGGCATATGCCGCGGAGCCCGATCCGGTTACATCGGCGGCCGCTTTTTTCCCTGCCGCGGTCCGCAGCGAGCCGGAGTCACCCGTATCGTGATGAAACGGTAGTTCGCGCGTCGTGCCTGAGCATGACGGACTGTCCCCTGCGGGTTGGCTCTCCGTCGCGGGACCTGAAATCGGCAGCTTGACGGGCTTCCTGCCTTTGAGCCGTGTCGCGAACACCCGCCTGCCCGCGCAGCCTGAGGTCGCCCGCTCACACCCGCACACCATCAACCGCTTCCACAGAGGAGCGAAGGCGCAATGAAGTCCTTCAGAACGCCTTCGCCTCGATACCTCGAGCGGTGGGTTGCGCGACTAGATCGGCGACTCCGTCAACGGGGCGGCTGCGGTCTGCTCGGCGATGCGCTTTCCAAGCGGCACGCCGCCCACGAACTTCGTGAGGTCGGGACTCCCATCAGCCTTGGTGTCGAAGGCATCAAAGACCCAATGGACTCCGAGGTAAACCCGACTGACGCCGTTCTCGATGACCATGTGCTGGAGGTCTTTGAATCGGCGTTCGTGACGGGGGCGGATGGTGCCTTTGTTGTCGCGACTGACGCCGTTCAATTCATCAGAGACGAAGCCCAATGATTGGACGAGGTCGGCCGAGCTCTTTCCGAGGTTGCTGTAGAAAACTTCTGTCGCGCGGAAGGCGGCGGCGCCAAACGATGCGTGGCCAGAGGGATAGGCTGGGAAGGGGGGCGTGAAGTTCTTCATGCTCCCCGAGCTACCCTGGTTGCAGGGATAGTGTTCGGAGGTGAGCGTCGACTTTCGGTCCAGCGAGTTCGTCGCGGGTGCGCCGAGTGGCAACCAGAACGGATCGCTCTCGTTCGTGATGTCATTGGATGATTTCTCGGGCTCCGGTCCAAACGAAGTGTCGTGTTCGCGAATGCCCACCACCGGCCGCCAGAAATCATACTCGTACTTGTTCGCCCACGCCAAGATGCCCGCGTCCGCCATCGCCGCGTTGACTCGTGCGAAGAGTTCCGCGTTCTGCGCCGCGCTATTGTTCTGCGCGATGGCGATCTGCCGAATGATCTGGTTGTAGAGCCGCGGCGGAGTGCCCAACTCGGCGGCGCCATCGTAGCCCCAAAAGAGGCCGATCAAGGTTTCATCCGGAGTGCGCGGTCCAGCTCCTCCGGCGGGGACGGGCGGAAGGGTTCCGGCCAACTCCGGGGCGATGCCCTTGTATCGGACCTGTTGCAACGCCTTACGATACTTGGGTGCCCCCAGGCTACCTGCCGTCGGGGAAGGAGGAGCATCCAGGTGGTACTGATTCCGCGGTCCCGGCGCCGCGAAGAGTCGCGAGCGCCCGCTCAGCGGCGCATAGATGCCCTGCGCAGGGTTGTCCGGATCGAGGCGATGCCGACCGCGCTGTGCTGAAAACGCGTGCGGGGTGCTGCCCGTGAAATCGCCGTCTTTCTTGTCCACCCGATTCTGAATCAGACGCAGCGCCACGGACCGACCGAAGTCCGCACCCGGCGCGCGCAGATTTGCCTCGGATAGCTTTTGGTCAAAGAAAGCGCGCTGGCTTGGAAACAAGACATGCAAAGCCCCATGCGCGGCGCCGGCCACAGCCGAATCCAAGTTCGGCGCTGGCGGTGTCGCCAACGGGGGAGCGCTCAAGTACGGGGGCAGTCCGCCCGCGATGAGGAAATAGGCGTCGTACATTGCCAGATGTACGATCGCGAGCGCTCGTGCGCCAAAGACGGGGCCCGGCTGCTCACCCTTGCCGTCCGTCAGACTGACCCGGTTGGCTTCCATGGCCACCGCATTCCAATACAATATTGAATCCATGAGCTCCTTCGTTGTGTACTTTCGTTTCGAGCGCGCCTATCGCGCGCACCCGTCCATCGGCCCATCGCGGAACCGAGAGGCGTTCATGAAGCGCACTCGGCGCTAGCTCGGGCGAAGCGGCAGCGTCTCGCCTCAGTGTTCAACTAGACGTGACTCGCGCCTACCCGTCGCAGACGAACGGGCTACGCCCGCTTTCATTGGTCGTGACCGCCGCACGGGGAGCTCGAGGAACAGGCAGAATCCGTCGAGGTAGTTCTCAGCACCATCCCCACCACGCCAAGCGCTCGAAAGAGCTCGCCTCGGACGCAAAGGCCAACCGCCCCCGTCAGCTGGGCCAACCGCTGCGCATGGAGTGGCGCAAAGCCGCTTTCGAGTCGCATCGCGAGCCTTGCCGCACGCTCTTCCGAGGCACCGGCGGATCGGGACCACGCCCACATTCCCGCTCACGTTGGACAGTACGAGCACGGCGTCAGCCCGTCCCCGTCGCGCACCGATGGCTCGAGAGCCACGAGAAGATCCAGCCTCCCGCGCCCGTCATCGCGCCGGGTGCTCTGCGCTGGCGACTTCGCTGAGCTCGGAGCGAACAGAGTGATAGCGAGCGGAATCACCCATGGGGATCGGTGGTCTCCGGGGGACGAAAGGTTGGGAGCCGTGCGCACGGCATTTCATGACTACCTGTAGCAATATAGTATTGATAGTTAATATCATATTGGTAGTCTGCCTTGATGAAAGCTCGAGTTTCTGAAGCGCAGTTGGTACGCGGCGCCATTGGCTCCAACGTTTGCCGTGGCTGCCGTCCTGACGGGGCTGACGCTGAGCTGCGGGGATGCGAACGACGCGACGAACCTCGCCGGTCGGCAAGGCGGAGCACTGGCGCAGGAGCCCGCCGACGTCGCATCGCCGGTCGAATCGGCGGAAAAGCCTGGCACCGAGGTCAGTCCATGAGGCCGATGACGCAAGGCAGGATCTTCGCGGGCTGCCTGGGGCTCGCGGGGGCGCTCTCCACCGTCGCGTGTGGGGACGCCGGAACCCGACTGGCGGGCGAGGGGGGCGCGGGCGCGCCAGGCAGCGACAACGACCTCTTGGTGGTCGTGACCGAACGCGAGTCGCCCGAAGCGGCGCTGCAGTACCTTCATGTGCTGGAGGACTGGCCCGAGAGTGCTGAGCTCGACTACGCAGATGCGGTGGAGCTCGGTGAGTTCGTCAGCGTGCGCGCTCATGAGAACGCCGTGTTCGTCTACCAGACCGACGACACGACGGTACGCAAACTGGTGGTCAACCCTGCGGGGCAAGTCGCGGTGGACGAGACGATTTCCTTTGGAGCCTATGGCGTGACGGGCTTTGACGCGGAGATCATCTGGGCCTCCGCGGACCGCGCCTATCTCGTGGACGAGACCTCGGGGCAAGTCATTCTTTGGGACCCGATCACGATGCTCATCACAGGCTCGAGCGACATCGACACAAATTCGCTGACCAGAGGCGCCTTGCCCATTCAGTTGCAGCAGGGAGTCGCGGTCGGAGGTACCGGGTTCACCGCAGCCAATTGGCGCAATTGGGATACCTTGGAGTACCGCGACGTCGCCGCGATTGCCTCTTTCGACGCAACCTCCACGGAACCGCTGCTGGAGATCGTAGAGGACGACCGCTGCGCGCCGAGCGTCACGCTCAGCCCGTTCGATGGTGGCGATGGTTACGTCTATTTGGTGAGCGACGCGGCCCTCGGCTTCGACGCGCTGGCGAACCCGAACCGAACAGAAAAACCGCTCTGCGTGCTGCGCATGACGCCCGGGAGCGGCGAGTTTGACCGGGAGTTCTTCGTCGACTTGAGAGAGGCTACGGGAAGCCCAGCCTTCTACACCGCGCACCCCATGCAGGGCCAGAAACTCCTGGTCAACGTGTGGGCGAGTGATGTCGCAGTCGAGGACGTTGCAGAGCCAGATAGCTCCGATTGGTACTTTGATAGTCAGCCGTACTTCGAGTACCGCATCGTCGATCTGGCTCTGGGGACATCGATCCCTGTTCCGGACCTACCCCGCGCCGCCGTGCAGTTCTCGACGACTCTCCGGGTGGACGGCGAGAACTACGTGCAGCTCTATCGCGACGACGCGGGCTCGGACCTTCATCACGTGGGCACGGATGGCACCGCCACGCCGGTGCTCGCCAACGGAAGCAGCACGGATGTTCAATACCTGGGTCGTATTTCTCGCTGAATGAAGTAGCAGGAGCCTGACATGACGATCGAGAAAGCAATGAAGACCTCCGGGGGAGCGGCGTTTGCAGCCGGAGTCGCGGGCAGGGCAGCGGAAGGCAACGTACGACAGAGAGGTGCTGTGCGTCGCCACGGTGCTGCATGATCTCGGGCTCACGTCGCTCGCTCCCGTCCAGGCGCGTTTCGAGATCGAGGGGGCGGATGCCGCCAAGGAGTTCCTGGCCCGTCAGGGCATGGACGATCGGACGACAGAGCTCGTGTGGGACGCGATCGCGCTACATACAACGAGCGAAATTCCCCTACGAAAGTGCCCGGAAATCGCTCTCTGCCATCTCGGGATCGCCTGCGACATTCGGGGCGTTCCGGTGGACGTGGCAAGGGACGGGTTGCCGGCGCAGGTTTTGGATGTTTACCCCGATCTCGATCTAAAGGAAGGCTTGCTCGGCGCACTCGTCGGGCTCTACCAGAAGAACCCCGCGGCCGCGGCCTCGCACGCCGTCGCGGATGCCTGTGAGCGGCGTGTGCCTGGGTTTCGTCGTTTCAACCTGTGCGACGTGCTCGTCGACAAGGCCGCAGCGCTTTAAGGCTAAGCTGCGGTGAAGCTCGGTGACTGGTACTCCAACCTGCCTCGAGCCGCTCACCCTCTGCGTCAGCGAGAGGACCTCGTGCTCATGGCTCGGTGCGATTCGAGGTGGCCCCCGGTGGCCGCGCAGCCGCGGTGTCTAGGCCTTCGATGGCCTCGCGCGCCTGGGGGGCCGCCTGGAGGAGCCTGGCTTCAAATTCTACGCGGTCGGTCGTCACTTGCAGCAGGCTGCCGACCGGTTGCAGCAGCGCTCGCGCGGTGGAGCTGACCCCTCCAGCCCAGCTCAAGATCACAACGGAAGCCAAGTGCTGCTGGTGTGCGAGGAGGGCTCGTAGGGCGGCATTCCTGCCGGCCAGGTCCACACTGTCGAGAGAGCTCGAATCGATGAAATAGCGGATGCGCGTGGTGTGAGAGAGCAGTTGCTCGAGCTTCGCTGCATACGAGCTGGCGAGCTCCGCCGACAGGCGGCCGTGAAAGCTGGCCCAGAGTACGCTTTCTGTGACCCAGCCAATGACGATCTGCCCCTCTGCGTCGGCCAACGTCTCCGGGCCGGCGCCGCGAGCCGAGTTCTTGGGAGCCTGCGGAATTGTCTTGCTCGTCGGGAGCTCCTCCGCAAGCCCGGCGACGGGCACAGCCGTGAGCGCGCGGTAGATGTCGCTTTGCAGACGCTCGCGGCCAGCAGGGAGCCATGCCTTGCGGTCGACGAGTCGATCCGCACAATAACCGATTCCTTCGACGACACTCGCCACCGCGCGGTGCGGCGCGACCGGCACCCACAACCAGGAGAGCGCGGTCATCGCGTGCCGCTCCCAGGCTCGAGCCGTGACCGTGGCGGAGCCAGCACACAAATTCTTGGAGAACCGGCGGACTCTGGGTTGATTCAACCACTCGGCCATCCGCATGCGCGCGAGCGCATCTGGTGGACCTGCGTCCCGCAGCGCGACGCTCAACACGGCATAGGTCTCACCGCGCTCGAAATGGGACTCGAACCCCGCGACCATTTGCTCGAGCTCCGACCGATCCAGGCGGCCCTCTCGGACAATCACGATCAGGGGGAGCCAGGTGTTGATGAAGCGCATCGGGCGCGCACGGTACGGTCAAAGCCTCACCCACCAGAAGCAATTTACCCCCACGTTCGTCCGTTCCCCAGGCAGGTCGCGGTCAACTATTATCTGCTTACTGCAATCATCCAAAGACACGCTACGGCCGCGGGGATGTCCGAAGGAATCGGGATGCTGCGGCTCGTTGCGCCGCTCCGCCGGACACTAGAAGGTCACGCTCACGCGCTCACGGGGCGCGAAGGCTGTGACGCCGTGTCGGGCAGCACGGACGGGCCGTTCGTGGAGGCCAAGGAAGTCGTGGGCGGCTTCATGATCGTCTCCGCAGAGAGCTACGACCGGGCCGTGGAAGTGGTCCGGGCCTGTCCAGCGGTGCATGCCCCGGGAGCCCTGCTGGAAATCCGCGAGCTGGCAGGCGCCAAGATG
>JAYTOL010000237.1:0-1133 GCA_043747815.1 Deltaproteobacteria bacterium
TTCGGCGCTACGATGCGTTGTTGGCGGCCGGAGGAGACTCGTGAGCGCGGCTGGGTACACGCCCGAGATGGGCGAGCGGATCGGAGCGCTGCTGGCGGAATGGAAGCTCCCGATGGCTGCAGCCGAGCTCGGGCGCCGGCTTGTCGCCGGCGGCCACAGCGAGGCTCTGCTGGTCGTCGCCGAAGTGCTGGAGCTCGAGGCCGCGGGGCGCAAAGAGCGACGCGTGGAGCGGCTGCGGCGTGCGTCGAAGCTGCCGCCGGGCAAGACGTTTGCGACGCTCGACGCTACGCGCGTGCCGCGCACCGCGCTGCTGCGCGTGCAGGAGTTGTCGCGCGGCGACTTCGTGGAGCAGGCCAACAACGTGCTGCTCTTCGGGCTGCCCGGCGTGGGCAAGAGTCATCTGGCCTGCGCCCTCGGCCACGCGCTGGTCGAAGCGGGCCGGAGCGTGCTCTTCACGCCGACGTATCAGCTGGTGCAACAGCTCCTGGTGGCCCGCCGCGACCTGTGCTTGCCCCGAGCGCTGCGGGCGCTGGACGTATTCGACGTCGTGATCCTCGATGATCTCGGCTACGTGCAGCAGACCGCGGAGGAGGCCGAGGTGCTCTTCACGCTGATGGCTGAGAGGTATGAGCGGCGGAGTTTGATCATCACCAGCAATCTGGTGTTTAGCGAGTGGGACCGGATTTTCAAGACGCCCATGGCGACGGCGGCGGCCATCGATCGGCTGGTGCATCACGCGGCGATCATTGAGATCGATCGGGAGAGCGTGCGCGCGGAGGAGGCGAAGAAGCGCAACGAGTCGAGGAAGAGGAAGAAGGACGAGGAGGAGAGCGCATGACCGACGCTGCCTCGCGACCGGGGCGGTGTCGCCACCGGGGAGAACAGCGAGGCCTCGAGGGCGTGGGCGCGAAGGAGGAAGGACGACAAAGAGGGCGGAGGTGACGACAGCCACGGGAGCATCGATGCGGCGAGGGCGCGGGGGCGGCGCGAGGTTCGACGACAACTACGACGGAGGTGACGACAACTACCTGAGGGTGGTGCTGGAGATGGGGGCGGTCGGATACGCGGAAGGACGTGGCCAGGACCGGCAGAAATAGTTGTCGCTGACCGGCAAGAGTAGTTGACGTCGATCA
>JAYTOL010000238.1:0-38898 GCA_043747815.1 Deltaproteobacteria bacterium
GCGTCGGCCTGAGCGCGAGTGAGCAGCAGCGACGCATTCTCTTCGTCCCCGTCTTTCGCGAGCCGGTTGGCCTCGTTCATCTCGTCGCGCGCGAGCTGCAGGTGGAGCGACGCCTTGGGCTGGTCATTGGCACCCACCTCCTCGGCGGCGCGCATGGCCCCCTGGACCTCGGTGACACGCGCTTGGTTGAGCTGGCCGCCGCCGCACGCATACATAGCGGTTGCGACGAGCAACGCAGAAATCCCTCGGTATATTCCGCGCATTTTATTTCTCCTTGAGTCGAACGTAGTGGTTGTCAACGTGGCGGAAGCCGCGGCCTCCGCTCTCGCAGGTTCACAGGGCGAGCTCGCCTCGCTCGCACAGCGGTCGTGAACACGATCCGCTCCGGCGCTTCACAGATCCGGCGCATCGTTGAGCGGCGCTGGAGCTCGGCGATTTCGAGTCCATCGCAAGCGGGATGCCAACCCAGGGCTCAAGGCGACGAAGCGTGCAAATTCGCGCTTTCACAGCGGGACGTGCCAACGCTTGGGCGTAGAGGTGCTACATGTACGCCACATTTGGGGAATCCCGCCCTGCCGGCAGGACTACTCGCCGGCCACGTGAAGCTCGTCGGCCTGCACGCTGCTGACGCCGGGTTGTTTGCGTGCGAGCTCGAACGCGCGTAGCCAGGCGTCGCGGGTCTTTACAGTGCCGGCGAGGATCACCGTATTGTCATTTGATACACGCACGCCGATGCCACTGCTGTCGAGCCTGGCGTCCTCGATCAGGGCGCCGCACACTGCCTGTTGGAGCTCGTCGTCCGCGCTCAGATGGCCAATGGCACCGTGTTTCGGCGCCGCGTCGTCGCCCTCTGGCTTCTGGATCGTGTCGGGTGAGCGCATGCTGATTCCTTTGTTACGAAAACGGCTGCGCTCTCCCGCGAAAGCGCAGCCGTCGATGCGGGGCGGGCTCGCCCGGCTACTTTGAGTTGCCGCTAGTCGGGACCGAGCGGCTTTGGACCGCGCTTGGCGCGGCGCTCTGCCTCTTCGAGCTCCTCGCGCTCATCACTCTCGAGGGCCTGCTTTGCCTTCTCGGCCAGCTCCTCGGTGTTCTGAGTCTCGATGTGCTTTTTGAGGTGCTCGTTGTAGCGCCGGGTACCCGTGTAGCTGCCTTCGCCCTCGACGCTGCCCTGGCTATCCTGGCCCTGAGACTGCTTCATCTCCTCACCGGGTTGGCGGCTTCCCTGGTTCTGCTCGTTCATCTGGTCCTCCGTTTCTCATTTGTTCTCCGACCGTGGCACGCCCGCCACACCCACCTGGCGCGCAGAACCTCGGATCAAAAGCTCCGAAGCAATGCCCATGCCTGCGGACGAACGCTTCCCGTTTCGCACCTGAAGCAACTCTGGGGTTGACGTGACAATTTCGCTCGCCTGGCCCATTTGCCCCGGCGAGAGCGGCCGCAAAAGCGCTGACGCAAAGCGCGCTCAGGCGCGGTCTTCGTCTTCCTCGTCCGCATCGGTCAAGTCGCGGGAGGCTGCGGAGCGCGAGGCTTCGCTGATCATGGACATTGAATCCGCCGCAATTTCGGCGGGGTCGTCCAGGACGTCAAACTCATCACCGGGGGGCGATTGCGTCGCCCGGGTGAGCCACTCGGCGCTCAGCTCATCCGCGTCGAACGTGTCGTAGGCGTCCTGGCTCTCCGAAAGCGACGCGCGGCGGTGCGCCTCATCGTCGGCGTCGAGCTCCGCAGCAGCGTCCCAGAAGGCAATGGGCAAAACCGTATCGTGAGGCAGCTCGGCGGCGTTGATCCAGCCCGCTGCCAGCGTGGTGGGGCTCCGACGCGCGTGAGCCGTCGCGCGCGAGCGGTCGAGCTCGGTGCCGCTGTCAGTCATCGCAGCTTGCACAGCCTGCACAGCCTTCACAGCCTTAGTACCGCGCGCGAAAAGCCGCTGGTTTGGCAGCTCGCGCCGCGCTGCCACGAACCCGATGATCGCGAGGGCGGCACCCGCGCCGAGGATGGGGATTACTGCTGTTTTGATGGGCATGTCGCGCAGCAGGTGCAAGCAGCACGCCACCCGGTGATCGAGCAGGACGACGCAGCGGAGGCGTACTTTCGCGAGGCTATGTCGCCTCAATATGCTCACGAGCTGGTCGCGAAGACCATGCACACCCTGGGTTATCCGGCAGAAGACTTCGAGCAGACCGCAGCCGACCTGTCCGTCGATCTGCGGCGGATCCAGCACTACCGGGCTGCCCAGGCGCTCGCCCATGGCGACCGTTGCCGAGCCAGCCAACACCGAAGAGCTGCGGCAGGCGATGGTGCACTACCGCGCGCTTTTCAGCAGCTGCTCGGGGCGTCCGCCGAGCAGCCCGCGCCTGCCAGCCGGCGCCTGCGGTGCTCAACCGCCTGGCGTCGTCGCGCTGAGGGAACGCACGCCGGCTGCGAAGTCCATGTCGCGGCGCGGCGTTCTGCCGAAGTGAGACAAAATGGTAGGGCCGCACTTTCGGAAATGAGCCGACGCTGGAACAATCAGGTCTGCGGCAAACTGGCATGATGGCTGCAAAGTGCTGGGTCAGCCAGCAACCCCGCCACGGAGGCCGACCTCGGCGTGGGGGCAGAAGGAATTTACCCCTATGCGTTCTAACCTTGCAGAGACGAACCCCGACGGCGACTGGAATCGGGTATCCGGCGCGACTCCGTGCCCCATCTGTGGGGGCCGCGGGGACTGCCGCACGCACGCCGACGAGGCGTTCGCTTGGTGTGTCCAGCAACCGTCAGACTGGTGCCTCGCCAACGGCGGGTGGCTCCACCGCATCGAGCAACGGGCCGCCAACCTCGTCGCCGTCCTTCCGCGCAAGGTGCCGGATCGTCGGATGCCCAAGGCGGTGCCCGGCGGTGTCACCTCGTGATCCAGGAGGCTGAGCATCACAGCCTCCTGCCTACTTCCGCGATGGCCTGCCCCGGCCTCAGCGAGATCCTCAGCTGGGACGAGCCCGCTCATCTCCGAGGCGAGCTTTACACGCGCGAGCACCTCGTCGCGCACGCGGTAGAGCTCGCGCTGTCGCACGGCAAGCCGTCCACGGCGCTCACGCCAGGTCCGCTGCGGCGGCGCTTCACCAAGGCCCGTGAACGCATCTACGAGGCTTATGACGTCCTCACGCGCGACGCGAAGAACCGGCGCGAGCCTTCCCCCGCGGAGGAGTGGCTGCTCGATAACGCCAACGTCGTCGAGGATCAGCTGCGGGAGATCGCGGAGGACCTCCCGTTTGGCTACCTGATAGAGCTGCCTCGCCTCACGCTCGGCTCGATGCAGGGCCACCCGCGCGTCTATGGCCTGTGCCTCGACTACTTGAGGCACACCGACGTGCGCGTCGATCTGGACACGCTCTCGACCTTCGTGCTGAGCTATCAGACCGTCGAGCGGCTCACCATCGGCGAGCTGTGGGCGGTGCCCATCATGCTGCGGCTCGGGCTAATCCTCACGGTCGGCGCGCTGGCTGCCTCCGAGGCCTACGCCGAGGACCGAGAGCGCGCCGACACCTGGGCGAGCCGCCTGCTCTCGGCTGGGCAAACCCGCGCGGGCCTCGGCGCCTGTCTGGTGGAGCTCGAGCGGAGCCAGAAGCAGGTCTCCGCCGCGTTCTTGGTGCAGCTCCTCAGGCGCCTCCGCGAGCACGACGCCCCGCTCGAGCCCGCGCGGGAGTGGGTGGCGAAGCGCTGCGCCGCGATGGGCACCACCCCGGATGAGCTGACCCGTCGCGAGCACCTGCGCTTGGCGGCTGACCAGGTCTCCGTCGGCAACGCGATCACCAGCATGCGGGCGGTGTCCGCCATGGACTGGGACGAATTTTTCGAGCGCACCAGCGAGGTCGAGAAGGTGCTGCGCCGCGATCCCTCGGGGGCCTACCCCGAGAGCGACAAGCGCACGCGGGATCGCTGTCGCCACGCCGTGGAGGACCTGGCTCGCCGCGGTCGACTCGATGAAGTCAGCGTGGCCGAGCGCGCGCTCGAGCTGAGTCGCGCCCCGAGCGCCAAAGGGAGCCGGCCCGTCCTGAGGCACGTCGGATATTACCTGCTCGACGCGGGGCGGGCGGAGCTCGAGCGCGGGGTCGGCTATCGGCCGAGCTTACGCGCGCTCGTGGTCAGAGCCATCCGCTTACACCCTGAGACCTTCTATTTCGGCGCGCTCGCGCTGTTTACAGGGTTGCTCGTCTGGGCTGCTGCCCGCGCCTGGAGCGACACGGGTTTGCCGATCTGGCCGTTGCCGGTGGTGCTCCTCCTGTTCGCGCTGCCCGCGAGCGAGGTCTCGCTCGCGCTCGTCAGCAGCTTCGTGGTCACCGTGTTGCCGCCGCGCCTGCTCAGCAAGCTCGACTTCTCGTCCGGCATCCCCCGAGGGCACCGCACCCTGGTCGTGGTGCCGGCGCTGATCGACAGCGCGGCGAGCGTCGATCAGCTGATCGAGGACCTGCTGGTTCGCTCGCTCGGCAACCCCGATGAAAACCTCTACTTCGCGCTGCTCACGGATTTTACGGATGCGCCTGCCGAGCGGGTGGAGGGCGATGACGAGCTGCTCGGGCGACTCGAGGACAAGCTCGCGCAGCTCAACGGGCGGGGTAAACACGAGACCGAGCGGCATTGGCTCTTACACCGGCGCCGCGTGTATAACCCCATCGAACGCTGCTACATGGGTTGGGAGCGCAAGCGCGGCAAGCTGGAGGAGCTGAACCGCCTGCTGCGGGGGGACGAGGGCACGACATTTTCGCGCATTCTCGCGCCCAGGGCGCTGTTTCCTAGCATCCGCTACGTGATCACACTGGACGCCGACACCGATCTGCCGCGCGACACCGGGCGCAAGCTGGTGGCCACCCTAGCTCACCCACTGAACGTGCCCGAGCTCGACGTGAGCACGGCGCGCGTGGTGCGTGGCCACGCCATCATCCAGCCGCGGGTCGGCACCCTGCCGGCGAGCTCGCGCAAGACGCGTTTCGCAGCGATCCTCAGCGGCCCTTCGGGCATTGACCCGTACACGACGGCCGTCTCCGACATTTACCAGGATCTGTTTGACCAGGGCTCTTACGTCGGCAAAGGCATCTATGACGTCGACGCCTTCCAAAGTGCCCTGGCAGGGCGCGTGCCCGAAAACCGTCTGCTCAGTCACGATTTGTTCGAGGGCATTTATGCTCGTTCGGCGCTGGCCACGGACATCGAAGTCTTGGACGAGCAACCCGCGTCGTACGACGTTCAGGTGGGGCGCCAGCATCGCTGGGTGCGCGGCGACTGGCAGCTCTTGCCTTGGCTCGCGCCGCGCATGCCGGCGGCAGACGGGAGCCGCGCCAACGACCTGTCGCTGATCGACGCTTGGAAGATCGTCGATAATCTGCGCCGCAGCTTGCTCGGGCCGGCGATCGTTGCCCTGTTGGTGGTGAGCTGGTTCATTCACGAGCGGGTCGCCAGCGCCGCGGCGATGGTCGTAGCGGCCGTCTTCATCGTGCCGCTCTGCGCGCGGCTCATCTTGTCCCTAGTGCGTGAATCGACGAGCGCTGCTCGCCCGAGCGCCGGGTCGCTCGGTGGCGATCTAAAGACCAACGCTCCACAGGTGCTCTTGAACCTGGTGTTCACGTTGGATCAAGCCTGGGTCTCGCTGGATGCCATCGTGCGATCGCTGCATCGGCTCTTCGTCAGCAAGGAGCACCTCTTGGAGTGGACGGCGATGCGCCAGTCGTCGCAGGCCGGTACGCGCTCGCGGGCCCGCCCGCGCATGTGGCTCGGGAGCGCCGCGTGCGTCGGGGTGTTCCTGCTCTTGCTGCTGACTGGCTCGGATAGCTGGATTTTGGCCTTGCCGGTGCTGCTCGCGTGGGCCGCTGCGCCGGCCGTCGATCGCTGGTTATCGCGTCCTCCTGCGCGCCCTCGCCGCATCCAGGACCTGGCCGAGGCAGATCGACGCTCGCTCCGGCTCGTGGCGCGTAAGACCTGGCGATTTTTCGAGGTCTTCGTCACGGCCGAGGACAATTTCTTGCCGCCCGACAACTACCAGGAGGACCCGCGGGGGGAGACCGCTCACCGCACGTCCCCCACCAACATGGGGCTCTACCTGCTCAGCGTGCTCAGCGCTCGCGATTTTGGCTACATCAGCCTGCGCCAGTGCTCCGAGCGGCTGGAGCAGACGTTGACTACGCTGGAAGGCCTGGAAAAACGCGAGGGCCACATCCTCAATTGGTACGACACGACGACGCTGCGTCCGCTCGAGCCGCAGTACGTCTCCACCGTCGACAGCGGGAACCTGGCGGCCTACCTGTGGACTCTGCGTGAAGGCTGCGCGGAGTTGTCGCGGCTGCCGCTGGTCTCGACGAGCCTCGTACAGGCGGTTCAGGACAGCGTTCGGCTCGCGCTCGATGGGCTCGGCCGCGCCGCGGTAGCCAGCGCGGACGCCCCGAGCAGCGGCAAGCAGGACGCGGACCCCCCCCTCCCCGAGGCGCTCAAGGTCGAGGCGGGCAAAGAGCTCGCCGCTCTCGACGCGCATCTGACCAGCCTCGGAGGCTCAGCGCTGCCGCCGCATGAGCTGATCGCCGCGCTGGCCACGCTCCGCGATCGGCTCACGCTCTGCCGCGCCAGCATATGGGGGCGTTGGCTCGGCAAGGACGCGAGCCAATGGCTCGAGAGCGCGGAGGCCACGTTGGCTGTGGCACTCGCGGAGGTCGACGCGCTCGCGCCGGGCTTGCGGGCTTCGGCGCAGCTGTCGCGCCTCTCCGCGGTGACCGAGCTGTCAGCCCCGGCGGCGGGGCTAGCGGAGTGTCTTCAGCGAGCAGACAGCCCGTCCGCAGTCGTGCTCATGCGCTCACGGGCGGTCGAGCTCGCGGAGGAGGTAGAACACGTGCTCTCGGCTGCCAGCCTTTCGCCGGAGGAGCGGGGGCTGTGCCAGCGCGATCTAGACACGCTGCTCCGGAACGTAGAGCTCGGCGCCGATGCTTGCCAGGAGCTCCTGCTCGGGCTCGAACAGATCGGCGCTCGCGCGGGCGCTCTGGCGGACGCCATGAACTTCCGCTTTCTGCTCGACGCAGACCGCGAGCTGTTCGCGATCGGGTATAACGTGAGCAGCGCCCGACTCGACCCGTCGCACTATGACTTGCTGGCCTCCGAAGCGCGCCTGGCGAGCCTCTTCTGTATCGCCAAGGGCGACGCGCCACAGAGCCACTGGTTCCGGCTCGGGCGGCCCAGGGCGACCACGCCAGGCGGCCGAGCGCTGCTCTCGTGGAGCGGCTCGATGTTCGAGTACCTGATGCCGCTCTTGTGTACGCGCAACAACGAAAATACCCTACTCGACGAGGCCTACCACGCGGCCATCGAGCGCCAGCGCGGTTACGCGGCGGAGCACGGGGTGCCCTGGGGTATCTCCGAGGGCGCGTACAACGTGATGGACCTGCGCATGACCTACCAGTACCGAGCCTTTGGTGTGCCCGGCTTGGGGCTCAAGGCGGGGCTCGGCGAAGATCTGGTGATCACCCCGTACGCCACGATCCTGGCGGGGATGGTGCGTCCGGACCTGATCTGCAAGAACCTGCGCGCGCTCGAGAAGGAGGGCTTGGACGGTCCGTACGGGTTTTACGAGTCCATCGACTACAGCCCGGAGCACGTTCCGCCGGGGCGCCGCGGCGTCGTGGTGAAGGCGTTCATGGCGCATCATCAGGGCATGATCCTGGTGGCGCTCGACAACATCTTGCAGGGCGGGCCCATGCAGCGTCGCTTTCACAACGATCCGCGCATCAAGGCGACGGAGCTGCTGCTCGAGGAGCGCGTGCCGCTCGTGGCGCCGAAGCCCGCAACACCCGCGACGGTGATGCCGACGGCGGCGCGCGTCGAGCCACGGGCGGACGTGGTCGAGCACGTGGGCTTGCGAGGAGCGGGGCCCATGCGCGTTCACCTCTTGGGTCACGGCGAGCTCTCCTCGGTCGTGACCGCCACGGGGGCGGGGGTGACCACCTGGAAAGGTTTGGACGTCAACCGCTTCCGAGAGGACCCTCTGCTCGAGGCGGGCGGGATTTATCTCTACATCAAGAACCGCACGCAGGATCGCGTCTGGTCCGCGGCATACCAACCGACGCGCGCGGAGCCCAATTTCTACAACGTGACCTTCTCGATCGATCGCGTCGAGTTCCACCGCAAGGACGGCGACATCCAGACGGTGACCGAGGTGGCCTTGTCGCCGGAGCACGCCGTCGAGGTGCGCCGAGTCACGCTAACCAACCAGGGAGAGAGCCCGGTCGAGCTGGAAGTGACGAGCTACAGCGAGGTGGTGCTCGCGCCGCGCGGAGCCGACGTGGCACACCGAGCCTTCGGCAACATGTTCGTGGAGACCGAAGCCCTGCCCGAACGCTCCGCCTTGCTCGCCAAACGCCGCCCACGCCTGCTCGGAGAAGCCGAGGTGTGGATGGTGCAGATGTTGATGGGTGAGGGCGACGGCTTCGGGCCGCTCGATTTCGACTGCTCTCGCAGCCACTTCCTCGGCAGAGGCAATAGCCCCGTCGATCCCGAGGCGCTCCGGAGCGACGCGCCGCTTGCCAAGCAGACGGGCAACGTCCTCGATCCGGCGCTCGCGCTGCGTCGCAGCGTGCGTTTGGCCCCCGGCGCCACGGCGCGCCTGACGCTGACCACGGGCCTCGGCTCGACGCGTGAGGAAGTGCTCGGTCTGATCGAGACCTACTCCGCGCAGCACAGCATCGCTCGCGCGCTCGAGCTCGGCTGGGCGGGCGTGCGCGTGGAGCTCCGCCACCTCGGCATCACCCCCACCGAAGTGCATCGCTTCCAACGCCTGCTCTCGGCCGTCATCTTTCCGCATCCCGCCCTGCGAGCGGGCGCGCCCCCTGCCAGCAACACGACGCGCGGTACGGCGGCGCTCTGGGCCCAGGGCATCTCCGGCGATTTACCCATCGTGCTGTGCCGGATAGATCACGCAGATTTCGCGGAGCTCTGCCGGGACCTGATCTTGGCCCACGAGTTCTGGCGGCTGAACGGCTTCATCAGCGACCTGGTCATCATCAACGACGAGCCCAGCGGGTACCTGCAACCGGCTCACGACACCCTGCGCGACTTGATCCGGCAAGCCGAGATCGACCAGCGCGGCGGCGTGTTCCTGCGGCGCTCCGACCAGATGAGCGAGGAGGAGCGCGAGCTCTGCCTGTGCGCTGCGCGCGTGGTGCTGCGCGCCTCGCAGGGGTCGTTGGCGCGCCAGCTGCGCCGAGCCGCCACCGCTCGGCCGCTGCCACCGAGCCTTGCGCTCCCGGCAGGGCCGCCCCTCCCCGGCTTGGAGGCACCGCCACCCCCGCGCCCAGAGCTCACGTTTGACAACGGGCTTGGGGGGTTTGGAGCGGATGGGCGCGAGTACGTGATCGCTCTCGCGCCAGGCAGCGTCACGCCGCTGCCCTGGTGCAACGTGATGGCCAACGCGCATTTCGGCAGCTTGGTCTCGGAGGTGGGGAGCAGCTTCAGCTGGTTCGAGAACAGCCAACGGCATCGCCTGACGCCGTGGAACAACGACGCCGTGAGCGACCCCTCCGGCGAGCTCTTCTACATCCGTGACGAGCAGGACGGCTCGTTCTGGTCTGCTACGCCCAAGCCGCTCGGCGGTGACGCGCATTTCCTGGTCAAGCACGGCCAGGGCTACAGCCAGTTCGAGCACACGCGCCGCGCGCTGCGGCACGAGCTCACGCTCTTCGTCCACGCCACGGAAGCGGTGAAGTTCTCGCGCCTGCGCCTGCAGAACCTGGCGCCCAGAGCGCGCCGGCTGTCGCTGTTCGCGCTGGTCGAGTGGGTACTGGGCTCGAGCCGGGAGAGCAGCCGGACCTCGATCTCGTCGAGCACCGACGAGGCGAAGAGCACGCTCTTTGCCTCCAATCCGCTCGGGGTTTTCCCGGCGCACCGCGCGTTCTTCACCACCACCGGCGCCGTGCTCAGCCTGACCTCTGACCGGGAAGAGTTTTTTGGAGCCGCCGGCTGCCGAGAGGCTCCGGAGGCGCTGGCTCGCACGCAGCTGTCCGGTAGCGTGGGTTCCGGCCTGGATCCGTGCGCCGGTTTACACGTCGCGATCGAGCTCGCCCCGGGCCAGAGCATCGAGCTCGCGTTTGTGTTGGGTCAAGCCGAGTCGCTCGACCAGGCTCACCACCAGAGCCGCAAGTATCGCAGCATGGACGTCGTGAACGACGCGCTCGAGCGCGCGCAGGGCGTGTGGAAGGAGCTTACGGGGGCGGTGCAGATCAAGACGCCCGACCGCGCCCTCGACGTGCTGCAAAACCATTGGTTATTGTATCAATCCGTGAGCAGCCGCCTGTGGGGCCGCACCGGCTTCTATCAGTCGAGCGGCGCCTACGGTTTCCGGGATCAGCTGCAAGACGTGCTGGCGGCGATTCACTCTCGTCCGGCCATCGCGCGCGAGCACCTGCTGCGCTCTGCGGCTCATCAATTCGTCGAGGGGGACGTGCAACACTGGTGGCATGAAGAGACGGGCGGGGGCCTGCGCACGCGTTGCTCCGATGACATGTTGTGGCTGCCCTACGTTACGGCGGAGTACGTGCGCATCACTGGAGATCGCGCGATTTTGGACGAATCCCTGCCGTTCTTGACCGAGCGCTCGCTCGGCCCGGGCGAAGAGGATCTGTTCAGCTCGCCCGGCGTCTCCGAAATCAAGGCCTCGCTCTACGAGCACTGCGTCCGCGCGTTAGATGTGGGCGCGACCTCGGGCCCTCACGGTCTGCCGACCATGCGCGGCGGCGACTGGAACGACGGCATGAACCGCGTCGGTCATGAGGGCAAGGGGGAGAGCGTCTGGCTGGCGTGGTTCTTGGCCAAGACGCTGGGCGAATTTGCGCCCATCGCGCTGGTGCGCGGTGACCGCGAGCGAGAGAAGTGGTGCAAGGAACAGCTGAGCCGCCTGGCCCGGGCCGTGGACGAGCACGCATGGGACGGGCAATGGTATCGGCGGGGCTATTTCGACGACGGCACGCCGCTCGGCTCGCGGGACAACTCCGAGTGCTCGATCGACGCGATAGCGCAGTCCTGGTCGGTGATCGCGGGTATCGGCGATCCGGAGCGCGCAGCGACCGCCGTGGCCGCGTCAGAGGCGCGGCTCGTGGACGCAGAAGACAAGCTGATGAAGCTCTTGGCTCCGCCCTTTGAGCACACTCGGCCCGATCCGGGGTACATCCAATCCTACCCGCGCGGCATTCGCGAGAACGGCGGCCAATATACGCATGGCGTGTTGTGGACGGTGTTGGCGCTGACCCTGCTCGGCGCTGGCGACCGTGCTGGAGCCCTGCTCGCCCTGCTCAACCCCATTCGTCACGGGGACACCCCCGAAGGCATCCAACGTTATCGCGTGGAGCCTTACGTAGTGGCGGCTGACGTCTATTCTGATAGCGGCCACAAGGGCCGCGGCGGGTGGACCTGGTACACCGGCTCGGCGGGCTGGATGTACCGCATCGTGCTCGAGCACGTGCTCGGCGTGCGCCGCCGGGGAAACACCTTGGCGATGGCGCCGTGTATCCCGAGCCACTGGCCCTCGTTCGAGGTCAACTACCGCTATGGGCAGGCGGAGTATCGGATCAGCGTCGACAATCCCGACCAAGTCTCGCAGGGCGTGGTGCGCCTAGAAATCGATGGCAAGGTCTCGTCGGAGGGCTACGTGCGCCTGGTCGACGACGGCCTGGCGCACGACGTGCGAGTTACCCTGGGCCGCGTGTTGCCAGCCCGCTTGGCGCGCGCGAGCGTGGCCGGCGGACGCGGCAGCTGAGCTCACTGCGCACGGCAGACCGCATCACGCCAGCGCGTCGAAGCGCAGCCTTGTGCTCGGCCGAGCGCGACGGCGCCTGCTCCGGCCTCGCTGGGCGAGGCGTGAGCGCGCCTGGCGCCCGCGCCGTTCAAGAGGGTGCGGAGCGCCGCGCCGCGCGCCGCACGATGGCATTCAGCCGAGCCAGATCCACGGGCTTGACCAGGTGCTCGTCGAAGCCGACCTGCTTGGTGCGTGCGCGATCGGCGGGCTGCCCGTAGCCCGTCACCGCGACGAACATGGGCGCGTCGCCGTTCAACCGCGCTCTCAAGCGCTTCGCCAGATCGAAGCCGTCCATCACTGGCAAGCCGATGTCGAGCAAAGCGAGCTCGGGCCGAAAGTCGTCCACGAGCGACAGCGCCGTGGGCCCGTCGTGAGCGATACACACGACGTGCCCGCTGATCCGCAACGCCTCCCCGAGCATTTCAGCGGCGTCCACGTTGTCATCGACCACCAGCACCCGAACGCCGCGAGTCAATGAGGAGGCGTGAGCGGCGGACTCCGCCTGGGCTTGGGAGACGGTCGAACGGGCCTCGGACGCCGGGCAACTCCAAGAAATGGGCGTGCAGTCCCGCGGGCCCGGTAGCGCCGAGCGCTCGCTCGGAGGCCCGGCGAGCGACAGCTCGATGTTGAAGGTGCTGCCCCCGCCAACGCCAGGGCTGCTGGCGGTCACCTGGCCCCCATGCAGCTCGACCAGGCGCCGCGCGATTGTCAGACCCAACCCGAGGCCGCCCTTCGAGCGATCGAGCGCCTGCTGCCGTTGCACGAAGGGCTCAAATACGCGACCGAGCAGCGTGCTGTCGAGGCCGATGCCGTCATCCAGCACGCTGAGCACCACTTCGGACCCGCGTAGCGCCGCGCTGACCTCGACGCAGCCGCCATTGGGGGTGTACTTGGCAGCGTTCATCAGCAGGTGGGCCACCGCCTGCGCGATGCGATAGGTGTCCACCTCCACCCGCACCCCTGCTCGAGGCACGCTGACGGTGAGCTGATGGCCGCGCTCATCGAGCATGGGGCTTGCCATCTCTACCGCCCGGCGCACCACTTCGTAGAGCTCGACCGGCTTACGGGAGAGCTTGAGCGAGCCGCGCGTGATACGCGAGATGTCGAGCAGATCATCCACGAGCCGAACCATGTGGTTGAGCTGCCGCTCGATGATCGAGCGTTCCTTCAGCGCCACCTCGCCGAGGCGGCTGCGCATCAGGGTGATCGCGGTCAACATTGGCGCGAGCGGGTTGCGCAGCTCGTGGCCGAGCATGGCCAAGAACTCGTCTTTGGCTTGGTTGGCCTCTTCGGCGCGCGCTCTCTCTTGGTTGGCGAGCTCGTACATCCTGGCCCGGTCGAGCGCCAACGCTAGCTGTCGGGTCACGTCCTCGAACAGGGCACGATCGGCCGGCGTGAGCTCACGCGGCTGATGCAGCTCGAAGAGCACGGCGCCGATGCGCCGCGAGCCGAGGGCTAGAGGCAGCGCGACCAGCAGAGAGGGCGGCCTGGGCCACAAGGCCGTGCCGCCGGCATACGCGGCTTCGAGCAGCAGCGTCGGGTCGGTTCGCTCATCCGCCCTGTCGCTCGACTCGGTACCGATCGCCTGCACGCCATCCCCGATGAGCGATAGTGGGCGGCCCTCTTCTCTCGCCAGAGCCAGGCACGTGCGCCTTGCCCCGACCGCGTCCGCGATATCGGCGTGCAACACGCCGCACACGTCGAATACTGCCACAGCCTCCGACAGCGCGGAGGTCACGCGCTGCAAACGCCCGAGGTGTTCATGCGCCGCTGCAGCGCGGGCTGCAGCCTCGTGCTCGGCTTCGAGCAAGCGCGCCCGCTCGAGCTCCAGCTCTCGACTCTTCTCCACCTCCCGTGTGAGGTCCGCGTCAACGCTCGTCATGGGTTACCTCCGGGCGCGTTTCCAAGAACGACCTCCAACCCCCGAGCTCGAACAGTGGGGCAATATCGCTCCCGGCCCGGATAAGACGTGGATTGAAGCTGGCATTACGCGCCTCGTTCTGCGCGTTCCATGCCATGACGAGCCTGCGCTCGTCAGTTTATGCTTGGCACCCGCCTTGCTATATCCGGTCGCCATGCGGCCGATACACTGCGCGCTCATGACGAGCTCCGTTCGGAGAAGTCGACCCGTACGACAAATAGCGGCCCCTGCGTGCCGAGCTCCAAAGGCGTGGCCCGCCGCTCTCGTTGGCATCAGCCTGATTTGGTGCGCCTGCGGGGGCTCCGCCCTGAAGCGAGGGGCAGATTTCTACATGCAAGGGCGCTACATAGACGCTGCGCAGGTCTTCGAGCACACGGAGGCAGAGCTCGGTCGTTATGACGACGAGGAGCGTGCGCGTTACGGGTTCTACCGGGGGGCGACGCTCTTGGCGCTCGGGGACCCGGAGGATGGGCGGCATTGGCTCGAGTACGGTTCGGCGGCGGGGTCCCCGCTTTCGCCGGCAGAGCGCTCCGCGTTGATTGAAGGCGTGCCGCCCGCCACGCGAGAGAAGCTGCGAGAGGCGCTGCGGCCGGCACCGCCCGAGCTGACTCGATCGAGCGCGGTGTCGGCTCCGCTGTGGCAGCCTGCAGCCGCCGCGCTGCCGTGAGGGCCGAACTTACCCGTTTGCCGGATTGACGCTTGCGACAGTTCGCCCCGCGGCGCACCGGCGAACGCGCCGGGCCAAGAGTGGTCGAGCGATGGCAGCTCGATGACGTCTGGCCTGGCCCGGCAGTGGCACACCCGTTGCAACTCCGGGGTCGCCGGCGAGTCACGTCGCCTCCTCGGTGCGGCGGAGCAAGCGCGTTCTTCGAGCGTGCTGCCTGGCGCTCGGATACCGACGAACACGGAGTGTTGCATGAATAAACTATGGCTTGTTCCAGTCGGGTTCCTACTTGCGTTCAGCTGTGACACGGCGGACGAAATTGAAGCGGAAATCGACTGCCAGAGTATCTGTGATCGTTACGCCGAGTGCTTTGACGACGGATATGACGTCTCAGCTTGTCAAGATCGTTGCGAGGACAACATCGATACCGGGGATATCGAGCAGCGTGACGTGGACGAGTGCAGCGACTGTATCGACGACAAATCCTGTACGGGCGCGGCTTTCAGCTGTGCCTCGGAGTGCTTGAGCGTCGTGCCCTGACGCTGTCAAACACCTAGCCTCACCTCGTTACCTAGCCTGCTTACCTCGCCTCACTAGCTTCAATGCCCAACCCTGCCCGAGCGGCGGGGTTGGGCGTGGTCTTTCTCCCGCGGCAACTTCCGAGGTGCACGGCGGGTCCGGTCCCCGATTTTTAGGCTGCGGGCCGCGCCGCTTGTGCCAGGTGCTCCGCGTGCTCGACCTCGCGCCGCTCTGCCTCACGCAGCCCATGCCCGTAGCGCACCGCATAAACCCGCGTGAACTGCGCACCGAGCAAGAACATCTGTGACGAGAAATAGAGCCACAGAAGCACGACGACCAACGAGCCCGCTGCGCCGTACGCCGCGACGACGCTGGCCCGTGCCAGGTACAGACCGACCAAGGCGTTGCCGATGTTGAAGAAGACCGAGGTCAGCGCTCCGCCGACGAGCGCATTCTTCCATCCTACGCGAGTGTCCGGCAGGTAGCGGAAGACCAGCGCAGACGTACCCGCGACGGCAAAGAGAGACACGAAGATCTGAGCGAGCTGGACCATCACCCCTTGCCAGGGCGTCGCGCCAAATAGTCGGGTGTGGAAACCCGTCAGCAGAGTGCGCGACGCGACCACCACCACGAGCAGCGGCCCCGAGGCAGCGACCACGCCAAAAGCAAAGACCCTGCGCCGCACGTAGTCACTGACGCTCGAGCGGAACCCCTCGGCCATGAACACGTCGATGCGGTTGATTTGATTCAGCGCGCTCCGCAGCTGCTCACCGAACCGCGAGGCCGCGAACAGCATCAACCCGATGCCCACGGCGGAGGCGACCTCACCACCTTCATAGGCCTGCTCCACCCAGGCATTGACCGTCGCGGCGTTCTTCACGCCGAGCGTGTCGCGCAGCAGCTGCGCGACTTGTTGATGCGCCGCCGACTGCCCGAGCACCAGCCCGGCGATCGCGACGGCGACGATGATGAGCGGCGCGATAGAGAGCAATGCATGAAACGCCAGAGCGGCGGCCAACAGGTCACCCCTGGACTTCGAGAATTCGTCCCAGGTGTCGTTGAGCAACTGCCAGACGGTAAGGAGGGGGCGGGTGATGGCTTGCATCGCAGGATGAGTCAATATTGTCACGGGGAGGTCGTGGCGTACCTGGCGTTTTCCAACCAACGCTGCGCGGCGTGTTCAAAGCAGGTCATGTGCCAGGCGCATTGCTCGAGCGGCTCAACGAGATGTCGTCCCCGATTCTGCACCGGCCCTCTTACCTGGTCGGGGCGGCTTGGCGAGGTGGTGCAACTCGCCTCACGACTTCTCCCCACGCCCACGCCGCATAACCCACGGATCCCGCGTCCTTTGGCGCCGCGGCCGCGCGGGTGAGCGCCTTCAGCCATCGACGGCACGCTTAGTGCAAAAGTGCTTGCGACCGCCGAAACCACTAGTGCCGCGAATCCATCGAAGCGATGGGTAACTTCCGCCGCCCCTGACGGGGCGAGGGCGGCGTAAGTCACCTGCCTAGCCCCAAATCTGATTCGCGGCACTGCCTTTACATTGCCCTCGATTCAATAGAATCGAGGTATTAGGAGGACCTGTAGATGCGCCAATTGTACGCTCTTATACTTGCGACCGGCTTGTGTGTTCCATCGCTCGCTCTCGCGGCGGCGCCCGACCATCGGGCAAGTCTGACCCAAGCGTCGGCGCACCAGCCAATGGTAAAGGCCGCGGGGCAGCGTGGGACGCAGGCGAGTCACGTCACCTCGCGGCCCGTAAGCCCTAGCACGGACAAAACCGCGTCTGACGACAAGGCCCGCTATGCCGAGAAAGAGGCCCAATCCGGCAAGGCCCAGAGCTACCGCGGTGGCGACACCGTCGTGATCGGTGCCTCTGCGTTGACCGTGGTCTTGGTCGTGCTCCTCATCGTCATTCTGATTTGACCCCCACGTTCTATTGGGCCAGGTCTCTGCTGCTGGCGGCCGTGTGCGGCCTGGGCTGCGCCTCGTACAAGGGCTCCGCTCGGGACGTAACGCCGCTGGCCGTAGAGGCAGACGCGGGCTGGACCCGCGTCGATCGAGTCACGCTGGTGCGTCAAAAAGGGATCAAGGATTGTGGCTCGGCAGCCTTGAGCACCGTGCTGCGATACTACGAGCCTGACGGGCCAGCGGCGCTCGAACGCGAGGCCATCGATAGAGCCTTGCGCCAGGCTCCAGGGCAGGGCTTGGCCGCGGTCGAGCTCAGGGACTACGCACGGCAGCACGGCTTCACGTCGTATGTGATTGTCGGCAGCTTCAACGACCTCACGCATGAGCTGGCCGAGGGCCGGCCCGTGATCGTCGGCGTCCACAAGCCGCTGTCGTCGGGTGAGGCGCTTGCGCACTACGAGGTGTTTATCGGCTACCACCCTGAGAAGCGGCAGGTGCTGACGCTCGATCCCGCGCATGGGCTCCGGCAAAACGATCTGAAAGGCTTCCTCACCGAATGGACCGGCGCGGGCTTCGTCACGATCATCGTGATGCCTGAAGAGGCCGCCCCATCCGGCGCCACGGCGTCAGGGAAGTGAGGGCGCTCGATCCACAGCGCCGTGCGCCACTTCGCACATCGCAAGGGTCAGCTCCGACAACTGACGATCCGTGATGATGTAGGGCGGCATGGCGTAGAGCAGCTTGCCAAATGGCCTGAGCCATACGCCTCGCTCCACCAAAAACGGTACGACGGCGGAGAGATCGAGCTCGCTTTTCATCTCGATGACCCCAATCCCTCCCAGCACCCGGACGTCTGCCACGGCCGCGCTGCGCCGGCAGCCCTCGAGCTCGCGCCTGAGCTGCGCTTCGATCTCCAGCACTCGCGCGCGCCAGTCAAAGCTCGAAAGCGCGTCGAGCACACCCAGGGCGACCGCGCACGCGAGCGGGTTGCCCATGAAGGTGGGCCCGTGCATGAAGCGCCCGTGCCCGCCCAGGCTGATGCCCTCGGCCACCCGTGGCGCCGCTAACGTCGCCGCCAGGCCTAACATGCCGCCCGTCAGCGCTTTGCCGAGGCACATGATATCCGGGCTGATCTCGGCGTGCTCGCAGGCGAACAGCTTGCCGGTGCGGCCGAAGCCGGTCGCGATCTCGTCCGCGATCAATAATATTTCGTGCTCGTCGCACAGGCGCCGGGCGCCTCTCAAATAGTCGGCGGAGTAGAAGCGCATGCCGCCGGCGTTTTGCACGATAGGCTCGAGGATCAGCGCGCAGGCCTCATGCTGGTGGGCGGCGATGGTGCGCTCCAGCGACTCGAGGTCGGCGGGCTCGAGCGCCGCGCCAAAGGGGCTAATTGGGGCTGGCGCAAACACCTGCTCACGGAGCGCGCCTTTGAACATGCCGTGCATGCCCCGCTCTGGATCACACACGGACATCGCCCCCCAGGTGTCGCCGTGGTAGCCACCGCGCACGGTAATGAACCGGTGGCGGCCGTTCTCGCCGCGCGCGATCTGAAACTGGAGGGCCATTTTCATCGCCACCTCCACGCTCACCGAGCCGGAGTCGCAGAAGAAAACGTGGCTCAACCCAGGCGGCGCGAGCTTGAGTAGCTCTTGGGCCAGCCGCACTGCAGGCTCGTGCGTGAGCCCGCCGAACATCACATGCGGCAAGCTGTCGAGCTGGCTGTGCGCGGCGCGCAGCAGCCCCGGATGCCGGTGCCCCAAGATGGCCGCCCACCAGGACGAGATCCCATCAATCAGACGCCGCCCGTCGGCCAGCTCCAGGTACACACCCTCGGCCCCGGTCACGAGGTACCGAGGCTCCCGGCTGGGCATCGAAGCGTACGGATGCCAGACGTGGTCGCGATCGAAGCGCAGCCACGCTTCCGCGTCCGATGCGTTCATGCGAGGCACTCGTCAGACCGGGACGCCGAGCAGTCGCAACAGGAGGAAGGTCGCCGCGCTGATCGCGGCCGCGCCGGGCACCGTAAAAATCCAGGCCCAGACCACCCGCCCGGCGACGCCCCAGCGCACCGCTGACAGCTTGCGTACCGTCCCGACGCCGACGATGGCGCCCGTGATGGTCTGCGTGGTGGACACGGGGATGCCCAGCCCCGTCGCCATGAACAGCGTAGCGGCCCCGGCCGTCTCGGCGCAAAAGCCGCCGACGGGCGCGAGCTTCGTGATCTTCATGCCCATGGTCTTGACGATGCGCCAACCGCCGCTCAGCGTTCCGAGCCCCATGGCGGCGTGGCAGCTGATCACCACCCAGAAGGGGATGTGTTGCTGCTCTCCCGGACCTGCCACCATGAGCTGTTGGTTGGCGATCAGCGCCGCCACGATGATGCCCATCGTCTTCTGAGCGTCGTTGCCGCCATGCCCGAGTGAATACAGCGCCGCCGAGACCAGCTGCAGGCGACGAAAGGTGCGGTCGATCCCGCGTTGCGAGCGGTTGCCGTAGAACCAGATCATGAGCTTCATCAGCCCGAAGCCCAGCGCGCTGCCGAGCAATGGCGCGATGAAGATGAACAGCGCCGTCTTGCCAAAAAAGGCCAGATCCAGCGAGTGGATGCCGCCCTTGACGACGGCTGCTCCCGCCAGCCCACCGAGCAACGCATGCGAGGACGACGTCGGCAGGGCCCACCACCACGTGAGCAGGTCCCAGACCACGGCGCCTACGAGCCCGGAAGCGACCAACCCCAGCGTCACTACGCCCGGGTCGACCCCCTTGGCGATGTTACCCGCGACGTGCGTATCGAACAGGAGAAACGCGATGAAGTTGAAGGACGCCGCCCAGATCACGGCAGCGTTCGGCGAAAGCACGCGCGTGGAGACCACCGTCGCGATGCTGTTTGCCGCGTCGTGAAAGCCGTTGATGAAGTCGAACAGCAGGGCCAGGCCGATGATGAGAATCAGGGCGGTCATGCGTATTCGAGCACGACCCCTTCCAGGATGTTCGCCACATCTTCGCAGCGATCCGTAGCCGATTCTAGCCCGTCCAGGATGTCGCGCCACTTCATCACCTTCAAGGGGTCGTTGCCCGCCTTGAAGAGCTCGGCCATGGCTCGCCGGTGCACATGATCGGCGGCGTTCTCCAGCCGGTTCACCTCCACACACAACTCCAGGATCTCCGGGGCTCGGGCCATCGTGTTGAGCAGCCCGACGGCTTTGGCCTGAGCTTCGCACGACAGCACGAGCAGCTCGGCCAGCTCGGTGGCCTCCGGCGGTGCCATGGTGACTTCGAACAGCACGATGCGCTCGGCGACGGCTTCAATCAGATCGAGCACGTCATCCATCCGGCTAATCAGCGCGTGGATATCGTCACGATCGAAGGGCGTGATCCAGTTCTCGTGCAGCCGCTTGATGGTGTCGTGGGTGATGCCGTCGGCTTCGGTCTCGGCCTCCTTGATCTTGACGTATAGGCTCTTGGCCTGATCTCCCACTTGGGGTGCTGCCTTCTCGTCTTCCGGCAAGCGGTACACATTCTTTGCGGCACCGTTACCGACGGCCAGCAACTTCAGGAGCTCGACCAGCATCCGCGCGGCGTCGACGCTCTTCGCCGCATGTCGGGAGAAGGCGTCGAAGAACGCGGCGTCTTTCTTCTTGGAGCCAAACATTTGGCGGGGACGTTATCTGCTCGACCGCTTCGAGGGAAGCAAAGGCGAGCGCGGCCCACTCCCCCGTACCGGCCGCCGGTCTTCACTAACTGGCTCCCGTTTCGAGCGCCTCCCCGAGGGTGGTCAGCGAGGGGTGCGCTCGACCCCGAGGCGCCGAGCCTCGGCCAGCGGGAAGTCGATGTGCAGGTGGTTGCCGTCGGGATCGGTCAGGTTGACTTGACACAGCTCGAAATCCTCGACGATGCCCACTCGGTAGGGAACCTCGAGCTGCTTCAATCGTTCGAGAAAAGCCCCCAGGTCTTCCGCCGCGAAAGCGAAATGCTGAAGCCGCAAATCACCCGTGGTCGGCTCGAGCGTGGCGCGCTCGACCAAGTGGACCGCGGGGTGCGCACCGCAGTACATCCATGCGCCGCCAAAGGAGAAGTTGGGCCTCGGGCCCGGATTCAGCCCTAATACCTGGGAATAAAAGGCTTTGAGGTCTGCGAGCCGCGACGTGCTGACGTTGACGTGGTCCAGGCGTTTTAGAGCCATTGGCGGCTACCCATAGCACACGTCCTCGAAGTCGTGCTCGCTCGGCGCGGGGGGTGGTATTGGGCCCGCATGACCTGGGTCTACCTGCTCGGGGCGCTCGGCCTGGCTCTGCTCCCGCTCGTGATCGCGATCCGCCGTGGCACAGAGTTGTTCGTGGTCAAAATCCGGAACGGAGAGGCCCATTTTTGGCGGGGTCGCATGCCGCAGGGCCTGCTCGATGAGATCGCCGACGTGGTGCAGGAACCAGAGATAGAGCATGCGGAGCTGCGCGCCGTGCGTCGGGGAGGTAGGCCCGAGCTGTCCTGCCGAGGGGGTGTCGGCGAGGCTCAGCTGCAGCGCCTGCGCAACGTGATCGGCCGCTACTCGGTGCAGCGCATCGCCGCCGGCGGTCGGCCCGGCGCGGCCTCTCGGATTGCGCGTCGTCGGGGAGGGCAGTAGGGTCCCGCGGTGACTTCGCTCGAAAACTATGTGATCGAGAGCGTCATCGCGCTGTTCGTCGTCGCGGCGCTGGCTGTTTTCGTGTTGTATGCCGCGCGCCGCGCGGGCGTTGGGCGGTCGATGGGGCCCGTCGAGCTGTTGGCGCGCTTGCCCCTCGAAGCCCGCCGCTCGGTGTACGTCGTGCGGGTGATGGACCAAGTGCTGATCATCGGCTCGAGCGAAGCAGGCTTGGCCAAGCTCGGGCAGTTGCCAGAGGGTGCTGCAGCGGAGCTTAGAAACGCGGAGCCGCCCCAGGGATTCGCGGCCGTTCTCGGCGCGGCGCTGGGCCGATCGAGCGGCCGCGCGGAGAGCCCTGGCGCTGCCCAGGCCGGGGACGCGCCTTGAACAGCGACGTGCTCGGGCGGCCCCTGTCGGTAGTGCTGGTGTTGGCGCTGGTCGGGCTCTTGCCCTTCGCGTTCATGGCGCTGACCTCATTTGTAAAGATCGCCACGGTGCTTCAGATCGTTCGCGGAGCCATCGGCGCGCAGGGCGTCCCGTCGAGCAGCGTGGTGCTCGCGCTCAGCGCGGCCCTGACCCTGATCGCCATGGCACCCGTGGGGAGCCGCGTCGCGGATCGCCTGCAGCCGCTCCTCGGGCGATCGGTCGCGGACCCGTCGGAGCTGATCTCGGGTGCGATAGAGGCCGTGCGCGAGCCCCTGCGCGTGTTCTTGAGCAACAACGCCTCCAACAGGGAAAAGGAGCGCTTTCTCAAGCTGGCGAAGAAGAAGCGGCCCGCCGATGCCGAGGTGAAGGACAGCGACCTGATGGTGGTCGTGCCCGCCTTCCTCGTGACCGAGCTGCTCGAGGCGTTTACCCTGGGGTTCGCCATCTACCTGCCCTTTCTCGTCATCGACCTGGTCGTCGCCAACGTGTTGATCGGCCTGGGCATGCAGATGATGAACCCCATGCAGATCAGCCTGCCGTTCAAGCTCTTGCTGTTCGTCGCAGCGGACGGCTGGGGCCTGCTCGCCGAAGCGCTGATCACTGGATACGTCACGTAGCGGCGCCGCGGCAGATCAAAAATACGAGATGGCGGCTAGCTCGACGTCGAAGCTGACTGGAGTCGGGACGGCCCCGACCGGGTCCAGATAAAGTGGGAACTCAAACTGGACCTTGACCAGGTTTTGGGCATCAAACCGGTCGGTTGTCGGATCTGGCGTGGCAACGTAGCCGTCTCTACGCAGGTCGGAGAGCTCCTGGCGGCACAGCGTCCAGTCGACGGGATCGATGCGGCAGTACATGCCGAAGTCATCGCCCTGCCGTTCCGTCGCAGTGACGAGCTTCAAAAGGAGCATTTGCGGCGAATTCGAATAACCCGGGCCCCGCGTGCCGACGATCGTCCCCCGCGCCCAGTATTGAATGCCCGCAAAACGGCTCACGTCGATGGGGCCATTGTTTGCGGCCATCGGAAACCCAACCCCAGCGCCATACGTCGAGTAGCCCACGAGAGATGTCGTGGGCCCTTGCACATGAAGCGAGCAACTCTCCGCGTGGCAACCCGGCAACCCCACCCGGTGAGCCAGGCCGAGCTCAGCGTCTTGGTAACCGAACCAAAACGTGCCGTACGGCAGGTCCGATGCCGTGCGACACACTTCACCCCGGAGCGCACCCGAAAATAGGACCGCATCCGCCGCCTGCGTTTCCGGCAAGCTGCATGCAGCCCCAGCATCGGCGAAGACGATCCCCACCGGGTCGCTCGGCGGAGGAAGTTGACGCGGCGCCCCGCCAGCAGCGTCCACCACGTCGTCGCGCGCTTGCACATTTTGTGTGGGCGCCGAGACCGGGCCCAGGCCGCTGGCCACCTGCTCGCCCGGTGAGCTGACCGCAGTCGTGACACCCTCCATCCCGCCGACGCTGCCAGGTTCCACGCCGGCGGGCTCCGGTCCGTCAACTCTAGAGAACAGCTCCTTCGAGCCCGTCTGCGCGCAAGCTGCCAACCCGAGCGCCGCCAGCGCACGCTCGAGACGCCATGACGACCTGCGGTGACCTGAGCGAAGCGACGACGGCCACGCTGCGTCAAGCTCGAAGGTCCACATCGAGGCGACGCTAACATCTTCAGGTTTCACCGCCAATGCTTGGAGAGACGCCGGCCGCTCCACTACAGCGTCATCGGCGTCTGCTCGCGACGCCGGCGTTCCCGCGGCGTCCACGTTTCGCGAGCGTCACGGTGCCGGCGGATTGCAGAGCGCCGAGGACGGCACATACACCGGGTTCCCCGTCAGCGCTGCCGTGTTCGCGAAGCTAGAGCCATCGGCGGTCTGCTGGGGGCCTTGGTCTTCGAAGGAGTAGTAGCCCACCAGGCCGGCTTCCGCTGGGTCCGGGCGCCGGCGCATGTTCGCCGAGATCTGCTCGACGCTCCGCACGATGTTCCAGACTTTGATCTCGTCGATGGTGCCGATGAATTTACGCATCGTCGAGAAGCCGCCGAAAGCGAGATCGGGGCGCGCCACCAGCGGGTTCCGATTGGAAGCTGCGCCGGCGCCCTGCAGCTCGCCATTGATGATGATCTGTACGGCACCGTTCCCCGCCTGCCGGGTGGCGGCGACGTGCACCCATGCCCCGGTGGTCACGGGGACGAGGCCGAGGACCGAGGTGTTCGGATTGCCCACGGCGAAGCCGAACGTGTCGCTCACGACGGTGGCGGCAAAATCGTCGTTGTCACCCATACCGACAATGTCGCCGTCGAAGACGATGCGCCCCATGCCTGCGTTGACGCCGGGCAACGACTGCGTCGTTCGGATCCAGGCCTCGAGCGTGAGATCGTTGTCGACCAGCCGTTGAACGCTGGCGTAGGTCGCCCCGTCGAGCTCGAGCGCCACGCCCAAGCAGCCCGGGGGTTCCAGGGGCGGCGGCACATCGGGCGGCGGCACATCGGGTGGCGGCACGCCAGCCTCCGGTGGCGCCCCTGGCCCCACCGGAGGCGGCTCCGGGCTGACATCCGGCGGAGGTCCTGGATCCACCGGGCTCGTACCCCCCGCTGAATACACGGGAGGCGGCTCTGGAACGCTCGATGCCCCCGACGAGCCGGGCCCCGGCAGTGGCGTCGTGGAAGCGCCAGCCGTGCCACCGGACCCCGGCGAAATGGGATTGAACAAGGTGTCGTCGGGCGCCGCAAAAGAGGCACATGACCCGAGCGCCACGAGACCCAGGCAACGCGCGAGCGCCCCTGCCCCCCACGGACCTTGGCCAGGCCGCCGTGGGGACCCCGGCAAACGGTGTTTCTCGTCGTCGCGTGACGAGCCTAGAAGGGCGAAGCGTACAGACACCATGGCGTGGAGGGTGCCACGTGGGAGCGATTTCACCTAGCGTTCACCTGTTGACTCCTACACGACACCGTGCGCAAACATGCAGTGTGAGCTTAAAATTCTACCTAAGCGGGCGGGGCGCGCCCCCTTGGGGCCTCGTTGTCTATGAGGTCGGCTCCCTCCAGACGCGAACGGCTGGCGTTTTAGCTCCGTTCTAGCTCCACCCAGCTTCCTCGACGAGCGGTGCCATGGCTCCGAAGCGGTCATCGCGGCGTTTTGTCGAGGGCCGTCCGCAGCTTGTGGCGTGCTCGAAACAAATGTTGTCGCGACATCACCACGGAGATGGCGAGAGCCTCGGCAATCTCCGGGTGCGTCCTGCCCTCCAGATCGTGCTGCAGGACGACCTCACGCTCGATCGGGCTGATCAGGCGCATTGCCTCGAGCACGGAGGAGCGCGACGCTAGGGCGTCGGGGCACGGTCCCTCGCGCGGGGGCTCCAGAGCCATCTCCACGGGAGCGGCGTCCCTGAGCCGGCGCCCAGCTCGCCAGTTGCGAGCGTGGTTACGGACTATCTGGAACATCCAGCTTCGAAAGAGCTTCGGCTCTCGGCAGGTGTCGATCCGCTCCAGCGCTTTGATCAGAGCGTCCTGGGCCACGTCTTCCGCATCCGAGGGGCGCCCCAGGATCGCGATAGCGATTAAATACGCGGAGTGCAGGCACTGGCGGACGATCGCGTCAAACGCGCGCCTGTCGCCACGCTGCGCGCGGGTCACGAGCGTTTCGAGGCTGTCTTCGACAGGCATGAGCAAGGATGGAACCGCGGGCATCTGGCCATGGTCGGGCCCTTGCACCTGCAGATAGCCGCCGACGTCGGCTCGTGGGCGCCACGGATACCGCGTCCTTTTGAGGTGCACGGCGGTCTCGCGCTGTAGTTGGAAGGGCATGTGCTGAAGTTGCACGGCTGATACGTCTGGCGCGACAAGCAGCCGGTGGCGGGCCGAAATCCGCGTCTGAAGCGTGGTCGATGGTCGGCCGCGAACCCAACAGGCTGCGGCTCAGCTGCTGAAACCACCCGTTCGCCAGCGCCGCGCGGCGGAAAAACGGTTGCTCCTGCATCGTGCTCACCGCGGCGTCGAGACCACCCCGCTGGCCGCTCCCCATCAACCTACGACTTGGGCGCTGACGGCGCGCTATAGTCGAGCAGCACTCATGCAGATGTCGCTTCCAGAATCGATTGAGCTCTCTACCGCGAAGGCGCCGGGCTCGCTTCCAGCTTGGGCGAATCGATGGGCGAGACCCACGGTAATGGTAGGGTTCGTCGCCATGCTTTTTCTCGCGCACGCGATCCCCGTCGCGAGCGTGCTCCGCAGTGGACGCGATGTTCCGCTTCCGCTCGCGGTAGGCGCGACCAACTTCCTGCTCGTGCCGATCCTGCTCTTCGTGGTCGACCGGCTCCTCGCTCGTCGGTCCAGGAGCATCGTCTCGCGCGCGATGGTCGGGGCGGTCGTTGCGGCTTTCGTTGGAGGCACGATTGGCGCCTGTTTTTGGTCCGGCTTGATCCCGAGGGTGGCGCGCAAGTTTTCCAATCTCGATCCTCCGTCGGATACGATGTTGGGTAGCTTCGGCATGGGAGCGGTGATCAGCACCCTGGTCGTTGGCGCCTGGTCCCTTGCCGCCGTCTTTCCTCGCGTGCTCGAGCAGGAAAAGGTGCGTGCCTTGCAGCTAGAGAATCTCGAGCTCGAAGCCTCACGGCTCCGAGCCCAGGGCGAGCTCGCCAGGCTCCGTGGTCAGCTGGAGCCCCACTTCCTGTTCAACACGCTCAACTTGATCTCGGGGCTGGTCGGAATGGACGTGGATAAGGCGCGGCGGACGATCGTCAGCCTTGCGGATCTGCTACGCGACGCGCTCGAGCCGCACGGCGAGTGCCAATCCATCGACGACGAAATCCAGTGGCTCGAACGTTACAGTGAGATTCTGGCCGCTCGGCACGGCTCGAAGCTTGCCTTCCACTGGGATATCGACGCGCATGCTCGCGGCGCTTGCGTGCCGCGCCTCATCTTGCAGCCGCTCGTCGAGAACGCCATCGTCCATGGTGCGCTTCGAGCCAGCGAAACGGGTGTCGTCGCGGTTCGCGTGCACATGCCGACCCCGGAGCGCCTCGAGATCTCCGTCGAGGACAACGGCCCTGGGCTCGAAGCTCGTGCTCGACCGGGTGCGGTGGGGCTTGCCAACGTCCGCCGCCGCCTCGACCTGACGTGCCCCGGCGGAGCGTTGGAGCTGAAGCGAGGTCCGACGGGCACGCTGGCGCTCGTGAGCCTCCCCTACGCAGCACACGTACCAGGGGAAAGCAGGCGATGAGCCCTGCTCAGAAGCTCAAGGTGTTCGTCCTGGAGGACGAATGGGTCGCGCGAAATTTCCTCGTCGAAATGATCGAGGCCACAGGCGTTGCGTCGGTCCTGGGCGCGATGGGCACGTTCGAGGACGCCGTCTCCTTCGTGACGGATGCCGAGCCGTTCAGCCTCGATGTCGTGTTCGTCGACATCCACCTCGTCGGCTCGCAGAATAGCGGGCTGGAGCTCATCCAGCGCTTCGTCAAGCAGCCCGGCGCACCAGCGTTCGTGCTGGCTACAGCCCTACGCGAGCATGCCATCGAGGCATTCGAGTTAGGCGTCGTCGACTATGTTCTAAAGCCCTTCGACAAGCGTAGGGTCTCGATGTGCCTGGAGAAGATCAGCGCGGCCCGCCGATCCTCGAAGCCCTCCGGTGAGCCGAGTCGCCCGGCACGTATCGTTGCGCGCAACAAGCGCAACCTGGTCTTCCTGACGCTCAGCGAGGTGTGGGCGCTGGAGGCTGCCGACGGATCGACCTTGGTGCACTCGCATCGCGGCAAGTTCGATGTCGATCTCTCCTTGGACACGATCGCCGCGTCGTTCGGCGGCGCCTTTCTACGTGTCCATCGCAATTGGCTGGTCAGTGAGGAGCACGTTTTGGAGCTGGAGCGGGACGCCGGCGAGTCCGCGCTGCTCGTTGGCAGTCGAGTTGCCGGTGGGCCTTCGCTGCGCGTTCCCATCGCCCGGGATCGGGCGGCGACCCTGCGGGCCTGCCTGATGGACGAGGGCGTCGGCATCAGGCGGCGCTAGCTGCTAGCGCCCATGCCCCAAATCCGCGCCGCGCCCGCTGGAGGCCGCGGGTCGCGAGCTGAATCGCGTCGAGCGCCGGAGGTTTCGGCTGCTCTTTTAAGCACTAACGCTTTTGTCGCGTCGGCTGTCACGTAAACGTCATGAAAAGTTCACCGAGGCGTGCCCGGCGCCAGCGCGCCGCGCGGCGCCGGCGCTCACGAGGGAGAGGGAGCATGAGCATCTCGAAACTGGCATGGGTGGTCCCGACGGCGGTCGCCCTGACAGCTTGCGCAAACGAGGTGCACCGCCCTTCAGGTTGGTCGGAGGCGACTCACGGAGCCGATGTGGCGCCGGACTACGTGAGGCTGTTCGATGCCGACGTGGTCCATGCGATCGAGATCTCGATCGCGCCCGCTGACTACGCAGCCATGCAGAGCGATCTCGAGCGCTTGCTGGCTGACAGTCCCTTCCGCGGAGCAATGCCCGGCGGGCCGCTCCCGATGCTGGGCTCCGACGCTGGCGCTGCCGCACCCTTCCCACCGGGGGCTGGCCCGCCCGCGCCGGCTGGGGACGTCCCCGCTGCGGGTGGGGTTGCACCCGAGGGGATCAACCTTGACGGCGCTGACCTGGACCTGTTGAGCGTAGACCCGATATACGTTCCGATCGAGCTCCGGCACGACGGGGCCATCTGGACCCAAGTGGGTATGCGCTACAAGGGCAACTCATCGCTCACTGTCTCCGGCGGGCAAGGCAAGCTGCCCTTTCGTCTCGATTTCGACGAATTCGAAGGCCAGCATCCCGAGGTCGATGACCAGCGGTTCTATGGTTTCAACGAGCTCACGTTCTCCTCCAATTGGGGCGATGACTCCCAGCTCCGCGAGTGCTTCGCGACCGAGCTGCTTCGCGATCGCGGCGTGCCCGCGGCTCGCTGCGCGTTCTACAGCGTGTATGTCGACGTGGGCAGCGGCGCGCAATACTGGGGCCTATACAGCATGCTAGAAGATCCGTCCGATGCGCTGATCGATTCGCAGCTCGGGGGCGGCGACGGCAACCTGTACAAGCCCGACGGGCCCGGCTCGGACTGGGTGGCCTTCGACCGCGAAGGCTTTGCAAAGAAGACGAACGAAGCTGCAGCTGACTGGTCCGACGTGGAGCGCGCCTTTGCCGCTCTGCATGCCGATCGCTCTGACGCCGCCGTCTGGCGGCGCAACTTCGAAGCGACCTTCGACGTCGATCGCTTCCTCAGCTGGCTGGCGGTCAACACCAGCATGGACAACTGGGATAGTTACGGCGTCCTTGCCCATAACTACTACCTGTACGAGCAGCCAAACCTCGGCGGCAGGCTGCAATGGATCCCCTGGGACCATAATCTAGCGATGCAAACGGGTGGCTTCGGTGACCTAGTTCGCGGTGACAGGGTCGGTCTGGCCCCTCGCGCCGAGGTCCTGCACGAAGGGGTCGGCTCTCGATGGCCGCTCATCAGCATCTTGCTCGCCGATCCCGTTTACTCGGAGGCGTATCGCGCCCAGCTCGCGCAAGCCATCGAAGGTTTGTTCGCTGCGGAGGCAGCTGCTGCTCGTTTGCACGCGCTCCACGACCTCGTCGAGCCCTACCTGATCGGTGAGAGCGCGGAGACAGCGCCGCAGACCAACCTCAGCTCCGTCGAGGCGTTTGCTAACTCGGTCGACGGCGTCGATGGGTTGCTCGCGCATCTCTCCAAGCGCAGGGATCGGGTTCGACAAGCGCTGAGCGAGCCCTGAGCCTACGCCTCGAGCTTCTGTATCACGAGCGCCGTGAGGGTTGCGCGCGCACTCTGTCGCGTCGTCGTTCTGCGTAGGCAGGGGTACCGGTATTTTGGCCTGTCCAGCGTGGGCGGCAGCTTCGGCGAACGTCAAAACACAACGAAAGAGGCACTATTTAATGTCATCGCTCGCTCGTCATCTGGGCTCCGAAAGTGCGGCGCCGGGGTCGGATGCGCTCGCCAGTTTGGAGCGCTTCACAGGCACCGAAAGCGCGCTGCTGGCCGGGTTCGGCAGCGTCGGGCCCGAGTTGCTGGAGTCTCGCCATCTCATGCGGAGGACCGACAGCAAGTTTATGCTGCCACGCAGCCGGTTGTTGGAATTGCTCGCGCCAGTACAAGGCGACTATGGGATCCTGCTCGCCGGTCAGAGCCATTCAGCGCACTATCTGACCGAGTACCTCGATACCCGCCGGTTCATGTTTTTTCACGACCACCGGCGCGGTCGGCGCGTTCGCTACAAGGTACGCCGACGCCATTATCTCGACCGCCAGCTCAGCTACATCGAAATCAAAGGCAAGGGCGCGGCGGGCACGACGCAAAAGTGGCGGCGAGAGGTGCCCTTCATGACGCACGAGCTAACGGCGGAGGACCGAGCGTTCATCTCCAGCCGCTCCCCGGTCGATGGCCTTGCGCTCGTGCCGGCGCTGACAAATACATTTCGGCGCATCACCCTGGTCGGGTTAGCCCTGCCAGAACGTGTCACGATCGACATGGACCTCGAGTTTTGTCATGCACGTAGCACAGAGCGCCTCGAAGGAGTGCTCATCGTGGAGGTCAAGCAACCGCGCCTGCTGCGGACCTCACCCATCGTGCGTTCGCTCACGCGGCTGCACACTCGACCCGGGAGCGCCAGCAAGTATTGCGTGGGGATGATGCTCTTGCATCCCCAGATCGAGAGCAATCGGCTGCGCCCGACCCTGCTCCAACTCGAAAGGCTCGGCCGTGCTGCTTGATTATATGGGGTTCGACCAACTGGTTGATTGGGGCGACTTCGTCAGGCTCTTGGTTCGCCTCACGATTAACCTCGCGTTCGTTTCGTTAGTCGTCCGTGCCATCTACCTGCGGTTATCACCGCGCTCCGATTTTGCCTTCTCGTGCATGCTGCTCAACGTCATGACCTTCGCCGTCTGCATGTTGCTGCGCAAGGTGCCGGTGGAGCTCGGATTTGCGTTGGGTTTGTTTGGGGTGTTCGGCATCCTGCGCTATCGGACGGACGCGATAAGCACTCGGGATTTGACGTACCTCTTCATCTCGTTGGGCCTGGGGATGCTGAACGCCGTAGCCAACCGCAAGGTGAGCCTGGTGGAGCTCGTGTTCATCAACCTGGCCATCGTGGGCAGCACGGCCGTGCTGGAGTACGGCGGCCGCCGAGGTCGGCGCGAGGTGCACAGCATCCTGTACGACAACCTCAGCCTGCTCAAGCCGGGGAGAGCGGCGGAGCTGCGCGCTGATCTCCAGGAGCGGATCGGCCTCGACGTGGTGAGCCACGCGGTCAGCGAGATTGATCTGCTTCGCGATTGCGCGCGCCTGCACGTCACTTGCCAGCCGGAGAAGCCGCGGCTGGCCGCGGTCGATACTGCTAGCCGCGGGGCTCCGCCGCTCATCAGCGCGGGTACTAGCGGCCTTGGCTCAGGTGCGAGGGCGACGCCGTCGTGACGAGCCGGCGGGCAGCGTCCTCGGTATCCAAGGCGGTCGGGCTGGCCTGCGTGGTTTATTGTCTCTTCCAGCTGCGGACCGCCCGAGCGGAGCACGAGCTCGTGCAGGCGCTCGACCTTGGCGCCGAGCACGAAGTGATCGACGATTGGACGTTGGCGCTCGGTGCACAACTTCGGCTCGACCAAGGGTTGTCGCGCGTCGAGCGAGTCATGCCTGAAACGGAGCTCGAGTACTCACCGCTCAAGCGCCTGAGCTTTGGCGCTGGCTACCGGCTCATCTACGCGAGGAGCGGCAGCGGTGAGCTCGAGATTGCCCACCGCCTGCACCTTCGCAGCACCGTCAGCGTCAAGTGGCATGACCTGAGGCTCGCTTACCGAGCCAAGCTGCAAGATCGGTTCGAGATCACCCGCCCGGGTGGAACGGAACACCAAGCCACGCTCAGGAACGCCTTCAAGCTCAGGTACACGGGCTGGGGTTTCGCGGACCCAGCCGCTTCGATCGAGCATTTCTTGGCGCTGGACTCCCTCGGCGCTGAGCCGACGCGGCGCTGGCGGCTGCTTTTCAGCCTCGAACAGCAGTTGGGCCCAAGCGAGCTCAGCGCCTTTTATCGCCTGGATCTTCCCAACGCGAGCGACGAGGCCACCACACACATGATCGGGCTCGGCGTGTACGTTCAACTCTGAAGCACTTGGAGGTCTCATGCAGGTCAAAAAGGTTGATGCTAATCTTTTTTCAGCGTTGTCGCTGCACGCGGCAAAGAGCGTCGACGCGGCTCTTAGGCTGATGGAAACACTCAGCCGGATTGAGGTTCGCGATGCTGCACCGAGCCAGAGGTGGGGCGACGCTAAACATGCTCCGCACATGCACACGCACGCGCTCGATGAGCTAGCGCACGAGTTGTACGCCGCGATCAAATCGGCGGAAACAACCGCAGATGCCATCACGCATGGCAAGGGCGAGCGCCTGCACGAGACCTCGGTCACGCCGGTCGATCGAGCTCACATGCATACTCTGCGCGGTCGGATGGACGACGTGCTCGAGCTCATCGCAGATGTCGCCGCCAAGTTGGTGCTCTATCGAGTGAGCGTGGCCCCTCGCGAGGCCATAGAGCTGGCCAGGTACCTCGTAGAGTCGTGCGAGGCGCTCGCGTGCGCTCTCGCCTTGCTCAACAGCATGGGTCGAGCTCGAGAGATTCTGGAGCTCTGCGGAGAGGTCAAGCGCCTGGAGAGCGCCGCAGACGGCGCGCACCATGCGGCGATGGTCGAGCTCTTGCAAGTCGGTAACGATCCGTTACAAGTGATGAAATGGTGCGACATCCTCGATGCGCTGGAGTCCGCCACTGGGCGCTGCGAAGACGCGGCCAACGTCATCAAGGGAGTAGTCCTCGCACGAGCCTGATCAGCGAACTGGCCGGAGTACAGATCGGCACGGCCCCGCCGACTGGCGCTGGGCGGGGCCGTACCCCACGCTGTTGCCCGAATCCGCGCGCGGTCGGCTGACGCCTCCGTGCCATCGACGACAGCGCCGTGCAACGCGGGCGGTCACGGCGGTGATCGGGATTTGCGCGAGAGAAACACCCGAGGTCAAGTCAACGCTTGACCCGGTGTGACGTGGCCCATACAGCATCCGAGCGGCCCTCGCTGATTGGTACACGGTTTCAAAGAGGCAATGCTGCATGGCAAGGTTGAAAGGGCGATGGTGGCTGCCGGCGTTGGTGGCGCTACTGGCCGCGACTCCGGGGGGCCCGCTCGCGACAGCCCCGGTGGGTCCTCCGCGTCCCGGTGAAGCGATCGAGGATCCCATCCCCGAGGGCCCGCAGCTGTCACGGCTGGCGCTGGAGCTCGAGGAGTACGCCGCCTTCCCGAAGTCCGATCCGAATCCGCTCCCCACTGACGCGCGAGTGCAGCGGCACGCGCGCATCAACTACCTGGGAGAGGTGCCGGATGGCTCGCGGCGCAAGTACGTGCCCGACCTGAACGGGATCTTGTATTTGATCTCCGATGGCGCTGTGATCCCGTATCTGGACGTCGGTTCGAGCTTCGAGCCAGAGTTCTTTGCGAGCGCCGGCGCAGGCAGCGGCCTCGGGTTCGTGACTTTTCACCCGGAGTTCGCCGAAAACGGGAAGTTCTACACCACGCACACCGAGGCCGACGCAGCGCTCCACAATGACGTTCCCGACCTGACGCCTCAGCCCGGCACGAGGATCCATGGAGTCATCACCGAGTGGACCGCGGACGATCCGGCGGCCAACACCTTCAGCGGCACGAGCCGGGAGGTGCTTCGCCTGGGGTTTAGAACCCGCATCCACGGGATCCAACAAATCAGCTTCAACCCGACCGCCGAGCGCAGTGACGAAGACTACGGCCTGCTCTACATCGCGGTCGGCGACGGCGGGATCGGCGTCAAGACGAACGAGCCGCAAGACCTGTCGACCCCAAACGGTAAGCTGCTCAGGGTCGACCCCGACGGCGACGACAGCGACAGCGGGAAGTACGGTATTCCCCAGAGTAACCCATTCGTGAACGCTGGCGGCGCGCTCGGTGAGATTTACGCCTACGGGCTCCGCGACCCGCATCGGTTCAGCTGGGACCCGCTGGGCGAGCACCGGCTGTTCCTCGGGCACATCGGGGAGAGGGACATCGAGATGGTCTACGATGTTCTGCCAGGTGACAACTTCGGCTGGAGTGAGCGCGAGGGCCGCTTCGTCCACGACCGGACCGATCTGTGCAACGTGTACCCGCTCCCCGCAGACGACGAGAAATATGGCTACGTGTACCCGCTCGCGGAGTACGACCACGACCGTTCACCGGAGTTGCCCTGCGAGACGGACGCGGGCCACGCCATTAGCGGTGGGTTCATGTACCGTGGACCGGTCGCGGAGCTGCGAGGCAAATACGTCTTCGGCGACCTGGTCGACGGTCGGGTGATGTACCTGGAAGAGCGCGACATGCAGCGCGAACGCAAGCGCCGCGCGACGATCCATGAGCTGACCGTGATCGACCCCTCGGGGGTGGAAATGTCCGTCCCTCAGCTCGTCGGCGACAGCCGAGTCGACCTCAGGTTCGGGACAGACCTCAGCCACGACCTGTACCTGCTCGCGAAGGCAAACGGAAAGATCTGGAAGGTCACTGGCGTCCGCGACATCGCTCGCTCGGACGACGTTTTTCCGAGCATCGCCGCCGACCTGCAAGTTTACTACGACTTCGAGCACCCCGCACACGACAGCCGCGGGCGTGAAGTCGACCAGGGGCTGTCTGGCACTGACATTGATCTGATCAACGGCGGTGAGCAGATGCGCAAAAGCGATGGCGCCTACGCCGCCAGTCGCTGGGCGCTGCAGCTCGGGCAGATCGATCCGGTCAAGCTCGGGAACGACGATTGGAAGGCGGGCGTGTTCGCGCAAGACGGTCTGCCGAGCCTCTCCGCGTTCAGCGCGGTCAAGGGCACGACCCTCATGGGTTGGGTCAACATGAGCGGTCACGAGCCGGCGCTGAACACCAATACACCGGAGGCAGATGACCGTTACAACGCGATCGGGCTGGCTGGCATCCTGAGCGGAAACTCCGACGGCCACGGCGTACGCGCCCTACTCGAGATAATCAGCGTCAACGGCGAGCTGCGCCTGGTCGCTCTCGGTCGGCGCCTCGACGAGGGCAGGTCGCAGACGTTCGCTGCGACCGAGGACTTTCGCACGTTGCTGCCGCTCGGGCAGTGGGTGCACCTCGCCGCCAGCTTCGACTTCGGAAAGGGCATCATGAAACTTTACCGCAATGGCCGCCCGATCCCGGGCAGCTACACCGCCACCGATGATCCGTGGCAGGTGGGGGCAGGCGGCGACTTCGCGACCTCGCCGACCCACCCGCGCGGGATCAAGATCGGCGGCAGCTTCCCGCAGAACAGCGTCGAGCGTAACCCCTGCAACTGCGAGCTGGACAGCCTGATGTTCATCGACCGGGTGGCGACGCAGCTCGAGATCGACCAGCAGTACCGGCGCATGCTCAGCGCGGAGCCCTGACGGCAGGACGTCCTCGGCGTCGCTCATGGGGTCAGCCCGAGCGCGCACGCGAGAAACATGCACGTCTCATCGCTGCCGGCGGGGGTGCTGCTGGGAGCGATCCGGGGGACTCCTCTCGACGGGCTTGGGCGTTCCACTCACCTTCTATTCCGAGATCTCGTCGCCGGGCTCGTCCCGATCGACCGCGTCCCGTCGGCGCTTCGAGACTGGGAGCGCCGCCAAGCCGCCCGCACTCTCGCGCACGAGGAGCCGTGGACAGAAGCGATCCTGCGCGTCATCGAGAGCAGGCGATATCGGGAGCTGCCCGTGCACTCGAGCCAGTTCGTTGCGGATGCGCTCGAGCTGCCATTGACCTCCGCCTGAGCGGTGTCTGTCGACGCCTGCGACACGCGGCTGCCCACTGGCCGTTTGAAGAGCCCATCAGCGCCTCGAGCCCCGACTCGCGATGTGTCCGGCGTGGGCAGAAAACTAAACACTTGAACAGTATCCGATGGCCCGTGCCTTCGCGGCCTTAGCAGGCAGTGAATATTTATCGCCAGAGGTCAAATAAGTGATTGTTTTTCACAGTTGCTGATTAGGTTTACCAGTTGGTGAACGAATTTCACATCTGGTGCCTGGTCGCGCGGTGATCGATTTTCTAGGATTCGGCAATGGGTGAATGGATCACGCAGCCGGTGAACCATTTTCGCGGCGGTGCTTTGCCCGAGCCGGCAATTCCGGCCGGTTACGCTGCGCTCATCGAGCGCTTTGATCTGTCGGTGCCGGTCCCGACCCGGCTTGCTGCGACCGCCACTCGACACCATCCGGCGCTGGACGTCTCGTGGCACCTGCTGACGCCGCGCCATCACCCGGGCGATACGCTCGAGGGGCAGCTCGTCTTCGCGCTCAAGTGGGAAGGGGTCGATCTCAGCGTCCTCTGTGCGCTCTTCAAGGTGGTGAGCGCAGCGGAGGTGGCGACCCTCGTGCGGCGCAAGCCGACGGGCGCCTTCGCGCGCCGCATCTGGTTCCTGTACGAGTGGCTGACGGAGCGCACGCTGGACGTGCCCGATCCAGGCAAGGTCCGCGGCGTTCCCGTGCTCGATGCCGAGCAGCAGGTCACGCTCGAGTCCGGCACGCCGTCGCCGCGCCACAAGGTCATCGACAACCTCCCCGGCACGCGCAGGTTCTGTCCCCTGATCCGTTGGACACCGGCGCTCCGAGCCGCGGTCGCCAAACGGCTCGACGTTGTCGCCCGCGACCTCATCGGCCGCACGCGCCACGATCTGGTCACGCGCGCCGCGGCGTTTCTACTGCTCAGCGACTCGAAGTCATCGTTCGCGATCGAAGGCGAGCGGCCGCCGCGCGCGCGCGCCGCCCGCTGGGCGAGCGCCATTGCCGAGGCGGGCGCGCGACCCATCAGCATCGGCGAGCTCGAGCGCCTGCAGCGCCTCGTGATCGGTGACGCGCGCTTCGTGCCGCTCGGCCTGCGCGAGCAGGGCGGGTTCATCGGAGCTCACGACCGGGAGACCCAGGAGCCGGTTCCCGAGCATGTCAGCGCGCCGCCCGAAGCGCTGGAAGATCTGCTCGCTGGTATCATCGAGTACGATCGGCGCGCCCTCGCGGGTGGGGTTCCGCCGGTGGCGGCGGCCGCGGCGGTCGCATTTGGGTTCGTCTACGTTCACCCTTTCGTCGACGGCAACGGCCGCATCCACCGCTGGCTCATTCACCACGTGCTGGCCGCCGCAGGCTACAATCCGCCCGGCATCGTGTTTCCGATCAGCGCTGCCATTCTGCGTCGCATTCACGAGTACCGAGCCGTGCTCGAGGGGTATTCGGCCGCCCTGCTCCCGCTGATCGAGTGGAGCGCAACGGCCGACGGCAACCTGACGGTCCAGAATGACACCGCCGACTACTATCGCTACTTCGACGCCACGGCGCACGCCGAGTTTCTACACAGCTGCGTCGAGCAAACGGTCGAGCAGGACCTGCCGCAAGAGGTCGGCTTCCTCGAGGCGTTCGACACGTTCTCGTCCGCCGTGAAAGAGCTCGTCGAGATGCCCGATCGACAGATCGAGCGCCTGCGCGTCTTCCTGGCGCAGGGCGCAGGCAGGCTCTCGGGTCGCGCGAAGAGCGACGAGTTTCGCGCGCTGACGGACAGCGAGATCGAACGGTTGCAAGCGCTATACGCCGAGTCTTTCGGAACGAAGCCCTCGCCGCCCACAGCGCACGATTGTCCGTGATGATGCCCCCACCCGTCTCGCTGCGCTCGCCGACCTCCCCCCGATCGGTGCTCGGCGCGCAGCGCGCCTCCGCGCCGATGGGGGAGGTGAGCTCGAGCCCGCGCGACGGAGTGCCGGCGCGAGCGCGTCCGCACGTGGTAGCCGAGCCGAGCCGGCGCGTGCTCTTGGCGGACATAAAGGGTGGAGCGGCGCACTCTGCCGGTCGCGATTTCGCCTACGGTTAGACAAGGCGGAAGTGGCGGCCCGCGTCGCCTGGTCGGGCACTGGCGTCAACCTTCGGAACGGAGCGCCCCTCGCCGCGGGCGGTGCGGGCCGCCGTCGCGCAGGTGCTCGACACGCCGAGCTACCGGGAGCGGGCGCGCGCGCTCGCCGCGGAGTACGCGCGGTACGACGCCGTGAACACCGCCCTACGCTGCATCGAAAGCATCGCTGGGCTCAGGCCGTCATCACTCCGGACTACTTCGTGCGACGGAGCAACGGTCTGAATGCTCATTAGAGTTTGGGTGTCCAGCGCAGACCGAGCTCGGCAACCAGGAACGCATGAAAGGCCTGGTTCAAGTCTGGATAGAGAAGCGCTACGCCGGGGCGGAGATAGAGATGCAGGGGAACACTCAGCAGACGCTCAAAATCATAGCCAGGGCGGAAGACGATGTGCGGGGAGAAAGCGACGCGAGCCTCGTTGCGTTCTCTTGCAAAGGCCATCGAATTCTCGAATTCGAAAACCGTCGTATCGTACTGCGTATACTGGGCGCCGACGCCCAGGTAGCTGTCGACGGTTAGGCCAAAGCTCGCCGTAAAGCGCTGGCCCCAGCGCGCGTGGAGGGCGTATCCGCTCTCGACATCCGGATGGTTGTAGGCTTGAAACGCAACGACCACCAGCGATTGAAAGTGAGCGGTCATGGCCAGGGCGCACTCTGCGCCCAGGTGCAAACCGGGGTTCGAAAGATTCTGCGAAGTGAAGCCACCAAAGAAGCTCCGTGCCCTGGCCGCATCCATCAACTCGACGCCTCGATCAGGCGGCGCCTGCGCTCGTGCCGTAGCGCCCTGGCCCATGACGGCCATCCAGCAGCCGAAGACCAGCGAACTTCGCCGCTGGTGACACACCCGAGTCGTCAGGACCCGCGAGCCCCTTGAATCGTTACCGGAGTTTGGTTTCACCGGCGTTCCTGTCGAGACGATCGAACCACGCCTGGATCTGGGGCAGCGCTTGCAGGGGGGCTTGAAGCAGGGTCTCGAGCAGGGCTTGGCCCGGCAACGGCAGAGCCTCGAGAGGCTGATGACTCGGAAGTTCGGACCTCTGCCTGAACCGGTTACCGCTCGCATCCAGGCCGCGAGCTTCGAGGCGCTCGAACGCTGGTTCGAACGCGTCCTCAC
>JAYTOL010000239.1:0-1997 GCA_043747815.1 Deltaproteobacteria bacterium
GGCGCCCTCTTTGCACTCGGTCTTCTCCTTGCAGTCGGAGCAGTTCTCCATCTGCTCTTTGGTGCAGTCCGTGCAATCGGGACCCGTGCAGGACGAATCGTGCATGCCGGCGCCCGAGGAACGGCAGGCGGCGCCGAGGCCCATCAGGGCCAGGCCGAGGAGGAGCTTCTTCATTCGTGGTTCTCGTTTCGGATCAGGGGTCGCCGCAGGGGCGACCGTGGACTGGATGGGTTGGGGGGAGTGATACTCTCCCGCCCGACATGCCCCGTTGGGCCCCGTCGAGCATCGTCCAAGCTACTGTCCGTCCGCGAGTTGACCCCCTCCCGGTTCAGTGGACACGGGGTTAGGTAACAGGGTCAGTAGACGGGACGGAGAGGAAGGCCGTCAAGCGGGGAAGGGGTCTGGGGAAGGGTCTCCCTTCCCCAGTCGGGGAGCCGCGCGGAGCGGAGCCCTGCGGAGCTCGAGCGCAGCGCGGCGTTCCGGGGGCGCAGCCCCCGGGAGGTGGGGGTTGCCAGGGGGCGGAGACTGACAACTTGTGGAAAAGCACTCGCACACGCGGCGCGCGAGTCGCCCCCCCCAATTCTTGCGGCCGTGCGCGGGGTCGCCGACACCTCGCGAGGGCATGTTTCGCTCTCGGAGGCCGGGGTCCCGTCGACGAACTCGGGTCAGCTGCAGTCAGCTCGCGACGCGGCGCGCCTCGAACTCCTCGGGCGAGCAGTACTCGATCGTCGAGTGCAGGCGCACGCGGTTGTAGAAGACCTCGATGTACTCGAAGACGCTGGCGCGGGCCTCGGCGCGCGTCTGGTAGTGCTCGTGATCGCAGAGCTCGGTCTTGAGCGTGTGGAAGAAGCTCTCCATGGCGGCGTTGTCGTAGCAGTTGCCCTTGGCGCTCATGCTCGGCGTGATGCCGTGCTGCTCGAGCAGGCCCTGGAACAGGTGCGCGGCGTACTGCACGCCGCGGTCGGAGTGGTGCACCAGTCCACGCGCCGGTGAGCGCCGATCGATCGCCATCTGCAAGGCGTCGCCGACCAGCTCGGCCGGCATGAACTCGCTCATCGCCCAGCCGACAATCTTGCGCGAGTAGAGGTCGAGCGTGGCTGCGAGGAAGAGCCAGCCCTCGGCGGTGTGGATGTAGGTGATGTCGGAGACCCAGGCGTGGTCGGGAGCCTCGGCGCTGAAGACCTGCTCGAGCAGGTTTGGCGCAATCCGATGCGTGTGGTTGGAGTCGGTCGTCTTCTTGAACTTTCGGCTCACTTTCGAGCGGATTCCGGCCTCCTGTCGCAGGCGCTCGACGCGGTGCAGCCCGCACGTCTCGCCGCGCTTCTTCAAGGCCTCGTGGATCCGCACGGCCCCGTACGTGTCACGGCCCTTCACGTGCTCCTCGCGGATCATCACCAGGAGCCGGTGATCCTCGCGTGCGTGGGCCGACTCGCCGCGCACGAGCCAGGCGTAGTAGCCGGAGCGGGAGACCTCCAGCGTCGAGCACATCAGCCCGACGTCGAAGATCTCCCGGTGGCCATCGATGAACCCGAACCTCAGATCCGCGGGCTCGCGAAGTAGCCCAGCGCTTTTTTTAAAATGTCGCGCTCGTGCTGGGTGCGGGCGAGATCCTTCCTCAGCCGAAGGACCTCCTCATCCGAGGCCTTCGCACGGCCCTTGCCGGGGAACGCCTCCCCGCCGTCCCTCTTCGCATCTGACCGCCAGCGCTGCAGCAGACCGCGATCGACTCCGAGCCCGGAGGCGACCTCGCCCACCGTCCGACCCGGCTCGTGGGTCAACTGCACCGCTTCACGCTTGAACTCCGCGCTGTACGTCCGCCGTGTCTTCGCCATGGACATTTCCTTGCCAGGAGCATCGCTGCCCCTTGTCTGGGTGTCCACTTTCCTCGGAGGGGATCACACGTTCTCCTGGCACACGCGGCAGCAGTACTTCTTGCGAGCGATCTCGTGCACGATGGCGAGCTCGATGCGCTCGAGCTCGCGCGTGACCTCCTCGCC
>JAYTOL010000240.1:0-68271 GCA_043747815.1 Deltaproteobacteria bacterium
GGTCGGTCCAAAGTCGGCGTAGCGGCCCCTCACGACCTCCAGCACGCTCGCTCGGAGCGACACCGGCAACTGGTGGTTGCTCGCGCGGCCACGACGCCGTCTCCGAACACGCCCTCGTCCGCTGGAGCTTCACCCGCGAGGGGAATCCAACTGGGGTATTCGGTGTGTAGTACCTCATTTTCGAAGTAGCCGAATTCCATGAAATAGGTACTTGCCGCCAAAACATCGGGGCCAGTGTCGCCAAACCTCAGCGTCATGGGTACGCTGCCGGGCGTCGCGACTTCTTCCTGAAGGTCACTTCCGTCGGCGAACTCAGTAATGTCCGAGGAACATCCCAGCCCGAGGCAAAGCAGCCCTGCGTGGGCGATAGAGTTTTTCATGGTTATTCGTTGAGCTCAATGGCATCGGAGGCACCCGCACCGGGCCCTATCGTGTAGTTCGACTCATCGAGGGACCTCGTCGAGCCGGTTATGGAGCCCGCGCGAATGGTCTTATCTGCCAGACGGAAGCGGCCCCCGACGCTCGCTGGCATCGCACTAGTGCAGCGTTAGAGCGCTACGCCCCCCAGTTTAGGCATCATCTCGCGTTCACGCGGAAGCCTTTGAGTTTCAGCGTGGACAAGATGACGCAGAGACGATCGCGGCGCTGCGCGCCACGCAGCCCGGGTCAGCGCAGCGGTCACCCGCCTGTGACACCTTGCAACCGTCGATCAGTATGTGAGAGCGCACTTCGGAAAGGCCCGCCGCGTTCTCCACCTCGAATTCCACAGGCACAGCCTCGTCCAGCTCGCCGACATCGATCCAGCCACCCACGGCACCGGGGCTCAGAATCTTTGGGTCGTGCGAGAGCGCGAGCGGGCCCGCCTGGACTTCCTGGCCATTGACGCGCATCCGAACTTGTACGGTAGTTGGCTCCGATGAGAGCCCGACGACCCAAAGACGCACGTTGGGACGGTACGGCCCCATCGCAGCCACGAGCTCAGTCAGGCTAGAGACGTTCGGATGAGCAAGTGAGCTAACGAGCTCGCCGAGTGTAGCCATGTCCCGCGTGGCGACGCCGTAGCTCAAGCGTGCACCTGCGTAGAAATAGTTGGCGCACAGCGGCTCAATACAGTCTTTGTCGACGTTCCGGTCCCAGATGAGGGGTTCGAAGATGAACACGAACTCGTCGTTCGCGGCCGTGTACCATTGGATGTGAGCCTCTGCGAAGAACGGCCCAGAAGAGTCCCTCGCAACGGGCAGGCTTCCCGAGAAGTTGCGCAGATCCGACTCGGCATAAATGTTAAGCTCAGGTGTCTCGCCGAGACGGGCTGCATTTGTCCGAGCGAGAAAGACGCCAGATATGGACCCGTCCTCTGTGAACATTTGGACCGTCAATTCGTAGCCCACCAACGGCGGGCATCCAGAGGGCGTCGCGTCTTCGAGCTCGACCCCCGAAGGAGGCGTGCGATCCACACGCCAGACGTGGTCGACGCGGCCGAGGATCTGTACCGTGGTTTTCGAAACCGCTTCTCCTGCGACTAGTACGTCGCCCGTCCTGCGCCTCTCCAAAAACTCGTAGTCGCCATCAACGTCGTACCCAAGTTCGCGAGCTTCTGCGGCCGGAATCTCGCGCGCTATGCCGTATACGCAAGAATTGGGGTCGTTCAGACTGCTGTCGGAAGCGGTTTCTTGTGCGCCTCGAAATTTGACTTCCGGCGCGTCGGAGAAACTTGGCGCAGTCTCCGTCAAAGGCTTCTCAGTGCCGACCTCCGCAGCCGGCTCGTTGCGCTCCTCCGCCCCGCCGCTTCCGCAGCCGAGAAGTGCAAGCACCAAAAAACTTCTCGCGTTACCTCGTCGCGTCATACAATAGGTGGTCCCACGCTTGCGAGGGTCCCGCAAGGTCGGCGTTCATTTTTGCTTAATTTGAGCCGATATGCGCCACTGTTGATGGCCACACTTTAATGCGAATGCGCATTCTAGGGGGCAAAGCAAATCCATCTGGGTGCCGTCTGCTCACACGCCGTATCCCGTGCTGTCCACACCCGTTGCCGAAATGCGCCGCGAGGTTGCCGCCACGATCAAATGGAACAGGCCAGTCATAGGGCAGCGTTACCGAAGTATCCGAAGGGCGCCGTGGAATGGGACGTCGTGTTCACGAGCGTGGTGGAGAACGAATGAGCCCACGCTTCGGAGCGAGCGGCGCCGACTGTTCGTGATTTCAAACAGGAGAGCGGTCGCCAACAACTGCTACCTTGTCGCAGTTGCACGCAAAGTTCGGTGCGGTGTTCAACCCATAATTATAGGGCCAGCTGCCGAACATGCGGTCGGCCATCTGATGGCCCATCTCGTGCCCGGCGGCGTGATTCTATCACGCACGGTACCCACCGGTGCGCTAGATGGGGTCGGCGGATTATCGAGACGACTACCTCATTTCACGGACGCAACCTCTGCCCTGATCCAGCCTGTGAAGAACCACGACTCGCAGCGGCAGGCGTGCAAGAAGGCCCACTTGTTCACGGCCGCCATTCGCAACGTCCGCGCCTCCTTCTCTGCCGCCTGCTCGTTCGGACCTCCAGGTCACGCCACCGCCTTCAGTCGCGTCCTCCCCACTAGCCTCCGCACCTCACTCTGCGTCATCGGCCCGCGCAGGTAAGACATGGCCCATCTCGGCTTGAGCAGCGCCGTCTTGGTCTCCGCGTGAACGTCTCGCACCATGAACCAGCGAGGCCCGAGCCGGCGCAGCACGTTCGAGATCTCCGCGGGCGATCCTCCGGGCTCGTCCGCGTGCGCTAGGCTCTCGACCACCCGAGCTCGATCGGCGTCGGTTTGCAACCGCCCGACGGCCCAGAAGCCCGCGTTGGACAGCGCTCGATAATCGAGATCCATGGGGTTCTGCGTGGCCACCACGACTCCGATGCCAAACGCGCGACCTTGCTTCATGAGGGCGACCGTGGGGCGCTTCGTCGGGGGGTTCGCCGGGTGCGGGGGCAGCAGGCCGTACACTTCATCGAACACGACCAGGGCGCGCAACTGGCTCGAGCCGGGCAGCGAGCGGGTGTACGACAGGATCTCCTCGAGCAACACGCCGAGCACGAGGCTGCGCTCCTCGTCGTCGAGGTGGGCGACGCTGACGATGACCGCGGGGGTGCGGCCATCCTTCGGCGTGAGCCATTCACGGATGTCGAGCGAGGCGCCCTGGCGCCAGCTCGCAAAGGTGGGGGAAGCGAGCAGTGTGTTGAGAGCGGCAGCGAGGTTCCTTCTATCCTTCAGCGCGAGGAAGTCGTTGACCTCGAGCGCGCCGATGCGTTCGATGGGCGGACGCAGGACGTCTTCGAGCAGGGAGCCGAGGTCAGCGCTTTGGCCGCGTTCGAGGCGGCGCTCCGCAAGGACCGAGAGCAGCACGTGCTCCCGGCTCTTGGCGGGGTCCGGGTCTTTGCCGAGCAGGCGCAGGACCAGGGAGATGGCCGCGCTCAGCGCCGCGCGGCCCGCATCGGGATCCGCGTCCCACGTCGCCGAGCGGCGTTCGAGCGACGAGAAGATGTGCACCGGCTCCCCGGCGCTCGAGCCCGGCGTGAGCACACGGATGTCCGTGCGGGCCCGAAAATCAGCCACGTCGGCGAGGGGCACGTTCCAGCTCTCGAGCTGCCGCGCTCGCTCTTGGGCGAGCTCCGCGGCTCGAGCCGCAATTTCGACATCGTCTCCGCTGCCATATCCCTCGACCCAGGGCACGAACGGCTCAGGCTCGAAGGAGGGAAATGACAATAGGAGATTCGGCAGGTCGCCTTTGACGTCGATCATGATGACGGGCACCTGCGAGCGCAGCGCCTCTTCCACCATCACCATCAAGAGGCCTGTCTTACCGCTCCCGGTCATGCCCAACACCACCCCGTGCGTGACGAGGTGGTGAGGCGGGAGCTGGAGGGGCGCCGTGCTCCCACCCGTAGGCGGCACCGCGGCACCCAAGTACATCGAGCGTGAAGTCTTCACGGTCATTCTCCAGTCTGATTGGGCCAAGCTCACGAGGTGAACGGGTTGTCCACGGGGAGGCCCGCCCGGTTGTCGATGATGATGGCCGGGGCTGCCGCCTCCGCGCCGTTCGCCGAGGCGTTCGGAGCCGCCGCGGTGTCAATCACCTCCTGCTCCCCGTTGCGGCGCCGCACGGTGCGACCCGCGTAGAGCGAGGGCGCGATGCGATCGGCGTCCCCCGCCTTGGCGCGTAGGTAGTGCACCGCCCGCCGAGCTTCGTCGTACGCCCGCACGAACAGCGTGAACGCGCGCTGCCGCGTCAGCGCCGCCTCACCCACGAGCACCGGCGTTTGCTCGCGCAACCCTACCGCCGTGAGCAGCTCCAGCGCCGCGCTGCCCGAGCGATGCAGCTCCGCCGGCGTGTAGGGCGTCTTGCCCTCGACGTTTGACCAGTGCTCCTTGAACACCGTACCGAGGGTGAGCACGTCGCTGGCGAGCGCCTTGTATCCCGTCACCGTCTTGACCGTCTTCAGGCGCTCGCCGTTGATGAGGCCGAGGCTGGCGAGCGACTGCGCATTGGACAACATACGATCTCGCATCAGCCCGAGGTCGGCGGCGAGCTCGATCACGTTGGCCCGGGGCGCGAAAGCGCCGCGGTAGAGAGAGTGAGCATGGTTCAGTGCCAGCGCGTACGTCTCCAGCTTGTCGAACTGCACGAAGTCGAAGTTACGCCACTCGGCTTCGATGCTGGAGCGGAACGCCTTGATCTCCGGCAGGCTACCGATGACGGTAGTCACGGCCGCCACCACGTCGATGTTGACGGTGGTGAGCTCCTCATCCGGCACCGCGACGATCTCGGCGAGGATGTTGTCATAGGCTTCTTCCGTCGCCAGCTTCGGGGTAGGAACGTTTTCGAACACGAGATTTGATTGAGCCATTTGGGGACCAGAGGGGTGGCTTTGAGCCTACTCGGGAAGGGATTTCTCGAGGCCTACCCCGTCGACGAGCCTTGCCGGCAAGGCGTCGAGCGACCGAGGGGGTTCGCCTTTCGCTTGCCGGAAGCTTTTTTGGGTAGGGTCGAGTGAGATCTTTTGCTTGCCGGAAGGCTTTCGAGCGAGGGCGCGGTCAGGATTTTTCTTGCGGGGAAGCGAACTGCGGAGATCGGGCAGCAGAGCAGGCTACCGAGAAGCGCGCCGATGGATGAACCGCGCAGCGAGCGCGTCCACGACGACATCAGATGACCTGTGGTGCCGCGCGTGGCCGACCACTCGAGGGGCCCCCCCGCCCTGCACAATAGCCCCCTCAGCGAGCCGGCTTCAGCGGGAGCACGTTGCGAGCGTCGCACGCTAGGCTGTGAGAATCACGAAGGAGGCGCTCGGGTGAGACGCGGTCGGCGTCCACGCCGCGGCGCAGCTGTCGAACCGCGAGCAGAAGGCCTGTGACACCAGGGCCTGCCTTGATTTGGCCGAGAGGCGTCCCGACGTCCACGTCGATCGTCCCCGGTGTAGGGTCGAAGCTCGAGCCATCGTAGCTCAGCAAATACGTGCGGGCGGCGCCATGCCGCTCCACGTGGTGCAAGGTCAGCAAGCGCGGTCGTGGGCCGGGCGTCACCACCCGCCGCGTGGGCCCAGCTTGTGACTCCAGGCTGATCGCGGTGACGACGGTGCCCCGAGGTGCTGCGATCGACACCCCCAGGCCCTCGGGGGCGGCGCGAGCCGGGTACGCGGCGATGGGAGTGAGATAGCGAGCGTAGTCTTCGCTCCGACCCGGCAAGAGCTCGAGCTGGTTCAGCGCCTCGGGCGGCTCTTGCTCGACGCGGGGCACGGGGATGCACGCTCCGTCATCGGGCAAGGTATCCGCGGGACACAGCAGGGCCGGCGCCGCCGCAGCGGTGGGCACCGGGGTCGGTGCGGGCGCCGGGGCGTCGGTGGGGTCGCGGCGCGCGAGGGCCAAGAGCTCGGCGGCGGCTATCGCCAGCAGGGAGGCTCCCAAAATGAGTAGGTGCGGCTTCACGGTGGCCCTGGTCGCGACCACATAGGTTCACGTTTGCCATACGCCATGGACGTCAGTAGCGGTGGCTCCAGAGGAGATCGAAGGCGCCCCCCGAGGTGCCGAGCTCCGTGCGGAGCGACCAGCGGCGCGAAAAGCGGTAGTCGAGGGTGCCCGTGAGGTCGTTGTTCGACTCTTCGAGGTTGCTCTCTGAGGCGGGCTGGAAGCTGCCTTGAAATGACAGTTTTTCGGTTAGGCGCACGCTCGCGCCATAGCTGGGGCGATCATCTGCGGTCGTGCCGACGCTCACGGCGACGTTGCCGAGCGCGTCCCGCAACACCTCGTTGATGCCCAGCGCGAAGGTCTGGCCAAGGGCGCCCGTCTCTGAAGACCCTCCGTCGGCCATCACGCGGCTGTCGCCGCTGTTGATGGTTCCGGAGCTGCCGGTGATCAGGTAGAAGCGCTCGACCTCCTGCAGCCCGCGATCGTCTCTGGTGAGGATGCTAGCGTCTTGGGCGCTGCCGGTGATATCGACATATACAGTCGTTCCATCGGGCGCACGCCAGCTGGCGGTGATGTCGATGCGCGGGTTGTCGGGCTCGTCGGGGACGAATTGTACGACGCCGCGATCGATGCTGAAGACCTGATCGAAGAGCGTGATGTGACCGCCCGGGAGCGCTTCGATCGTGCCCGAGGGCCTTACTTCTCGCTGATATTCTACGATGGGTTGACCCGTCAGCGGCACGTCGAGGTCGCCCCTCTGCAAGCGCACGCCATCCCCCAGAAGGAATGCGAATTTCCAAAGCAATGGGTCGTGAGCCACCTCGGCCTCGTCGGGGATGGCCTGCAGCACGTTGACCTCCGGGTTTGCTTCGAGCGCGATCAGCGTCCGAGTCGAGGAGGCCGGCAGCTTTATCCGCAGCGTGGGGATCTTGATCTCGAGCAGCATGTGGTCGGGCTGGCGCTCCAGCCGAGCCTTCACGCTACCCCGCGCCGTGCCACGCGATGCGCCCTTCAGGCTGAGGGGCACGTCCGCTAACGACAGGTTGGCCTCTCCGTTGACCACCCGAAAGCCCTCCAGCCAGAGCTCGGCGTCGCCTCGTAGATTGGGGGCTCGAGAACGAGCCTTGGCTTGCAGGGGGTTAATTTGGATCACGCTGTACTCGGGGGTGCTTCGCGAGGTGAGCTTGGCCGCGATCTCCCGCACCTCGAGGCCCAGCAGGTCGACGTGGGCGCTGCCATTGGTCAGCTCGGCTTGGCCATTGATCCCGAGATACCAGTCGTCCTTTGCGGTGGGCCGCAACGTGAAGCTCAGGTTGGCATTCACGCTGCCGCCGACGTGCGTCAAGATTCCGCTCGTCAGGGGGGAGAGGGCCGCGGCGTCGAAATCGCGCGCCGCCAGCGAGCCCTCGATGGGGGCGCCCTGCTCGTTCGCTCCTGGGCTGGCGGTGCGTAGCCTGACGCGAAAATGATGCTCGTCCGAGCCGATGCGGAGCTCCGCCCGGACTTGCTCTCGCCGGCTATCGAACGTCAAGCGCCCGTTCCCGAGCACGTGGCCTCGCGCCGACAGCGCCGCGATCTCGAGATGTGCGCGCTGCCGCACGTCTAGACCGTGCTTCTCGATATCGACGCTCCCATACAGGCGCGCCGCCAGCTGCTCGCGTGCCGCGGCGGGCCACAGCTCGAGCGGCACACCGTTCAACATGGCAGCGGCCTGGAGCTCGAGAACGGCCCAACTGGGGGGTGTCTCGAGCGGATTGGGAAGGCTGCCCGTCAGACGCGCCGCGACGAGGGTCTTGCCGGCTTGCACCACGTCGGCGTGACCCAGGAGCTTGCCGGTGTTCGGCGTGTAGTGCACCACGCTCGTGATATCGACGGCCCGCCCCGCGTCGGCAACGCTGCCCAAGAGCTGACGGGCTGAAAAGGCCAGGGCCAAGCTCGGCTCGGCCAAGCTGCCCCGCAGCTGAAGCGTGCCTTCGACGCTGCCCGCGAGGTCACGTACGTCGAACGGCGGGGGAAGCAACGAGAGGGGCCGCGCATGCAGCCGAACCAACGCATCGAGCGGTGTCGCAAAGAGCCGAGTGAGGATCGCGCTCGGTTCGCGCAACAGCGCCGGCAGGTCGACGTCGAGCGAGCCGCTGCTAGTGACCAAAGAGCCGTGCTCGTCCGTAACGACCACGGTAGCCGCGCCGTGACCACTGCCGCCGTCGATGCTGGCGCTCGCGTTAACCGTGTAGTTTTCGTAGGCTCTTTCAGGCTCACCGCTGTGCTCTCCGGGCAGCACGAAGCGGAGCTCGTGTGTACCGGCCTGCACGAAGACATTGGGCAGCGAACCGCGGCTCTTGCGTTCCACCTGCAACGCGACGTCGGCCCGACCGTCGAGCTCTTTGAGCTTACCGCTCTGGGACAGCAAGAGCCCAATGGGCCAGAGGGGCAGCTGCTCGACGGCGGCTGACCCCGCACCGGTCGCTCCTCGCCACGCGGCAGGATCCAAGATGGGTCCGGCGAGCTCGAGGCTGGCGTCTGCTCGTAGGCGGCCGAGGGCGGAGTCTACCGCCTCGAGCTTTGCTTCCACCTGTCGGTCTGCCAAGCTCGCGTGGACTCCGAGCTCCCCCAGGGAGAGATCAAAGATGCCAAAGCCCTCGACTCGAAGATCGAGCTTGCCCTGGGCTCGTTCGGCTATCGTGTTCAGCTGCCCATGGCCCGTCACCACACCGGCGAGTCGAGCCGTATCGATGCCGATGCTGCGCCCGAGGAGCTTCGTGTCCAGGCCGTCTGCCGTGGCGGCGAGCTCGACGCGCCCGGGCTGAATTTGCGCCGACCCTTCGAGCGTCCCCACCTTGCCCGACACCTTGATCTCCTCTGCTCGCAGCACGCCTCGCTCGGGTGACCATTGGCTGACGTGTGCTGCCAAGGTCAGGGCAGGTTGCGACCAGCTCACGTCCAAGTCACGCAGCGTCAGCCCCTCGCGCACGTCGAGCTTGCCGCGAGCGCTGCCCTGGCTGGCGCCGTCGCTTCCGCTGAGCTGCGCATCGAAGTCGCTCATCTGCCAGGCTCCGCGGCTCGTGACGTGACCGCGTTCGAAGCGTTGCGGGCCCAGCCGGATATCCGTGCCCGTGAACGAGCTGCGGAGGTCCAGTGTGTCCAGATCGCCCAGTGACCCGCCGAACGTCACGTCGAGACGGCCGCTCGCCACGCTGACCTGGCCGAGGGCCAGCCCGGATAGCCCAGCGTCGAGCGTGCCGCTGATTTTATCGTCTCGGATCTCCGCCTGCGCTCGCAGCTCGATACGGCCTCGAGCTTGTCCGCCGAGCTCGGGGAAGCGGCCGAGATTGACCCGGCTCGCCCGGGCGCTGATCTGTATCGCCCCGCCCGGAACAAAAATCACGTCGCCCTCCAGCTCGGCGCGCGCATCACCCAGCCGGTAGTGGGCTTTGGTTTCGCCAGCCTCGATGCGCAACGAGACATGGGCGCTCGGCACGGGCGTCGTGTCGATCAGCGTGGCATCGGTCTCCGCGTCGATCAACAGCAAGGCGCCCGTAGCGCTCGGGTCGACCTGAATTTCCGCTCGCGCTTCCAGCGCCGTCATGGGTGCTCCCGGCCATACTAGCCGCGCATCCAAGGCGTGGCCGTTGGCGGAGAGCCGCGCACGCGCAGGCGTCAGCAACCTGACATCACCGGCGATCTCGAGGCTGCTCTCGCCACCCGTCACACGAGCCGAAACGTCTAGTGCGTCGAGCGGCCCTCGCGCGGTCAGCGTCGCCGCCACGGGGACAGAGATGGGCCACGGAGGCCAGGCATCGCGCACTCGCTCAGGCAAAGCGTGCGGCACATCGACTCGCACGCTGAGCACGTCAGCGTCAAACTGCACACCCGCATCGAGCTCGGTTCCATCGACAAAGCCGTGGAAGGTGCCGGCGATAAACCCCTTGCGCAACAGCCGCAGGGAGCCGGTGCCATCGAGCGTGAGGTCGCCGCCCGTCACGAGCCGAATTCCGAATCGCTGCACCGTGACTTCGGTGTCCTCCCCGCCCAGCTCGGCGTTGCCTGCCACGTGGTGGACGTGAGCTTCCACCTTGCCGAGCACGGGGTGAGCCACCAGCACCGTGAGCTCACCAAGCTCCACCGCAGAGAGCGCATACGTGAGCGGCGGGCGCTCCCCGGGCGGCCCTGGCGGTTTGAGCTTAGATAGCGCACGAGCCAGGGTCCATTCGCCGGATTGTGGATCCGTGACGAGCACCAATCGGGAGCTCTCGACGCGGATGTGGTCCACGGTCAGGGGTCCGCTACCTGGCAGGAGGAAACTACGCGCGACGCTCGCGAGCCCGTAACGGACCCTCACGCCTTGCAGACTCAACACCAGCTCGCCGCGCTCATCCAACACTTGTATCTCAGCCAGCGTCGCACCCGACACGCCGATGGAGTCGAGGCCGTGGAGCACGACCTTGCCGCGGAAATCACCGGCGAGGCTGCGATTGAGCGCAGCACTAAAGGCCGAGCGCAACGCAGGAGTGTTGGCGTGCAAGACCAGCCCGAGAGCGAGCCACGCGACGAACACGAGGAGCCAGAGCAGAGCCCTCCCGACCGCGAACATGGACGCTCGGGCCGTTTGCTTGGCGCGCCCCATCAGAACGCCTGACCCACGGCGAGGTGGAGCGCGAGCGGGGCGCCCAGGATCTCGGGCGGAGAGCCTTGCGGAGCCTCTTTACCGAGGGCCTCCAGCACCCGAAAACCGAGATCGAATCGTACGGGTCCCACCGGGGTGGGATAGCGCAGACCGAAGCCTGGAGCGAGGTGCGGCGTGTCGATGGCATACTCCGCACGCCCCGAGCGCACGTCGCTCGAGTCCAGGAACAACACCGCGCCGAGCGGCGCCAGGAACCTGAGCGGAAAGCGCAACTCAATCGACGCTTCCCAGAGGGTCAGCCCACCTTGCGGACGCAGGCAGCGGGCGTCGGGCGCGACGTCGTCTACTTCGCAGCGCACGCCACCGGCGGTGGACAGCGCCAGAGGGCCGTGGCGGCCGACGCCTTGAAAAGCGTAGCCTCGATTCGTGAACGGGCCTCCGGAGAAGAAGCCTCGAAAGAGCAGCGCCTGTTGGTCGTCTGCGTAGGCCGGATCGCCGGGGTTACTGGGCCCGTAGTTGCGAGGAAAGAGCAACCCCGTCGCGGCCCGCACCGCCAAAGTCAGCTTCTTTTTGGTGACGTAGAAACGCCCCTCGGGGCGAAGGCGCAGATCAGAGACGGTGCCTGCGAGAACGGGCAGGGCCACCTGGAGCGAGTTTGAAACGAGCAGACCGTTTTTCGGATCGAGAGGATCGTCTCGCAGATCGAAACGCGCCACGAGCTCTGGGTACACGATGAACAGGTTGTTGATTTGGCGGCTGCCCGCGACCGGGCTCCGCTGACCCAGGGACAGATCGCGGTAGTCCAGCGGCAGCGCCGCCTGCCAATTCAAGGCAGGAGTCACGAAGAGCCTGTGCGAAAAGAACGGCCGCTCCAGGCCTGCCCGCGTCCCGATCTCGAGAAACCCGATCAGCGGCTCGTCCACTTGAGTGTCGGTATAGAGCAGCGGGCGCAGCTCGAGCGAAGCGCTCAATAGCCCCTTGGTTCGGCCTTCGATGAACGAAGGCTGAGCGAACCGCCCTTCGAGCGACCCTTGGAGCATGGCGCGGTTAGGCGCCTGCAGATTTGGGAAATCGCTCATGCGCGTCGGAAACAGCACGACTCCAGGTCGAGCCTCGACCGACAGCTGGCGCAGGCCTCCGAGAAAATTGCGGTGTTCCCAGCTAGCGGTGATGCTCCCTGAAAGCTGGAGAGCGTCCAGACGTGCGCCACCCCCCAGGCGGATCGTGCGGGGCGCCGTCTCGTGGACTGAGAACGTCACGGGGACGCGACGCGACGACGGGTTGCGTGTATCCGCCTCCAGATTGACGGATGCAAAGACGCCCAGGTTGACCAGGGCGCGGCGTGCGTCTTCGAGCGCCGTCGCAGAGTATTCGTCGCCGCTCGCGATCAGCAGATTCTCCCGCACCTTGTCTTCCGGGATGTGCTCCAGGCCCTTGATCACGATGGGGCCCAGCACCGCCTTGGGTCCAGCTGCTATGACGAACCGTACGCGTGCATCGTGACGAGATAGATCGACCTCCACCTTGCCCGAAACGCGAGCGAAGGCGTAACCTCGGTCGGCAAGCACAGTGCGCATCTCGCGCTTGGCGTCCTCGTAGTCCTCTTCGTCGAGCACCTGGCCGGGGCGCGGGCTGGCGGTGATGATCTCCGCGACCGCCTTCGGGTCCTCGATGGTTTCGAGCCCGCTGAGTTGCACGGAGAGCGCTCCGCTGCCGGCGTCGGCGATGCGTACCGGCAGTCCTTCATTGACGACGATCGCGACGCGCACCGCGTTTGGCCCGAGCCAGATCACCCGAGCGCCGGTGACCTTCGCCTCGTGATAGCCGCGAGCGCGATAGAACCGCTCGACCCGCTCCAGGTCTCGTTCTAAGAGGGCGTCGTCGAGGATCTCATAATCGTAGACGACGCCGCGCATGAACAAGAAGGTCGGCGTCTCCTGCGTGGCGAGACCCTCGCGCAGTCGATCGACGTCGATCGCGCTGGCACCCACGACCTCGAGCCCGTCGATGGCCGGCCCTCCAACGGGCACGTTTTGTTTTGCAAAGCAGCCGGTGCTAGCGATCGAGGCGAAGAGCAGGGCGGCAATTCGCCGGCTCCATCCCGCTGCGCTTCCGCTCCTCACCGTAGCAACTACGGTTGTGGGCACGCTCGGGGTACGGGGTGGACCCGCAGTAGACGCCGGAGACTACGCCTCATGCCTCGCTCTTCGAGGCTCGAACGTACGAGCTGATGCCAAGCCGCCGGGGATGCCGGCGGCCGTGTTTTAGAATGCCGGCCGTGCCTCGCTGGACGGCCGCACGTACTCAAGGCCGCATGCCGGGCAGAGTCGCGAGCTCGGCCGGTTCCTCGTGATATTCGATGTCGTCGTAGGTCAGCACGCCCATGATCGGGTCCGCGACCGTGCCGCTCGTCGCGCGAGTGAAGGCCGTCGAGTAGTTCCCGGTCACCGTGACCTTGGCGCCTGGTCCCGGGAGCGGGTAGGGGATCTTCACGCCCCAGAAGTTATCCGAGAGGGGCTCGGCGTCCTTCTTCTTCGAAGCCCGACGTTTCTTGTATTCGTTTACGGCGTCGTAGAGCTGGGCGAAGTTCGAGGCCCAGCCGAGCACTCGGATAGCGTCCTTCGGCGCCGCGTCCTTCGTATCGGCGAGCCAGAAGGTGGGGATCGGTGCTTCACAGCCCTCGGGGTCCTGTTTGCCCGTGGCATGTATCGCGCATTTGGGCGCGTCAGCGATGTTCGTGGCCGTGATGTAGCCCGTTACCTTGATATCCCGCCCGGCCACGTCGTTATGGTGCACCCGGCTCCTCAAATAGTAGCTGGCACCCCACACCGTGAACGCCTCGCCCTCTTTGACCGGATCTTTGGGCACGCTCGGGACGGCAGGCAAGCTCGCCTTCACGCCCGCGGGGGGCACCACCGGTTTGTAGGGCTCCCCCGCATCTCCGCATCCCAAAAGGGCGGAGGTTGCCAGCAGTGGCACCGCCAAGATTGGGGCGAGAAGCCTGACAGGTAACGTGTGGCGCATCGCTCGGGAGTCCTCCATAGATGCCTACGGCTATCATGCGCCCCGGTCGGGCCGCAAGCCTCGCCCACGTCCTCGAGGTTCCTGCCGCATCTTCGCGACAATTGTCGATTCGGGTGGGGTGGAGCGAGTGGACCGGGGGCGCGGCAGGCGGCGGTGGCCTCGGCGACTACCCCAGCAGGCCAGCCCGGATCGGCGCTGGGGGCGCGTCAATTTGACGAGTATTCTTCGTTGGTTAGACTTTTATGGCGCGCACGATCATCGTCGGTGACGTTCACGGGTGCGCGGACGAGCTCGGGCGGTTGCTCGAAAGTCTGGGACCAGGACAGGACGATGGCGTTTTCTTCGTCGGCGACCTCGTGGCGCGAGGCCCAGACAGTCGCGGCGTGCTGTCGTTGTATCGAGAGGTGAAGGGTCGCGCCGTCCTCGGCAATCACGAATGGCGGCTGCTCCAGGCGTACCGGGCGCGCCAAGGGGGAGGCAAGCGCCCCCGCCTGTCCTCCCCCCATTACGCGCTCCTGCATCAACTGGGGGATTCGGACTGGGCGCTGCTGGAACAACTGCCGTTTTCGCTCGACCTGCCCGAGCACGACATCTGCATCGTGCACGCCGGCATCGTCCCCGACATCGATCTCGCGCTGCAGGACCCGTGGACCCTGACCCACGTGCGCTCCATCGATCCCGAAGGGCGAGCGAGCGTTCGGCACGATTTGGAGCCCTGGGCCGTGCGCTATGAGCAGGGCCCGCACATCGTGTTTGGTCACAACTCGCGGCTCGGCCTACAACTGCAACCGCTAGCGACCGGGCTCGACACGGGCTGTGTCTACGGCGGCCGGCTCAGCGCGTTGGTGCTCGAGCTCGGGCAGCGCGTGCCCGAAGACCCGGAGCTGCGCCGAGAGCTCGTGCGGTCCGTGCCCGCCGCACGCTGCTACTACGTCGGGCGCGGCGCGCACGTGTGAGCATTGGTCGCACGAGCCGCCGCTTCGCTTCAGCGGAAACAGAAGAGGAGGATCTGCTGTGACCCTCAACTCGCCCAGCGCTGTGTGTTCAGCGTAGATGACAACGAGCGCCCAGTGCCTTCGAGCTCTTCGCCTCGGCCTCGCTCGCGACAACCGCTTCCAGCCAGTCACCAGCAGCGCCACTCGGAGCGCTCGACACGACAGACTGATGGAGCCTTTCACGGCTGCGCTGGGCTGCTCGCCGTCTGCCCCGAGGCTGCCCATGCTCTGACGGCTTGGACGAGCTGGGGCGCGATAGTCTGCAGACTGAGAAGTAACCCGTCGAGCGTGTTCAGCGGTGGCTCTTTGAACTCGGCCGCCTGGACACGCATAACGGCGAGAAACGCCGCCGGATTCTGTTCGAACAAGACGCATAGAAAGTCGTCAGGCGCCCGAGCCTCAATCCCGTTTGGCAGGGGTGAAAAGTGCTTGAGATTGAACGTGACAATCACCTGTGCACTCGCCGCAACGGCAGCAGCCGCAACGTGGCGATCATCCGGTTCGTTCTGCATGACCGGGATGTATCGTGCGTAATCCGTGACATCAGCGTCGTCGAAGGCCTTCTCCATCGCGGCCCGAAGCCGGGCTGCCTTGTCCGTCGGCATCGGGCGTTTGGGATGCCTCTCGAGGCTTCGGGTCATCTCTTCGAGAATCTGGGCAGTCCATCGGAGTTGGAAGAAGCCCGCCGCCGCGGCGCGCAACAGCGTATCCCGCAGCACCATCGGGTAAAGCGCGTTTGCGACGACGACGACGACAAATGGGGCGCTCAGTAAACGTCACAGGCTCCCCTTCGCTTCGTCCGCCATGAACATCGATCTCTAGATGCGTTAACATAGGCACCGGCCAGCCGCCGTCGTGGCGGTGGATGAATGGCCGGCGCCTCAGCCACGATCGTAAAAGAGTGTCGGATGTTGTGAGTGCTGAGCTTCTTCGAGAAGAAGCTCAGTCGTCTTCGTAGCCGCCCATTTCTTGGCTCAATTGCGAAAGGTCACGCAGTGCCGAGCGTCGCTCGCGGTCTCGCTGCTCTTTGAACTTCAAGACATCGGCTATCCTAAGTCGGCGGTGCTTTCCTGCCTTAAAATATGGAATTCTCTCCTCGTTCAGCAACCGTACGAGGTACTGACGCGAGACGTTTAGAATATTGGCAGCCTGCTGCGTCGTGACCTGCTGCCCAATGGGCACGATGGTAATCGAGTCGCCTCGAGCGAGAACTTCCACCACCTGCTCGAGCGCGTGGAAGACGGACTCCGGCAACGGAATTCGTTTATTGCCGGGACCGATGAGCTGGCACGCAGCAGTATCGTTCGGCTCCGGTGCCATGCCTTCGAGAGCCTTGAGCAGGGCCTGGAGCTGCGCCCGTTGCTCGGGGGGCGCGGCTACGGGAACCCCACGGCGGATTGCCGTAGCAGGCCATGAGAGTGTCATACCAAGAACCCTATGCCCTATTCGACCTATACGCAACCGCATACGTCGCAAACGCAACCATCTGAATCGTCCAGGTCACGCCAACCATCCGAAGTCACTCCCAAATACTGCGTTCCAGATTTGGGCGCGCGTGTACCCACCCATGCAGCACTGCGGAAGGCCCTGTTGATGAGCGCGAGGGAGCGCGGAAATTCGGTGAAGTTCAGCGGCGACGAGCGGTTCTGCAGAACGCGCGCGCAATAGATCCTACTCACCGCGCGGCTGGGGCGGTCGGACCTCGGGTGTAGGCGTCACCTTGGACGGGATTGCCCGGCAGGTTGCCCTGCCCGTGCCTCGTTAGGCGCCGGGGGGCCTTGCTGGAGCCGCACCGCGGCACCGCGGCGGTTCGCCGTGGGGAGGCCCTGTAGCCCGTGTCGCTCCCTTGCGCCTTACTCGGTGGGCACCGACGCAAGCCAACGCGGTGAAAGACATGGCGGTGAGCGCAAACCAGAAGGCGATGGGCGTGTCTCGATGACCGGATGGCGTCCCCAGTGGCGGGTACACCTGGCGCAGGCGCGCCCGGTAGCGGGCTTGCCGATCCCCGTGCATGCGACACGTTCAGTTCGTTTGGTACGCGCGACCTGCCCTTCGGAGACCATCACGGCGCGCGGCGCTGGCGCACTCGGTCCGGCGGTGGTTCGGCAGCTGCGCCGCGGCGTGGACGCCGACCGTGTCGCCCCCGAGCGTCTGCTTCGCGATTCCCACAGCCTCGCGTGCGACGCTCGCAACGTTCTCCTGCTCAAGCCCGCCCACTGAGGATCGCCCGGGGTCGAGAAGGCGGAGGGCCCTGCCGAATGCAGGGCCCATCGAAGCCGTGCTCAGTCGTCGCGAGCGGCGAACGACGAACCCGTGCACGCGACGTACGTCGTCGTGTTCGGCTCGAGCCCGCGACCCACGAAACGCAACAGGCGCCGCTGCGTGGCCGGGCAGTTTTCGACGAGCTCGTCGCTGCCAACGCCTTGATCGGCGTCCACATAGCACCAACCTTCTACCCCCGTGGCATCCGGATCGTTCTGACACCGCTGGAGCGCATCCGGCGGGTTGGCTGTCACTTGCTGCACCTGCAGCACTTCGCACAGGCAAGCATCGCTGCAATCATCGTCGCCATCGGCGCAAGGCGACACGCGCTCCTTGACGAGCTGGCTGCGCACCACTGATTCGACAACGGGATCCGGCTTGGCCCGCGCAATCGCCGCGTTGCACAAGCACGCCGCGCCCGCTGCCGGACGAGGGATTGTCTCGACCAGGTTGCACGACACGGTGTCGTCCGCAGGGTTGATCAACAACGGGCGCGGCAGGCAACGGTCACCCAGCTGCTCCTTCAGCCGATCCACGATGGCCGCGATGGCCGGGCGGTAGCCGAAGTCCGCGGCTTGCGCGTTCTCCACGTTACGAGCACAGATGGACGCTACGATGGAATTGGCACCGTAGTCCTTGAGCACCTCGAGGTGACGCGACCCGGGGTAAGCCTTGGACCAGTACTGAGTGGTGCCCGGCGTGCTCCGCCCTGGATCCTGCTCGCACAGCGGACGGTCTAGCTTGCCCACAAAGCAGTCACAAGCGTCCCCGTTGGCCGCGCTGCGCTGCGTACAATCCCGCGGGGTGGGCAGCGGGAAAATGCAGGCGTATTGCAGGTCGTCCGCGGCGATCATGCCCATGTCGCCCTCGGTGGTGTCGTATTCGCGCCCGTTTACGTCGTTACCGGGCACGATGCCGGGGCGACTGAACTCGCTCTCGACCATCTGTGCCAAACCGGGGAGCACCGCCGGAACACCGGTCACCTCTGCACGACCCGCGCCGCCGGCTCGCCATGCGCGACCGGGGGAGCCGAGGATCTGGGCCCACGTGTTGTTGAGCTTCAGCTCCTCTGCGTCCTGAAAGCGCAATTGCCCCGCCGCGAGAGGACGCTTGTTGGCATCCACCTGGGAGGCGATCGCCTGCCAGGGCACGCCCACGATACCGCCCAAGAAGACGAGGTCCGGTGAGCGCCCGCCCGCGTAGAGCGGGTTGGGAATGATGTCCTCGGGCCTGCAGCCCTCTAGTGACAAGTCCAGGGCGTTCCAGCAGATTTCGGTTTGCTGCAGGGCGTTGACGTAGCGCTGGGTGGGATAGAGGAAGTCGATCCCGAAGCGGCGTTTTTGCTGGAAGCAACGCAGGTTTTGGCCATCCTGGTTCCCCGGCAAGCGATTTTGCAGCACGTCGTTGGCGGCGTCAGCGTTGCAGATGGGATCTGCGGGACACCCATCCGGCGGCCCGAGTGGGCACGAGTAACAGCACTTGGCGTTGGCGTCGGTAGCGCACGTGGACGAGCCGCGGAACATGGGCCGGGAATCATCGATGGCGGCGACGACCCAGGTCTGGTCACCGACCCGCATAGAACAATCGTTCTCGTCGGTCAGCATGATGATGGCGACCAAGGAGTCCGGCCGCAAGAACGCCCGGCGCTGAGCCAGCAGTGTCTCGTCGCGCAGGATTACATTGTCGGCGTCCGTCGCCGCCTGCACACAGTTCAGGCCCGTGGAGGAGCTGCCGGGGCACTGCACGCGCGTGATGTTCCGATACGGGACGGGGTCCACCAAGAACCGGTACCAGGACTCGAGCGAAGCCTCCCAGCCGCAGCCGTTCTCGCCCACGCTCTTCACCATGTCCTGGAAGTTCGTGTTGAACTCCGCCAGGTTCGTCGTGCCGGCTCGCCACTGCAGGAAGCCCTCGGGTGTATTCGCCGTGCCGCGCCCGCGCTGCAGGCTGCCCATGAGGTGCGCGAGGTCGATCCGGTCCGCGACGTAGCGCGGGAAGTTTTCGGCCGGGCACGCGACGTTCGCACCCACGTCACCCAGGCTCGAGGAGACGACGCCGATGTTGATGTTGGTGATCGGGTTGAATTCCTGACTCTGACCTGCAGGACACGACGGCTGGCCCGACGCGGGCGGGGGAAACTGGTTCCCCATCGAGTCTACGCAAATCGGGTTCACCAGGCGGTTCACCAGATCGGGGACCGCAAGCTGCAAGATGTCCTGCTTGTCGCTCATCGAGATCGAGTTATCGATCATGAACAGCAGGTCGATCTTGTCGACCGACGTCTGCGTGATCTTGTCCACGAAGATGTTGGTCGTGACCGGCGGGGGTGAGCCGATCGGGCGATCGAGACACGCAGACGCGACGCCCAGCAAGGGGACCAGAGATAGGCCCGCGCCTAACAGCCAGCGCCCCTTAGAGCGGCCAGCGCGTTGCCCGCTCGGAGGAGCGGCCTTCGACGGCGAAGATGGACCGGAACCGGAAGCAGATTGGAAACCGAGGTCAGAACTTCTTTGCATACTGCGTACCTGTTCCTTGACTAACATCTTCACAAATCTGTAGCAACCGCCGCGCCAGGCATTCCACAGCGCCAACCGTGGAGAAATCCAGCCTCAATTCGGAGCAGCGGAGCCCGCGTCGCCAACTGAGTTGTCGCATTCTGGAAACTCAGGTGACGCCTCAATGCGCCCGCCGGCAAGAGCAGCCCGCGCGTCGTCAGGAGCCGGGATCGCCGTTGGATGCTTCGCGACAGGCGCGGGTCCGAAATATGTGCGCAGCGCCCGCACATGTCGAGGGCCGATGCCCGCAATGGAGAGCAACGCCTCGTCGCTGGCAACGCGGACCAGGTCCGGGCCCCCGAGGTGGCGCAGGAGCAGCTGCCGGGTCTTGGGTCCGATGCCCGCAATACCGTCCAGCGCCGACGCGAGCCGCCGACGTTTGCCTGCCCTCTTTCGGCTGCGGTTGGCAAACCGGTGCGCCTCGTCACGCGCGCGCGCCAGCAAGAAGAGCTCCGGCGCATTGGGCTTGAGCCCGATCGGGTTCTTCTGACCCGGCAAGTAGACGCGATCGATCAATTTTTCGCCCAGCGCGGTTTCCTTTTCCTTTGCCAGACCCACGATGGGAAGCCCGCTGAGGCCCAGATCCTGAGCGGCTGCCAGGGCCACCGCCAACTGGCCGCGCCCGCCATCGACCACCAAGAGGTCCGGTAAGGCCCACTCGGGCCGTGCCTCGTCTACCCTCACCTCGGCCTGCTTGCCCCTGATGAATCTGCGCGACAAGACTTCGTAGATGGCGGCGTAGTCGTCGCCAGCAGCGGCGGCTTTTACCTTGTAGGAGCGATAGTCCTGCTTGTAGGGCGCGCCGTCTTTCAACGCCACGATGGAGCCGTAGGTGTCCTGCCCCCCGAGGTGGGAGATGTCGATGCACTCGATGTGGCGTGGCAACGTCGGCAATCTGAGCTTCGCTTGCAGCCGAGCCAAGCGCTCGCCGACGTCCTGCTCGGCGCGTCGCTTTTCCAGAAAGGCGTGGCGCGCGTTATCCTGGGCCAGCTCGAGCAGCTGCCGACGCACGCCCCGTTCCGGGCAGAAGAGCTGGGTTTTGCGCGGCTTGCGCCCTTGTGTGACGGCCGCGGCGCGCCGCTCGGTCATCCACTCTTCCACGCCGTCCGCTCCGTCGGGCAACACCGGCACGATGACTTCGTCCGGAATGAGCACGCTCGGCGCGTCCTCGCCGTAGTGGTCCCGCAGATAGCTCGCGATCACCTCTTCATCGGGGACTTCAACGCGCGGCTGCGAAAAGCTCGCGGCCTCGATCACCCTGCCCGACCGCACGTATAAGACGGCCAGCTCCACCAGGTCGCCTTCGCGATACATACCGACGACGTCCTGGTCCTTGTCGGTGACGGCGACGACCCGTTGCTGTTGCCGTACGCTCTCGATCGCGTGCACCTGATCGCGATACAGGGCGGCGAGCTCGAACTCGAGCTCCTCACTCGCCACGCGCATGCGCGTGTCGAGCTCTCGCGTCAGCTCGTCATGCCTACCCTCCAGGAACAAGCTCACGGCGCGCACCTGTTGCTCGTAGAGCTTGGGGTCGACGTCGTACACACAAGGTCCGGAGCAGCGCTTGATCTGATATTGCAAACAGGGCCGCTTGCGCGACTCGAAGTCGCGGTCTGTGCAGGTGCGAAGCTGAAAGTGCTTTTCGACCAAGTGCAACGTCCTGCGAGCCGCCGTGGCCGAGTGATAAGGCCCGAAGTAACGTGCCTGGTCGGGCTCGGGGCGCCGCATCAGCTCGAGCCGGGGCCACGGGCGCGTCGGATCGAGCCGTAGCGAGAGGAACTCCTTGTCGTCGCGCAGCTTGACGTTGAAACGGGGGCGCTGCTCCTTGATCAGGCTGTTTTCGAGGATGGCCGCTTCCTTCTCCGTCTCGGTGACGAGGGTCTCGAAGCGGCCGAACGCGCTGCGGAGGAACGGCAAAAACGCCCGATCGTCGCTGCTCCCCGCCTGGAAATAGCTGCGCACGCGCGAGCGCAGGCTCTTGGCCTTGCCGACGTACAGCACCTCCCCGCGACGATCCCGGAAGATGTAACAACCCGGACGAGCGGGCAGTGACGAAAGGCGGCTTTCCAGCTCCTCTGCCGTCAGCGCAGGCTCGAGCGGCGCTCGTTGCGGTGGCGCGCGGGGAGTATCGGAAAGGACCCCCGAGATGGGCTCGGAAGGCAGGGACCGCTCAGTCATCGCTAGGACCTAGCCTAGCCATCCCAGACCAAGACGACTACCTGCCAGGCGGTTCACGGCGCGCGGCGCGTGGTTAGCATCGGTGCTGGTCACTGACGACGCCACACCCAGCACATCGGCCCGAAGGCGGCAGCGCCGACGGGGTTCGAGAAACGGCGTCGACCGCCACCCAACACCGACCACACGACTCTTCCGGGTGGGCAGTGGACGTGCGTCAAACACAACTGGCCGGCCGCCGAAGCGCCGCGACTGGAGGCTCTTGCGCGCCTTACTTGCATCGATGAAGGGCGCCTCGGTTGGATGCGCCGCCCGTCCAGCTGCACGCCGCAAGGGCGGTTCGACGTTCGGGCGGGCGCCAAAGATATCGGCGCGCCGGCCTGGGAACTTCACCGCTGAACGCGTCAAAAAGCCCTCGGCCGCGTGTCCGATGCCTACTTTTTTGCTGATTTATTCGCTTGAAACTATTGATCAAATCAATCATTAGCCCCGGCGACCGACCGTTCGGGTTCTCATTCCGGGAGAAAGGTTGTATGGGGCTACTGTGCCCTCGGCGAGCCCCCCGGATCTGACCTACCGACAGTTGACGACATCGTCACCGGGGGTGATATTCCGAACAACCGTGCGGTTCGCTTCGATGACCTCGTGATGATGACCTCGACCGACCGGTCGAGACAGCCCAGTAGAATTTATGACGACTGTAGATCCCTCTGCCCAGCAGTTTCACCCCATTACCGAGCAACCCAAGGATAACGGCGCAACGCCGCGCAGCGTGGACTGGAACAATCCCCGCGTAGCAGCAATCCTGGATGCCGCGGCCAAGTGCTTCGCTCGCAAGGGCTTTAGCGCGACGACGCTGGCTGAGATCGGCAAAGAGCTCGGGCTGCGAAAAAGCATCGTGCATTACTACTTTGCAAGTAAAGCAGCGCTGATCCACGAGGTTCAGAGCTACACGTACCAGAAGTATCTGGACCGCGTGAAGGAGGCCATTCAGCAGGCCGGCGGCAACGGTGACCCCGCTCATGTTGCGATGCGCGCCCTCTGGGCCGCGGTGGGTGAAGGCGACGTGGGGCTCAACATCGAGGTCTGGAGCGCATCCAGAAACGACGAAGAGCTGCGGCGTCGCGCGCAGGCTCTGCAAGAGGAGAAGCGCAAGGTGATCGAGGACGGGCTGCGCGCGCTACTCGGCCCCACCGGCGCCAACAATGTTCCGCTTCGGCCGTTGAGCACCCTGGTCATGAGCGTCCTGAACGGGTTGGCAGTCTCCGAATACGTCGAAGGCAACGACGCGCAGGTGCAGAAGTCGTACGAGATGTTCCTGGCGCTGCTCGCTGCGGGCGGGAAGCAGCCGAGCACTCTGTCGACCGGTACGCAAGCCGCTGCCCCTCCAGCCGCGAGCGCTTGAGGCGCTGCGGGTTACTCATCGCCGGCTTTTTTGCGCCGCGCCGATCCATAGCCGGCGCGGGCGCAGCTGAGCCACCTGCGGCTGAGTCATCCGCAGCTGGTTCATCTGAGCGAAGGGGCGCCTCGAGCGATGGCATTTGACCGGATCCTCGGTCAGTCTGCGGCGATCCAGACGCTGCAAGGTGCTCTCGCGTCACGGCGCCTCCACCACGCCTATCGGTTCGAGGGTCCGGATGGCGTGGGGAAGGAAATGGCGGCATTCGCGGTCGCCCAGGCTCTGGTTTGCCCGGAGCGCCCCAACATCGGCTGTGGCGTGTGCTCGGCCTGCCGCCGAGCGGTGACGCTCGCTGACGAGGACCCCGCCGTGCCGCAGCACCCCGATGTGGTGCTCGTCGAGCGGGGCCTGTACCCCGCCGGTGTGCTGGGCCGCACCAGCCCCGAAACCACGGGGATTGGCGTGGAGCAGATCCGTAGGATCGTGATCGGGCGGGCGGCGTACCCACCGTTCGAGGCCGCCCACCTCGTGTTCATTTTCAGAGCTGCGCACGAGCTGACCGTGAGCGCCGCAAATGCGCTGCTGAAGACGCTGGAGGAGCCGCGGCCGGGCGTGCATTTTCTGCTCGTGACCGACCAGCCGCGAAGGCTGCTCGACACCGTCCGCTCCCGCACTCTCCCGGTCCGCTTCGGTCCCTTACCTGATGCGACGCTCGTCGAGATCTCCAAGCGCCGCGAGTTAGGCGCCGACGAGGCAGCGATCGCGCTGGCGTCGGGCAGCGCGCGGCAGCTGATCGAGGCGTGCCAACCGGAGCAGGTGGAGCACCGTGAACGCTTCGTAAAGGCCGTGCTCGCCGCGCTCGAAGCACCGGATCTCGGGGCAGCGCTGCAACTGTCGGCGGCAGAGCAACTCGAGCGCAGCACGCTCGGGCGAGACCTGCGGGCGCTGGCTCAGCATTTCGCGCTGGCTGCGCGCCGGGGCGCCCCAGGGAATGCGAACGAGACCCTGCAGCTTGCCAATCGTTATCGAGAGGTGCTCGCCGCCCTGGAGTCGCTCGAGCGGAACTCGCCGCCCGCGCTGGCGCTCGAAGCGCTCATCGCTCGCCTGCGCCGGCAATAGCGGAGTGGCTCCCGCCCCCGAGCGCCTGGTGCAGGAGCGCTGCGGCTCGCGCGACCCCGGGCAGGCCGAGCGCGGGCAATAGCGCCGAAATCACCGCACCTGCGTCCGCAGAGTGAGCGACCTGGACCGCCCGGTCCAGCGACAAGCCACCTATCGCAACCAGTGGCACTCGAGCGGCCCTGCAGCGGCGCGCCGCCTCCGCCAAAGCTATCAACCCGACCACCGGCTCCGTGTCGAGCTTGGACGACGTGGCAAAGACGGGACCGAACGCGATGTAAGCCGGCCGCTCTAGCAAGGCGAGGTCGAGCTCCTCGATCCGATGTGTGGACAGCCCCACGGCGAGCTGGGGGGCCAATCGTTTGGCGTCGGCGGCACCGAGATCGTTTTGCCCGAGGTGCACCCCGTGGCACCCCGCGAGCAGCGCTAGGTCTGGGCGGTCATTGGCAAAAATTGGTACGTTTTGGGCTGCCCCGAGGGCCTGGACCGCTCGCAGCAGGGACAACGTGTCGCGCGGGCCGAGGGATTTCGCCCGCAGCTGAAGCGCCGCCGGGCGTGCGCTGAGCACGGCCTCGACGAAGGCCAACGGCTCGATTTGGCGTTGGCTCAGAAAATCGACGTCGGCGATGGCGTAAAGACCTCTCACGCCCGGCAGCATATCCGACGGCCTGGGTCGAATCGACAGCGGGGGTGTGGTAGCTGTCGAGACCTATGTTCTATCGGGTCGGGCTCTGGGTCTTGGGGTGCTTTTCGCTCTCGCTCTGCGTCCCGGCGGGTGCTCACGCGGCGCCCGATACAGACGCTTCGCTGGTCGCGCTGACTCGAGATCTCGAGCTCCAGGTGACGGAGAATGGCCCGGATCAACCTTGGACATTGCATCTGTCAAACCTCGGCGAAACCCCCATCGGGCTCGTTGCCGATCCCGGTTTGCTCTGGTTCGACGTGGTGGTCCCCGGCAGCGCCACTCCGCAGACCTGCCGCCTGCCCGAGCCGCTGTGGCCGAAGACCATGCGCCAGCGCGCGCAAATGGTGCTGCCGCCGGGCGAACGTTTCAGTCGGCGCTTCGACCCTCGATTTTTTTGCTTCTCCGACCTCGTTCAAACGGTGCTCCTACCGGGAGCGAGGGTGACCCCACATTTTGGTTGGCCCAACGAGACTCGCGTGGTGACCGTGCAAGGCAAGCGTACGGAGCAAACGGCGCCGCCCGCCCCTCCGTTCCTGGCGTGGCCACTCCCGAACGACGAGCCTCCGGTCGAGGGTGGGGATGCCTCGGAGCCGTCCGATGCCGAACCGGAAGAAGCGCCGAGCGACGTGCCCGCACACGAGCCATGGAAGCTGCCTCGGGAGGGCCTCAAACACATCGACGGTGCCACGATCGTTTTGACGCCCGCGTATGCCAAATGGTCAGCGCCTGCTCCACGTGTCTCCGATGGGCTGCACTCGGCGATGCTCGCCGGTGCGGACGCCGAGGACGAGCGCAACGCGACGGTGACCGTGGGCGTGGTGAACGCGACGGCGCATAGCCAGCAGCTGGTCTTACGGCGCGAGTTGATCTCCTACGCCGTGGCCGGGCCCGACGGGACGTTCCAGTGTGAGACGGGTGACCTGGGGCCGCCCGATATCACCTCCTTCTCGACCCTGGCGTCCCACGGCGCCGAACGAGTCGTGGTGCGATTGATCGAGATGTGCCCCCGCGGCAGCTTCTCGCGGCCTGGGCTCTACGAGGTCCGCGCCACCGTTCACTCCAGGTCCTCCGGGCAGGCATTCGGGCTCGACGCTTTCGTCGGCGCTCTCGTCGCGCCGCGGCCCGCGCTGATCCGCGTTCGGGGCGGAGATCAATCCTCGTTCCTGCGCGCCGCTCCGATGGTAGCTGGTGTCTCCGGGGTGGGCGGGCCACCGCGGCCTGAAGGCGAGGCTCCGGACGGTGCCCAGGAGGTACCTGCGCCCGAAGAGGCCCCGGGCGACCACGACGGGGCGGTGACCCCCGAGGGGACGCCGCCGCCGGCAGAGCCACCCGCCGACAACACGTCGGTCGAGTAGTGAGCGGGAGCACGGCGCGCCCAGAAGGACGCGGGACGTCCGATCAGAGCCGAGCGTCGCTCGTGCTCGCCCCCCTCGGGCTAGTCTACACGGGGTTAGTTGGAGCGGCACTCGTCGCGTGCGCTCTGTCGCTCTGGGTGGGGCGCGGTAACCTCGCAGATGACAGCTTGCGCGATGTTCTGCTGCGCTTGCGCTCGCAGCGCCTCGTCGCGGCTTTCCTCGCGGGTGCCGCGCTGGCCGTGGCGGGGGTGCTAGTACAGGGCCTGTTCCGCAATCCGCTGGCGAGCCCCTCGATCATCGGCACCAGCGCCGGAGCCAGCCTGGGGGGCAAGTTGGCGCTGCTCGCCACCCAGCTCGTGCTCTCCACGGGCAGCGTGCCCTGGCTCTCGCCGGAATTGCTGTTGCCCGCGGGCTGCATTTTAGGCGCTCTCGGCGCGCTCGGCCTGTTGTTCCTGGTCACCCGCGTCAAGGACGACCTGGTGGTGCTACTGCTCACGGGGTTTCTGCTCTCTTCGTTGTTCATCAGTTTGGAAGGGTTCGTCACCAGCCTGGCGCAGGAGCGCTGGGAGCTCTCCCGAGCCGTGCTCAGCTTCGCGTTGGGTGACGTGAGCGGGGTGGGCCTGCGTCAAATCGCGCTGGCGGTGCCGCTCGTGGTGATCGGCACCGCGCTCGGGTGGACCTGGTCGGCGCCGCTCGATCTGATGCTGACAGGGGAGGAAGAGGCCAGGAGCCTCGGCGCCGAAGTCGACGTGTTGCGGCGCTGGGTGGTCGTGTGGACGGCCATCCTCACCGCCGCCGCAGTCGCGATAGGCGGAAACGTCGGGTTTGTAGGGCTCGTGGTGCCGCATGCCTTGCGCCGCGTCGTAGGGGTCACGCACCAGCGGCTGATCCCCGCGGCGGCCATCGGCGGCGGGACGTTCGTCGTGTTGTGTGACGTCGTTTGCCGCGTCCTCCCAGGGCGCAGCGAGGTCCCCCTCGGAGTGATCACGGGTCTGATCGGCGCTCCGACATTCCTTTGGCTGTTGCTGAAGCACCGCCGTGAGAGCTACTCGTTCTGACAGGTCGGGAGAGCATGGGACCTCGACGAGCCACACACTGGGTCAACGCCTGCGCGGCGCTGCTCGCCGTGGGTCTTTCGACGTACGCGGCGCTCTGGAGCACGCCTCGCGCTCTGACGGCCGGAGCCACGGCGCCGGGCTGGGGCGAGCTATCGAGCGCCATACCCATCGACCTGCCCGACGGCGGTCGAGCGCTGACGGACGCGACGGGCGCGTCGATCCGGCTCGCGCCCTATCATCGCATCGCCTCCGGCAGCTTACTCGCGGACCCGCTGCTACTTTCGTTGTGCTCCCCCGGTGATATCGCGGCGTTCTCCGGTCGAGCCCCCCTGAGCCGCGACGCCTATCGCTACGCAGGCAAGCCGAGCGTCAATCCGACACGCCGAGTCGAACATCTGATCGAGCTCCAGCCCGATCTCGTGCTCGTCAACAGCCTGGGTGAGCACGCCTGGGTCGAACGGCTCAGAGACGCGGGCCTCGTGGTCTTCGACCTGGGCCCCATGTGGGGGGTCGAGACGTTCTTGCACAGCGTGTCGGTGATCGGTTGGCTCGTGGGGCGCCCAGAGGCGGCGCGCGAGCTGGCGTTTCATTTCAAGGCCCGGCTCGCGGCCATCGCTCGCGACGTGCCGCCCGCTGCGCGGCGTGGGGGCTTGTACGTCGGCATCCACGGCAGCCAGATGTACGGGGGCACGCGCGGCTCGAGCTTCAACGACGTGCTCTCCTACGCCGGTCTGCTCGACGTGGCCGCGAAGGACTATCGGGGCTGGCCGACGTATACGCCGGAGGCCTTGCTCACGCTCGATCCCGAGGTCATCGTCACGCAGACGGGGATGGCGTCGCAGCTGTGCTCGAGGAGCGAGCTCGGCCGGCTTCGGGCATGTGGCGCGCGAGGCGACGTGATCGAGCTTGACCCTCAGCTCTTGAGCGACGCCGGGCTCGGCATGTTGGACGCGGCCGAGCTGATCCATCTCGGCGCGTACCCGCCGGAGCCCGCGCCATGAGCGCGCACGCCGCGCTCCCGACGCGAGGGATCTCCGCGCGCGGCGTGGAGGTGCGCCTGGGCGGTCGCGACATCGTGCTGGGGGTCGACTTCGAGGCGGCGCCCGGGGAGCTGACGGCCATCGTCGGCCCCAACGGCTCGGGCAAGACCACCCTTTTGCGTGCCCTCGGAGGGCTCGTGGAATTCGCCGGGCGTATCCGCCACGGCGAGGACGACGTCGAGCGGCTCCGACCCGCCGAGCGCGCACGCCGCGTCGCCTATCTGCCGCAGACCTCCGCGCTGAACGCCATGCTGAGCGTGCGCCAGGTGGTCGCGTTGGGCCGCTACGCGAGCCACCCTGGGTTCATGTCGCTCACCCGGCAAGACAACCGCTCGATCGAGCAGGCGCTCGCGCGGATTGGCATCGTCGAGCTCGCGGATCAGGCCTATCCGAAGCTCTCCGGCGGGCAGCAGCGGCTGGTGCTCCTGGCCCGAGCGCTGGCCACGGGCGCGTCCACGCTGCTCTTGGACGAGCCGACGTCGTCACTCGACGTGAAACACTGCCTGTCGCTATTTGCGCTGCTGACGAGCCTGGCGCGCGAGGGTTATTGTGTGGTCCTCGTGCTCCATGACCTGGACGACGTGCAGCGCCACGCGGCGTCCGCGCTGCTCCTGGACGCCGGGCGCGTGCAGGCTTTTGGCTCGCCCTCGGCCAGCGCCTTTGTGCAGGCGGCCGAGCGCACCTACGGCGTTTCCTTAGTACCCGCGGATCGGTTGGGCTTCCGCCTGCAGGCGCCGAGCGCCGAGCCAGGGGCGGTGCCGCCATGAGCCTCACGCTCGTGATCGGAGGGGCGCGCTCGGGAAAGAGCCGCTACGCGCAGGAGCTTGCGGCGCGGCTGACGTCGCGGCCCGTCTACGTCGCGACCTCGCGGATTTGGGACGCGGACCACGCGCGGCGGATCGAACGTCACCGGCGGGAGCGTGGCCCTGAGTGGCGGACGATCGAGTGTGAGGTCGAGATCGGCAGCTTACCGCTGCACGGCGAAGTCGCGGTGATCGACTGCGTGACGCTATGGCTGTCGAACTTCTTTGCGGATGGCGGGAGCGACGTAGACCGGTGTCTAGAGCGCGCTCGGTTGGAGATCGACCGGCTCGTGCAGCTCGAGGCGATCTCGATCGTCGTCTCGAACGAGCTCGGCCAAGGCGTGCATGCAGAGAGCGAGCTTGGCCGGAAGTTCACCGACCTGCAGGGGCTCGTGAACCAGTACATCGCAGCGCGCGCGGAAAACGTGGTGCTGATGGTGGCGGGCATTCCTCTGTACGTCAAAGGTCAGGCGCCCAGTGCTGGCTGAGCTGCCAGAGGCACCTCGCGCGGCGCCGGCAGAACCTCCCGGACGACAGTATCCGCCTCCCCTGCGCGGCGTGCGGGCCGCGTTCGTCTTCTTCTCTCGGATACCTCTGGGGGGCTTTCCGTATCGCGCGAGCGACTGGCAATGGGCGCCCGCTCATCTTCCCCTGGTGGGCGTCACCGTGGGGGCGGCCTGTGCGGCGGTCGCGGCGCTCGGAGCATTCGCAGGCCTCGGCTCTCCGATCGTCGCCACGCTGGCCTTGGGGACGTCGATGTGGCTCACCGGCGCCTTCCACGAGGACGGGCTCGCCGACAGCGCCGACGGACTGGGCGGCGCACATGGCCAACGAAAGCGCGCGCTCGAGATCATGAAGGACAGCCGCATCGGCACGTATGGGGCCGTCGCGCTCATCCTGAGCTGCATGCTGCGCGTCGCCTGCATCGCCGAGCTCGCACCCGGCGGCTTTTATGGGCTCGTGTACGTGCATTGCGCGGCCCGCATCGGCCCCGTCTGGCTGATGGCGACAGAGGCGCGGGTCAGCGAACCGGAAGCGAGCAAGAGCCCTACCCCGCTTCAGACCCACGTCGTCCACTTGATGACCGCGCTCGGCTGGGGCATCGCCTGCGCGGCGCTCGGGATCTACCTCGCCTGGTTGACGTGGCAAGCCGCGCTCGCGGCCGCCATCACGCTCGCCGTGCTGGCGCTGCTCTGCGCGCGCTATTTCCGCAAGGCCGTCGGCGGCGTCACCGGGGACCTGCTCGGTGCTACCGAGCAGGTGGGTGAGATCGGCGCGTGGCTCGCCCTACTGATCGTGGCTCGGAGCTGAAGCCACACGCCGGGACCGGACCTGCTTCGGTGCTTTACTGGACGGAGATATCGACCGCCGGCCGCATCTTACCGACCTCGGCGAGCACTGGGTGAATCACGCTCGACTTGAAGCGTTCGATCAGCGCCTTGTCGAGGGGCTGCTTGGTGTCCAACGCGACGTAAGCCACCTGATCGATCAGGTAGTCGAAGCGGGGGGCCCACTTGCGGGCGCCGAGCCGTGCCGTGGTGGAGCAGTTATCGATCATGTAGGCGACGCCGCGCGCGTGCATGTAGGGATTGAGCGAGTCCGTACACTCGATCACCGACTCGTTCGCGATCTCCGAGTACGGGTGCCCGTGCTCGTCGAGCTCGTCGACCTGCGCCATCATCACGGCGATGTAGACGCCGGCAGTGAAGGGGTTCCGCGGGATCTTCGCTTCGTCACGCCGAGCCCGCACCGCCTCGCCCACGCGCCACATCTCGGTGCCGTCGATCTTGCCCATGGGATAACGCGCTAGGCGCTCGCCGGCCAGATTTACGCTGCGGATCTCGTTGCCGCTCGACACTTCATCATAAATCTCTGCGATGATCTCGCGGGCAGCGGGGTACGTCGCCGCGTACGCCTTTTCGAAGGTCGCGCGATCGGCAGCGCCGAGCTGCTCGTAGACGGCGATGATGCCCTCCTTCGAAATCGTCTTCGAGATAGGGCCGGTGACGGACTCCGCTGAGTGCAGGAAGGCGTCTTCCTTGCTCATGCCCTCGACGTTCACGAAGCGACGATACAGACCTTCGACCAGGCCGTGCACGGCCCCGAGCAGGATGCCGCGCTCGCCAAAGATGTCGCTCTTATACTCCGACTCGAGCGTGGTCTGAAACGTGTACGGCGAACCGAGGGCAACCGACCAACCGAGGGCCAGATCTGTGGCCCGACCGTCCACGTCCTGATGCACGGCGAAGCTCGCGTTGATGCCGGCGCCATTGACGCTCTTGCCCTGCACGTACAGGCGCCGCACGCTCGGCCCCATGCCCTTCGGGCAAACGGCGATGACGTTGATGCCCTTGGGGAACTGCTTGCCCTCGTTGATGAGGTGGCCCAGGAGGTAGCCGTGTGAGAGGCCCAGCGTCGCGCCGGGGCGCAAGGCTTCGAAGAGCTTGCCGTAGAGCTTGCTCTGCGCCGCGTCACTGATGAGCAGCAGCACGAGCTCGCTAGCGCGCACGACATCGAACATCTCCCCGAGCGTGCCCTTGGCTTCCGTGAAGCCAGCCTCGGCCGCCGCTTGCCAGGAAGAGGAGCCGCGGCGCAACCCCACCGTCACTCGCACGCCCAGCCCTTCCAGCGAGTCCCGCAGGTTTTGAGCTTGCGCGGGCCCTTGAGACCCCCACCCGATCACCCCGATCTGCTTGACGCCGGCGAAGGCCTTGGGCAAGAGCGGGAACAGATCCCGCCCGCCGCGCACCACGTACTCTTTGGTGCCGTTGACGTTGAGCACGTCTTTCTTGAAGACCTTGGTTTGAAAATCGAGTTCTCGAGTGGGCATGCTGCCTCCAGGTTCGCTGTAACGGGGAGGAGTATGCCGCCCCTCCCACGTTGCGGCTAGTGCATTGAGTGGTTTATTGTATTGCGATTTATGCAATATGACTCGGAGCACGGAGGCGAGCCGCATGGATTTTGACGATTTACGGCTATTTCTGAATCTCACCCGGACCTTGCACTTCGGGCGGACGAGCCACGAATGCCACATCAGCCCGTCGGCGCTGAGCCGCGCGATCCAGCGCCTGGAACGCAGCGTCGAACAGCAATTGTTCGAGCGTGACAACCGCAGCGTCGAGCTGACCGAGGCCGGGGCACGCCTACGGCAGTTTGCCGCCGAGACGTTGACCCAATGGGAACGGGTCAGCGCTGAGCTCGGCGGGCCCACCGAGCGCTTGCGAGGCAGCATCTCGATCTTCGCGACGGTGACGGCCTGCCAGAGCTTCTTGCCCGAGCTGCTCAGCCGCTTCCGGCAATCCCACCCCGACATCCACATCCGGCTGGAGACGGGCTACGCCGCCGATGCTCTGGGCATGCTGGAGAGCAAATCGATCGACGTCACGGTGGCCGCGCTGCCCGAGAAAATCCCGCGCTCCCTGGTCGCGCGCGTGCTGACCTACACGCCGCTGATTTTCGTGGGCCCGACGCGCCCCTGTGACGTCAGCCGGCGCATCGAGGGCGACCCGGTCGACTGGGGGCAGCTGCCGCTGGTCTTGCCCGCCTTTGGCCTGGCTCGCCAGGCCGCCGACCGTTGGCTCGCGCGGCGGGACATCACGCCGCAGATCTACAGCGAGGTGACCGGGAACGAAGCCATCTTGTCCTTGGTGAGCACGGGCTGCGGCGTGGGTGTGGTCCCGAGCCTGGTCATGGAGCGCAGCCCGCTGCGCGTGAACGTGCGCGCCGTAGACTCTCAGGGACCACTCGGCGAGTTCAAGATCGGCGTGTGTTGCCGCAGAAAGGCGCTCAACGGGCCGCTCGTGGCAGCGTTCTGGGAGAGCACCTCCGCGACCGCGCGAGGCGAAGAGGGCCGCAGCTAGACTCGACTTGTGCGGTTTTCGCCGACGCGCGACATCGAGGCTTCAGACTTCAGACTTCAGACTTCAGACTTCAGACTTCAGGGTTCAGGTTTTCCCGCGAAGCCTGGAGTCCGGCAAAACCACCGTCGCCCGAAGTCTGGAGCCCGGAGCCTGGACCCCGGCAAAGTGCTCGAGTCGAGGCTAGAAGCGCCCGTCACTCCCCGGCGATCGTCATCTGAGAGACGCGCAACGTGGGGCACGCGGTCGAGCTCTTGAGCACCAGGTCATTGGCCACGCCGTCGATGTTCTGAAGCATCTGGTCGAGGTTCGACGAGATGGTGATCTCGCTCACCGGGAAAGCGAGCTTGCCGCCCTCGATCCAAAACCCCGAGGCGCCGCGCGAGAAGTCGCCGGTGACCGCGTTAAACCCAAAGCCCATCATCTCGGTCACGTACAACCCGCGCGGGGTCGAGGCGATCAGCTCTTCAGGCGTTTGCGTGCCAGCGGCGAGGACGAGGTTGCTCGTGGTGGGCCCGACGCCACCACCGGAGCGGCCGGCGCTCGCGGTCGAGACCTTGCCCAATTTTCGCGCGCAGTAGCTGTCGAGCAAGAACATCTGGAGCACGCCGTCCTTGACCAATACGTTGCGCCGCGACGCCAGGCCCTCACCATCGAACGCACGCGAGCCAGGGCCGCGCACGATCAATGGGTCGTCGACAATGTTGACGAGCTCACTGGCGACGCGCGTGCCTTCCCGCTCCGTCAGGTAACTGGAGCGCCGCCAGATGGAACCGCCGAGCGCACAGCCCACGAAGCTCGAGAGCAGCGAGCGCGCAGCATCGGCTTCAAACACGATAGGAGCGTGACCCGTCGGGACCTTGCGCGCGCCGAGCTGACGCAACGTGCGCTCCGCGGCGCGCTTTCCGACCTGCTCGATCGACTCCAGCCCCGAGAGGTGGCGATTGCCGGTCCAATAGTGGCCGCGGCGCTTTTTCCCGCCCTCGTCTTCGGCCACCGGCACGACCGAGAGCGACGCGAATGAGCCGCGCCTCACGGCTGAAAAACCGCTCGACAGAACCAGCGCGGACCAGCCCGAGACCCTCGACAGGGTTGCCCCTTCGCTGTTTTGTAAGCGACTGTCTTGATCGAGCGCGACCCGCTCCGCGCGCTCCGCGCGATCCAGCGCCTCGTCTGCGCCCAACCGATCCAGCGACTCGTCAAACAGGTCGAGGTCGGCGTACGGCCCCGTAGAGAGCAGCGCGGGATCAGCGGGACCGGCAAACGTATCGGGCTCGCTGAGCTCCACCAGGGAGATGGCGTCGGCCACGCAGCGCTCGAGCCCGCTCGCGGTCCAATCGCTGGTCGAGGTCACCGCGACGCGCTGATCTTTCATGATTCTCAGCGCCACGTTCCGATGCCCCGCTTCTTGCACGAGCTCCGGCTTGCCGAGCCGCACCTTGGCCGTCAGCTCCCAACCCGAGCTCGCGCTCGCTTCTGCCACGTCCGCGCCTCGATGGCGCGCCTGTTCTACCAAACGAGTGGCAATCCCTTCCAAGCGCCCCGCCTCGACTGCATCGGTCATGGCGCAGAGTTAGCAACTGTTGGGCTCGCTGGGAATCCTGCATACGACAGCGCATGCGCCGGGTGCCCGGCTCGGCATCCGCACCCCCGACAGCCGGGGACGCGAGCGCGTCGGGATCAGCTGCCGTCCGCTCCGCCCAAGGCCAAAAAGTCGAGGCAGCGGCGCGCCAACCAAGTCGCTCCAGCAAGCCCGAGCAAGAGCCAGAGCAGCAGATAACCCAGCGGACCTCCCACCAACTGCCGAACCCCAAAGTCGCCGTGGAACTGCTCGAAGCTCGCCTGCAGCGCCAGGCGCGGTGCAAGCACGAGCACGGGCCCGACGCCGAGCAGGAGGGGCAGCCAGAACCACGTCTGGACGAAAGCGGGGCGCCCGCGGCAGGCCCGAAGCGCGATCCCGAAGCCAAAGGGGACGCTGACACCGGCGACCAGCACCAGCCAGGGGCCGAGCCAGCGGGGTAGCTGCTCGGAGGGCACCAGGTAAGCGTACGCCCAGTCCGGCTCCGCGCTGACCGCCAAGGCCACCGCTGGGCCGTAGGCAAATAGCCCCAGAATCGAGGCGATCAACACAGCTTGTCCGGCGATGGGGCGAATGGGGCGTGCCATCTCCTTGGCTACCGACCAAAATAGACCGGCCCCGAGGGCAAATCCGAGCAGAAGGGCACTCAGTGCAGGCACGACAGCGTCGTGCCACAGCCCCGCGGTCAGGCAAAGCCAGGAGTATTAGGAGAGGCCCGAAGTCCGCGCCGGGTGTCGACGGCACGGATCAATCTCGGGCATGAGGCACTAGGCCTTTACCTCATCGCTGCTCCCGAATTACATCGCCGACATGGACCCCGAACGACTGCGCGCGCTGCTCGAAGCGGTCAGCGCCGGCAAAACCGACGTGAACGCGGCGTTACAACAGCTACGCCGCTTACCCTTCGAAGATTTGGGGTTCGCTCACGTCGATCACCATCGCGCGTTGCGTCAAGGGGTGCCCGAAGTGATCCTGGGCGAGTCCAAGACGCCGGCTCAGATCGAGGGGGTGGCTCGAGCGTTGATCGGCGCGGGCCAATCCGTGTTCGTGACGCGCTTGGATGCGAGCAAGGCGCTCGACGTCTGCAAGCTCTTGCCGGCGCTGCGCTACGATGCAGCGTCCCGCACGGCGAGCTACGAGAACGGCGTGATCGCCATGCGCCCCGGCGAGCCTGCCCTGGTGATCACGGCCGGCACCAGCGATTTGCCGGTTGCGGCCGAGGCGCTAGAGACGCTGCGCATGTGCGGAATACCCGCGCGAGGTATCTACGACGTCGGCGTCGCCGGCCTGCACCGCATCTTGAACCACGTGGCCGTGCTCGAGAACGCGCCCGCCGTGATCGTGTGCGCGGGGATGGAGGGGGCGCTGGCAAGCGTTGTCGGCGGGCTGATCGCGGCGCCCGTCATCGCCGTGCCGACCTCGGTCGGCTACGGTGCCTCCTTCGGTGGCCTGGCTGCCTTGCTCGGGATGTTATCGAGCTGCGCCGCCGGGGTGACCGTCGTCAACATAGACAACGGCTTTGGTGCTGCAATGGCGGTGGTACGCTTACTCTCTCGGGCCGCCCGCCAGGCACCCGCAGCCGCCTCCCCGGGAGCCGCCCAGACATGAGCACACGAGACCGCACCCCCGATCATTCGCACGGTCATGATCACGATCATGAGCACTGTGATGAGGCTGAGCACGCACACTCGCATGACCATGACCATGACCATGACCATGACCATGACCATGACCATGACCATGACCATGAGCACGCGCAGCCGCTGACCACGGGCCGGCGGCGCCTCGAGCTCGAGCGAGGTTGCGGCGAGGGCAAGCTCCTCTTCCTCGATGCCCCGAGCGGGATCGCAGGCGACATGACCATCGCCGCCCTCGTTGACCTCGGCGTGCCGTTCTCCGAGGTCATCTCCGCCGTCGGCTCACTCGGCCTGCAGGGTTTCAGCATCGAGATCACGGGGCGGTTTGCGGGCGCCATCGGCGCGAGCCATTTCGAGGTGCGCATCGACCACGCGCAGCCCGAGCGCACCTACTCCGAGATCGATGCCATCCTCGCGCGAGCCGAGCTGCCGCCCCGCACCCAATCATTGGCGCGGGCGATCTTTCGGCGGCTCGCCGAAGCGGAGGCCGAAGTGCATCGGGTCGAAGTCTCTGACGTGCACTTCCACGAGGTGGGAGCGATCGACGCTATCGTCGATATCGTCGGCGCCGCCGCTTGCTTCGACTTCATCGGCGCAGACGTCATCGGCAGCCCCCTACCCCTCGGCCGCGGCTCGGTGAAATGCAGGCATGGGGTCATCCCGCTGCCTGCGCCGGCCACGGTGCTGTGTCTGCGCGGCGTGCCCACGTATGACTCAGGCATCGAGGCGGAGCTGGTGACTCCAACGGGCGCCGCCATCATCGCCACCGCGGCCAGCGGCTTCTCGGGCTGGCCCAGCTTCGTGCCCGAGCACGTGGGCTGGGGCATGGGCAACCTGGTCTTGCCCGATCGCCCCAACGCCTTGCGCGCGGTCCTGGGTGAGCCCTGGCAAGCGGCGGGCGCGCACGCTGCGGCAGCCACCCACGTCGTGGTGGAGGCCAACGTCGATGACCTCACTGGAGAGCTCGCCGGGTACGCATTGAGCGCCTTGATCAAGGCGGGCGCGCTCGACGCATGGCTCACCCCTATCCAAATGAAGAAGGGGCGTCCCGGCCTGATCCTGTCGGCGCTCGGCCCCGTGAGCGCCGCTGATCGCCTGGGCGGCGTCTTGCTCAGGGAGACCAGCAGCCTCGGCTACCGCAAGCTGCCCGTGACGCGCGGCGAACGACCGCGCCGCATCATCCAGGTCGACACACCCTACGGCGCAATTCCGATCAAGGTGAGCACAGGGCCGTGGGGAAGCCCCCAGATCAAACCCGAGTTCGACGTCTGCGCCGAACGCGCGGAGGAACACGGGGTGCCGGTGCGCGACGTCGTGCAGCTCGCCCTGGTGCTCGCTCGCCAGGAGCTCGGCGAGCTCTGAGGGTTGATGAGCTACGGCTAAACGCGCTCACGCCGATAAGGCATTGTCCACCGCGGGCGGGCCGCCGCCGTTCAGCTCGCGCGCTCTAGGGTAAAGCCGTCACCTTCCCAACCGAGCACGCCTCCGTCGAGATACGAGACGGGCGTGCCTTGGGCTGCGAGCTCGGCGGCGACGGTCTTCGCGTCGGCGCCGGTCCGGCAATAGAGCACCGGCGACGCGGGCATATCGAGTAGCTCCTCGACGCGCGTGTTGATTTCCCCCTGCGGGATATTCACCGCACCCTTGATGTGCGCCCGCTTGAAGACCTCCGGTGGACGAATGTCTACCAGCGAGATGTGACCTTGCTTCGCGAGCTGCGCGACCTCTTTCGGCTTGAGGGCTCCCGCCGGTCGAGGCAGCACCGGCTCGATCAGCTCCGCGAGCTGCGCCTTCTTGAGCGCTCCCGCTTTACCGCTCACCGGGCGCCCCTGATGAAAGACCAGGAACGTCGGAACGGATTGGATCCCGAGCTGCCGCGCCAAGAACGGGGACTGATCGATGTCCACGGTGAGCACTTTGGCCCGCCCCGCATATTCTCGAGCGAGGGCCAAGAGCTCGGGCTCGACCACTTTGCAAGGCCCGCACCAGGTGGCGCCAAACTCCACCAACACGGGCAGCTCGCTCAGTAGCACCTCGGCCTCGAAGTCCTGTTCGGTCACCTGCTGAAGCTTCATTGCGTTCATTTAACTCTCCAGCCCTCCCGCGCCAAGCTCTCGAAATTCGGCAGGCCGCGCGGGGCCTGTCCATTTGTCGCCGCGTGGGGTCTTGGCCAGGCGAGCTCCGAGCCCATACAGCGCCGCGCTCGTCAGGCCGATGCTGGCCGCGGTGCAGCCCAGGGGCATGTTGCTGCCGCCGCCGGCGAATGCCGCCAGACCCCCACCCCATGACGCCACGTGGCTGGGCAGCCCCAAGCCGCTGAAACTCAGCGCGGCTTCCAGGCCGACCAACGTGGCCGCGCCCAACAGCAAATTGACCACGAGTGGCCGAGCGAGGCGGGGCAGCACATGAACGCGAAGCTGCCAGCGGCGAGACGCTCCGAGCGCGCGCGACGCCTCCACGAAGCCGGACGGCAACGTCGAGAGCACATGCGCCCGAACGAGCTGCGCCACCTCGAGGGTCCTAAACAGCGTCAGGGCAACCAATAAGGCCACGCTGCCGCCGCTCGGATCGGCAAACCGAAGTACGCCGACCAGGATCAGAGCGGGCACCGCTCCGACGAATTCCAAGAGCCGCAACAGGGGCCCGCCGAAGCTCTTCCCTCCGTAGACCCCCAAGGCGCCAAGCAAGCCACCGCACAGCGTCGCGACCAGCGTCGTGACGAGCACCAAGGCCACGGTGTTCCGCGTCGCGATGCCCCACCACGCCAGGATTTCACCGAAGCTGGCGCCGGCCAGGCGCGCTTGCAGCGAAGCGCCCCCCGCCCATGGCCAGCCGGCGATCGACGCGAAGAGCAGCAGCGATGCGACCACGCCGAGCATGAGCCAGCGAGAGCTTTTCGGCGTCAGGCGGCACCTCCGAGCCTGCTCGAGGTCTCCTGCCAGCGAGGATCCAGAATCCCCAGCACGAGCTCGCTCGTGACCTGCAGCAAGCCCACGAACAGGGCGCTCGAAATCGTGATCGCCATCAGCCAATTGAAATCCGGCTCACGCAGCGCTTCGATCGTGCGCGTGCCCAAGCCCGGCAGGCCGAGCGCATATTCGACCACGAACGTGAGGGTGATGAGGCTCGACGATTGCGCACCCAGCTGCACGACCATCGCGGCGCTCGACAAGCGCAGCGCGGAGAGGCGGATGCGCCATCTCGCGACCCCCAGGGAGGTGAGCGTGCGGATGAAGTCGGCGCTGGCCGCCTCCAGCCTGGCGCCGCGCGAGAACAGCGAGAGCGGCGCGCCAGCCAGTAACATCAGCAGCGCTCCGATCCAGGTCTGACGTGCCGCGTCTCCCCACCACACCGAGAGCAGAATCGCGATCACGACGCACGGCAGCGCGGCCCTGAGCAGCGCCAGCGCCCGGAGCCAGCGCAGCGAGCGCTTGGCGGAGCTGGTCACTGCCCCCCCCAAGATGGCGACCGCGAGAGCTCCGGCGACGCCGCAGCCGAGTAACGGCAGGCTGACCGTGGCGCCTTCTGCCAAGACATCCCAGGCGGTCCGCCCGTCCTCGAGCAAGCCGAGCTTGCGGCGCGCGGCTTGGGTGACCCAGCCGCCGTAGTGAGTCTCACGAAGCATGGCCGTGACGCGCTCGGTACCTCGGTAGGTCTTGTAGCTGGTGCGGTTGCGACTCCACCAATCCGACCACGACGTCGCGACCGAGCGAGCTTCGGCCAGGCCGGCCTCGGCCTGTAGCGGCCGGGGGCGGGGGTCGGTGGCCTGGGCCGTCATCTCCAGCGCCAGCCCTGAGAGGCGGCGGACCTTGTCCACGTCCGCCGCCTCGAGCACTGGCGCCAGCTGAGCGATGAGCTCGTCGAGCGCGTACGTGTCGAGTTGCCGGACCTCCGCGTCGCGCAGCAGCGTGCTGCGCTGTGCCAGCCGCAACACCGCGCGCCGCGCAACGATCGGGCGGTAGTCGATCGAGTGCTCTTCCCAAAAGCGAGTCCAGAACAGCACCTCACGGCTCGGCTGCCAGCGCTCGTCGATCTCGAGGCCCATGCGCGCTCCTACCGGTCGCAGTGCCTTCACCACGCGACCTCGGCCTTCGGGGCTCTGCGAGTCGAGCGCGGGCAGGATGAAAGGGAGCGCCGCGCCGCCGAGCCGATGGAGCTCGGCTTCAGCGCCTGCTCGCCCGGGGCCATCACCCGCGACCTCGCGGAGCGCGTGCGCAGCAAGCCGCTCCACCGCGCCCGGGTCGGGGTTGAAAAAAAGCGGCAGCCTACTCTGTTCCCCCGGGGCCGGGAGCGCGAGCGACAAGGCACCGAACGTCATCATCGTGATGAGCACGAGCATCGGCCCGAGCCACAGCAGCCGGCGCAAGACCGAGCGCATCACCGGCTAAGAAGAGTCAGCGCAGCAGGTAGAAACCCATCACGATGATGAGCGTCACGCCGGCCATGATGATGGCCCCCACGGTACGTGGCGGCAAACCCTCGAGCGGCACGGCCACGGAATCTTCCGAAGCGGGCCCCGGAGCGGCCTTCGCCAAGAGCCCGGAATGGGGAGAGCTCACGGATTTGTCCTCCGCGACGTCCTCTCTCGTGCCGTTCTCGCTGCGCGGTGAGAGCGGGAGCTTCGCGGTATCGCGAAACGGCGAGCGCTCGGACGCCACGCTTTCGTCCTCGCGCGGGGGGCCCTCGGTGGCGGAGAAAGAGTACTTGCGATAGCTCACGGTCTCGTCGTCTGGGCGGAGCTCGGGCAGACCAGGACCTACGAACTTTACGATCACGACCGTGACGTTGTCGTGGCCGCCGGCCTCGTTGGCCGCGGCGATCAGCTTGGCACAAGCCTCCGAGGGATCCTCCACCTCCGTGAGCACGCCTCGAATGTCTTCGCTGCGAACCATCCCGGAGAGGCCGTCGGAGCAAATCAGGAGCATGTCGTCCGCGCGCAGGTCGACATAGGTCAGATCGACCTGCACGACCTCCGAGGTGCCGAGCGCTTGCAAGATGATGTTGTTGTGCTCGAACGTCTCGGCTTCTTCCTCGGTGAGCTGACCCGCTTCGATCAACTGATTGACCAGCGATTGGTCACGCGTGACCTGCGTGAGGTCTCCATCGCGGAGGATGTAAGCCCGGCTGTCTCCTACCTGAGCGAGAAACAGCCGATCATCCATCAAGGTCGCGATCGTGGAGGTGGTACCCATCCCGCGCCGCGAGCGATCGGCGCGGGCCTCGCCGAAGATGCGCACGCCAGCGTCTTGAACGGCTCGCACCAAGCGCCGCGCCAGGTCCTCGCGATTCTTCGGAGGCTTTGCCTCGGACAATCGATCGTAGATGATGTCGACAGCGAGTTGGCTCGCCACCTCGCCTGCGGCGGCCCCTCCCATGCCATCACAGACGCCGAAGACCGCGCCCGAACGGCCGAGCACCTGCACTTGCCCTGCCTCGAACTCTCGTGACTTGCGCGTCAGATCCGCGACGAGGAAGTTATCCTCGTTGTGCTCGCGCACCTGCCCCACATCCGTCTGCCCGAAGACTCGCACCTCGATTACGGCGGACTTCCTTTTTCCCGATGCGACGTCGCCCATGGCTGATATCAAAGCTTAGGATCCAAATCCGAACCGGAACAAATGCTGTCCAACGCGCAGGTGGTCACCCTCCCGCAACTCGACCTCCCCCCGAATAGCAAGATAGGTCCCGTTTGAAGAACCCAAATCACGCAGGGTAAAGGTTCCGGCCGCCGAATCTCGATGGATCGCGGCGTGCCGACGACTCATAAAAGAGTCGTGAGTGAAGACTAGGTCGCCAAACTCGCGACCGATCACCGTTTCATCTGCCGAGATATAGAACACGTTACGATAAACCCCTTCCACCGTCCGCTCGCACAAGCAAGCGTACCGCGGCCTGGACGGGGAACCGTAGACGTCCGTTCCCCTTTCAGTAGCGGCCCCGAGGCCCTCGTCCGCGTGAGCGACAAAACTAAACCTTAACACTTCCGATCCCAACAACACCAAATCAGCGTCTTGTAGCGGCTCCGACTCGCGAACGCGCAAATAAACGCGATTGAGCGAGCCGAGGTCCCGCAGGAAGTACGCGCTGCCCTTGGCGAACACGCGGGCGTGACGAGGCGAGACGAAGCGATCGGCGACCAGCCGGATTTCCCCTTCTTCACGACCGATGTCGACGCTGCCACGTTCAATCCAGTAGGTCTGCCCCGTAGAGCCGTCCTGGCTGATCACGGCCAGGTGCGCGGGCGCAGCTGCACCTACGGCCGGCCGATGATTTCGCGTAGCAAAGGAGAGGTCTGGCGTGCTCCCGCGCATCGACTCCGGCCGCTGCACCAGCTCAAAGACCTCGGGCGGGGAAATGGGAGCGCTGGGGGGCATCGACTTGGGCACGACCTCCGCATGCTCCGTCGACGCCAAGGTGCCCCCGATACCGGGGCGCTCCGTGTAGAGCAGGCTAGGAGTGCCGCCGAGCGCGTTGCCACAGCCGGGACAGAAGCGCGCCGCCTCGGTGTTGGTCAAGCCGCAACGCTGACACTCCATGGCGCAAGAGGACCTGGCAGATCGCGGTTCGTCAAGAGCGTAGATAGACGAAACCGTCCGAAGTCCCCGCATAACCCCAAACAAAGGACTACCAGCGGGAGAGGGGCTCGCGAATTTCCAAGCCGAACTCCAATGCGACAATGTGGGCCAACCCAAATTCGAGAGGGCCGTCGCCGCGCTCTTCGCCGGCACCATCGGTCCAGTGGCGCAAGAACAGCTGCCGATAGTTGGTGGCAATGTTCAGCACGATGCTCGGCGTGACCTGAAACTCCAGCCCGACGCCGACAGCCGAGGTACCACCCCAGGTGTCGAGACCCCATTCGTTCCCGTAAATCGAGCCGCCGAAGGCCGCGCCCAGATACGGCGACAAGCGCGTGACGCGAGTCAGATGCAGGCGCAATTCCGCGCGCAATTGTTGGAGGATCGCTAGCCTCAGCAAGTTCGCCGAGTCCTGACGCGAGAACTCGTACGCACCACCGAAGTACCAGGGCCCGCGCGAGCGATAGCCCACGCGCAATGTAAGACCTCCGCCGTCACCCAAGATGCACGGCAAGTTGTTCGTCGCGGTGGGGCAGACTTGCCCGGCAGACGCCACTGCTTCGCCGGTGAGCGCCACTCCGTACTGTAGGTAGTGTGAGCTGATGGGGGGCGGAGTAGGCGGGGGCAGTGAAGGATCCGGCAGCGATAAATCAGGCAGCTGTTGCGCCGCGCATGGTATGGCAACAAAGCTCGAAGCGAGCAGGCCGGCCGCCACAATCCACGGAGATCGTCGGCTGTCGGTCAGGGCTCTTGACGCCTCGCGGGCCATTCGTCTAAAGGCGGGTCGAGCTTCAGCGGAGCACAAAGGAATATGGAAATCTACCTCGACCGGCGAGCGATCCGCCAGATACGACTCGCGGCGCAAGAAACCATCGAGGAAGGAGACACCGAGTCGCTTCGCGAAGAGGTCCTCGAGGCCTTCTCGGAGGAACAAGTCGAAGAGATCGAACGGCGACTCGACACGGGGGACTTCTTCGAGTTTTTGACCGACGTGCTCGACGAGTGGAGCGGGGACGATGCCGACGAGCTGCTCGAGCTCCTCGAGACTCAGCTCGCCGAGGCTGGCATCGACGTGAAGACGGACGGACGAACCGAAGAGGGTGAAGAGGAAGAGGAAGAGGAGGAAGACGACGCCGAGGTCGACGTCGAGGCGGACGAAGAGGACGAGGACGCCCCGACGGACCTCGACGAAGAGAGCGACGACGCGTTGCTCGACGACGAGTGAGGGGCGCCTCTCGGTGCGCGCTCGCTGACCGAAAGCTCGCTCAGCGAGCGCTCGTAGACGGAGTGGGGGCTGCGCGTGGCGCGCGGCGGGCGGGCTAAAAACGGTGAGTGTAATGGACCAGGGCTGTGCATCGGGCGCCGGGGCTCCGCAGCGGATTGACAGGCTGGGCAATCCTCCTCGCGAGCGCGCACGTGGCGTCGCGCTCGCAAGCGGTGCGCGGGGCAGGCCCGTTCGTAATGCGAGCAACTCAACCTGTCGTTTCATTACGCGCCCCCAAAGTCGTCGAGCGGTGCTCGAGCGCGACCGTGAATAACTCATACGCGAGTATCTGCGCCGCCTGAGCCAGGTTGAGCGACGGCTGATCGGCGGCGATCGGGATACGGATCGCCTCCGCGCACAAGGCGCGGTCCTCCGGCGACAAACCAGTCTTTTCGTTGCCGAGGACGAAGGCCACGCTGAGGCCTCGATCGGCAGCCAACACGGCCTGGTGAGCCGCATGCCGGGGCGTCACGATGCCAGATACTCCCCGGCGCGAGGTTGTGGCAAACGCCCAGGCGCAACCCTCGAGCGCCTCGCTCAAGCTGTCCTTGCTCTGGGCCGCAGACAACACGTCCGTCGACTTGACCGCCATTTTTCTGGCCATCTCATGCTCCGGCACGGCGATGCGGCCGGGCTTGACCAGCACCAGGCGAGTCAATCCCATGACCTTCATGGCGCGCGCCACTGCACCGACATTTTCTGGGTAATGCGGGCGCACCAGCACGAACACAACGCTCCGCGCCACGGGCAGGCTCAGCATCGGCGCCGCTCGCTTCCGAGAGCGGCAAACACCCCGTCCGCTCCGACACAGGCGTCGGAGCTCGACTTGGGCTGGCCCAGATCGATGGCAGCGCCCCCCTCGCTCGCTCCGGGGCCTGCGCCGAGCGCAGTGCGCGCGCAACGGAAGCCCAGCGTCGAGCGACGTTCACTCGGTTCGCCAAAGGCCCGAGCCGCCCCGCGCAGCCGAAAACGAGCCTGCGCGTAGCTGCCACCGCGGATGACCCGTAGGTTGGAGCCGCCAATGCCGGGTCCCCGAGGATCGCGCGTATCGCTCGCCTCATACGTCGGCGTATAACGATCGTGCATCCACTCCGCGACGTTGCCGGCGAGATCGTAGATGCCCTCGGGCGTCGCGCCCGCACCCAAGCTCCCGACGGGCGCCAGCTCCGAAAAGCCGTCGCTCGCGTCCGTCACGTCCCAACCAAAACGCCCGTGGTTGCTCGCCCAGGTGTTGAACAAATCCCCCCAGGGGTAACGCCGGCCCCCCACGCCGCGCGCGGCGCGCTCAAACTCGGCCTCAGTGGGTAACCGCGCCTGACGGAACGCACAGTAGCTCTCCGCGTCGTGCCAGGTCACGCGCGAGACTGGGTAATCGGCTCGGTCGAAGCGAGCGGTGGCCTCCGAGACGGGGCGCTCTGCACAGCGCCCGACCACCACGCAACGCTCGTATTGTGCAACGCTCACCTCGAACCGGTCCAGCCAAAAGCTCGACACATGTACCAGGTGACGGGGAGTTTCATTGTTGAACAAGGTGGGAGTGCAGCGATGCCCATACGCTTCGCGCACGCAATCGGCGAGCGCGCCAAGCACCTCCGGCTCGTCCGAGCCCATTTGAAAGGAGCTCGCCGGAATCCGAACCATGCGCGACAACGGGCTCTCCAGGCGCAAGACGCTCCCCATCGCTAGCTCCGCCCCCAGCACCCCGGACGGGGCAGCGTGGCCTTGCTGGGGCCAGGGGCTGGCATCCCGCGCCGTCTCGAGCGCCAGGCCAGAGCCGGCTAACACGACCCAGGCGGCAAAGACCAGCGCGCCGCACACGCGAGCGGAGGGCAGGCTCATTGCCGCGCCCCGGTACCTGCGTCTCCGACGGCCGTCCCGCTCGAGCGCCGCTGCCCTGGACGCCCTGACGCGGCTCCGTCAGCGCCGCCGACCTGACCCGCGCGCGGCCGCTCCGACAGCCACGCAACCGGGTTCAACTCGGGATCCTCTGCGCCGGCGGCCTCCCTCGCCGCGACGCCGCCGAGCGCCAGAGCTCGCCACGAGCGCAGGCCCCCTCCGTAGAGGAGCGAGACCAGCATCACCGTCATCAGGCCCACGAGGGCGACCCCAAACATGTACGCGCGGGGCCGCCGCGGGCGCGCCGTTACGAGCGCGCGATGATACCCGTCGGGCTGGGTGATCATGGTCGCGCGGGAGTTCGAGTCCAGGGCCTCCCCCAGCGCGTTGCCGAACTCCTCGCAGCTCGAAAAGCGCGACCCCGGGTGCTTGGCAAACGCCCTCGCCAGGACCGTGTCGACCCGCGCGTCCAGCCTGAACAGCTGCGCGAGCTGAGGGGGCTCGGTCGTCTGGACCAAGGCCGCGACCATGGCGGCTTCGTCCCCCGGAAAGGCGCGCTGGGCGCTGATCGCCTCGAACAGGGTGCACGCCATCGAGAACTGGTCACTTTGAGCCGAGAAGCTGCCCTCGTCGATGGCCTCGGGCGCGCTGTACGCGGGCGTGCCGAGCAAACCGCCTGGCCGCGTCAGGGTCGAGTCCGGCAGACGCGCGATGCCGAAATCGGCGATCTTCGCGCCGGTCTTGGCGAGCAGCACGTTCTCCGGCTTCACATCACGGTGCAACACCAACGCCGCGTGCGCCACACCCAGCGCTCCGCCGAGCTGGCGACTCAGGCGCGCCGCTTCCGCGGGGCTGAGGGGCCCCTGGCCCAGCCGTTCCTTGAGCGTGGGGCCCTCGACATATTCGAAGACCAGGAACAGCCCGACGATCGGATCTCGCCCCATGTCGTGCAGCGCCACGATGTTTGGATGGCTCACGCGCGCCGATGCTCTCGCCTCCTGCTCCATGCGCTTGGTGAGCCCGCTGAATTGCTCCGCCGTCAGCGACAAGTCATCGCGCAGATGTTTGACGGCAACGGGCCGATCGAGCACCGGATCGTGCGCGAGCAGCACTTGCCCCATGGCGCCGCGGCCGATCAGTCGCACGATCTGGTACCGACCGACTTGGCTCGGAAGGGCGGGGCTGTGACGAGTCATGCGGCGCGAGTCGGACTTGTAACGCCAGGGGCGCCTGTACCACCAGCTATCCCGCGCTTGACCGGCCCACTGATCTATTCGGAGGGGTCTTTGGGCTCCGGAACGTCAGGGGCGGGCTCTTTTGGCTCACCCTCGGGCTTCTTGGGTGCGCCCTTGTCCGACTTGCGCGGCGGCGGAGCGGCGGGCGGCTCGCCGTATTCGGCCTTGAGCTTGTCTAGCAGGCCCTGCTTCAGCACCTCTTCCTGGTAGCTCGGCAGCTCCGGAAGGTTGACGAGGACGCGTACGCTGCGCTCCCGCTGGATCATCTCGATCGAACCGTGAGAGACCTTTTGGCTCAGCTCTGGCGCAGCGAAGCTAAACAACAAATACGCGGCTTGCGGGTCTTTCTCGGTGACCTCGTAAGCGAGATCGACACGCAGATAACGCAGCGCAGCGCTGAAGGTCTGCTCCCGTGTGTACGAGACCTCCACCTCAGAGCGCGCCACTGCCGAGGGCGTGAACGCTAGGAAGAGCACGGCCGCGAGGGCGGCGTGGAGAATGGACAGCCGGCGCACGCCTGAGGAGTAACGGAACGGGAGGCTCAGGGCCAACAAATCGACAAAACGCCAGCGCGCCACCCGAGGCTGCGCCGGGACGCAGAGCGCCCGCCGAACAGCGCGCCCCACGCGGCAAAGACCACAGTGATCAACGTCTGCAGCACGTACAGCATGAACACGAAGGCGGCGCCCTGGCTCAGCACCTGCTCGCGCGGGTAGAAGACAGCGAGACCCGCGTACAAAGAAAACTGGAAGGCACCAAAAAAGCCGGGAGCGTTCGGCATCAAGACGCCGAGCGCCAGCACCCCCGTGACGACGCAGGCCTGGGCATAGGTGAAGTCCCCAAAGCCCACGCCCCAGCCGATCAACCACGTACAGCCCGCGTTGAGCAGCCAGTACAGCGCCGTCGCGAGCAGAAAGGGCACGCCGTGCCGCCAGCGCGACAAGAAGCTGAGACCCTCCCCCAGGTGCTCGACCCTGGCGCTGACCCAGTTGGCGAAGCGCGGCGACAGGCCATCGAGCAACCCGTGAATCACCCGCCGCGTCGCTTGCTTCCATTTGTAGAACGCCAGCATGAGCAAGAGGGCGCAGCTGAAGGCGATCAACGCGGCGTAGGCGGCGCGGGGAATGATGGCCACTGAAATGGGCAGATCGCCGAGCGTTTCTGGCAAGGGATCGAGGGGGGTGGCGAGCGCGAGCGCCACGAACAAGATCAAGCTCAGCACGAGCCCATCCACGATGCGCTCCGCGCCCAACGTGCCCGCCGCTGCCCACGCCGAGAGCCGCCCCTGGTCGCGGATCATCACGGGCCGCACCACTTCACCGGCTCGCAAGGGCAGCAGCAAGATGGCGAGGTAACCCACGAAGGAGGCGACCAACACGCGCCGCATGCTCACGTCGGCGATAGGCGACAGCAAGAGCTTCCAGCGCGCCGCGCGGATCACGTGAACGACGCTCCAGATGACGAAGTACGCCGCCACCGTCCACCATCTCACCAGGGCGAAGGCCTCCGCGCTGGGCACCAGCGGCATCGCACCCGCGCGCATCACCCACACGAAGAAGGCAGCGATGGACAGCCCCAGCCCGAGCCGCCACGCCAGGCGCCAGCCCGAGCGCAGCGGCGAGGCCGGAGCGCTCGGACGGACCGTAATCGGGGGCTGCTCAGCCCGTGGTGTGTCGAGTTGCTCGGGGTCACGATCGCCCTCAGCCGCGGTTGCAGAGGTTTCTTCGCTGGGGGGGCGCGACGGGGTCCGGTTCACGGGCTCGCTTATAGCGCCTTTTGCCGCGCGCCATACACGAGCTTCGAGCGGCCGGCAGCAGCTCAGCGCCGGGTCGTACCAGCGAGAATCTCGAGCGGGCCTTCGCGCAACAACGAGACGACCTCCGCGTCCCCATAGCGCTTTCGAATCACCTCGATGCCGCGAGCCACCTCGGCCACATCCGCGGGCCGGTGCGCATCGCTGCACGCGGCATAATAGGCCTCGGATTCGAGCAAGCGCTCGGCGCAGCGCTGCGGCTGGCGGCCGTATTTGCCCACCAGCGCCGCGCTATCGAGCAGGGCGACAGCGCCCAGGTCCAGCAGGCGCTCCAGAATCTCCGGCTCCTCCCAAATGGCACGGTAGCGTTCCGGATGTGCGATGACGGGCGTCATGCCTTCACGCCGGAGCTGTGACAATAGCTGGTCTACCCGCGGGGGAAAGCTGCTCTCGTAGAACTCGAGCAGCACAGCGGCGCCACCTGGATAGGGGAGCCCCTCGCCGTGGGTGAGGCGGCGGAACACGACATCGTCGAAGAAGTGCTCGCTGCTGAGCTCCCGCTCCGGCAGACCCGGAACGGCGAGCAGCGCCGCTTGCGCGCGCTCGAAGGCGGCGCGCAGCTCGCGAGCGGTGTTGTCGAACAGACCCGGCCGCATGTGCGGCGTGCCGAGCACACGGCTAAAACCGAGCCGGCCAAGGCCCTGAAGAATGGCTACGGAGTCTTCGAGCGTCGCCGCGCCATCATCGATGCCGGGGATCCAGTGGCAGTGCAGGTCCACGAAGCCGCTCATCCCTCTTCTTACGCTCCAATTCGGGTCTCCACACTAGCATTGTTACCCATCGTGAGCGCGGCGCTCGAGCTTTCGGGTTCGAGTGACGAGCTGGGTGGGGTTAGTGCTCTACATTGGTCGAAACCCGGCGCGGACGTCGGGTTCTCCTACTAGAAGGCGAAGACGGTTTGGCCTGATTCTAGCTTGCAGGCTCCTTCCGTGGGGCTACCGCCCGTGCGGATGACCTGGTCCGCTTCCGGCTCACGGTAGGTGCCGGACATCTCGATGTCCACCATGCGCAGGATGGCGTCGTTCAAGCGCGTGACGAAATAGCATGGAATCGACGGCTCCTTGTGCTCGCCGCCCACGCCAGAGTCGTCCGTCAAGAACACGTATCGGGCGAGGGTCAGCTGCGCCGCGGAGCGCATGGAGAGCTCGGTGAGCTCGTCCACCCCGCTCGACGCGACGGGATACAGGTGGACACCTTGCGTGTGAGCAACCTCGATCGCTGCGCTCAGAGCCGCAGCGCGGTCGGTGTGATGCGGAGCGTCGCCAACCCAGAAGGCGAGGCGGGCCGTCGCCTCATCGCTCCGCCAGCGGAGCTGGTTCATCGCCTCGAGCGCCGCGTCGGAGGCCTCGGGGTAGTCCCCTCCCCCGCCCGCGCTCTGCTCCGCGAGCAGCATGCGAAATCCCTCCCCAGCAGCCTGGAAGTCGATCGAGCGCGCCACGTACTCGTCGCCGACGTCTCGATAGAGCACCAACGCCCAGCGCTGCTCCGCATCCGGGTATTGCCCCTCGATGGCGGCGGACAGCGCGTCGAACTCCGACTGGATGTACTGGAGCTCATCCCCCATGCTGCCCGTGGTGTCGATCACCAGCGCCACGTCGAGCGTGGCATGTGGCTTGGGCTGTTGACCCTCGAGGGCAGCGGCGCGGTGGTCTGCCTCGTCGAAGGAGAGCAGGCCCGGCGTTTGAGCCGAGAAGAGCTCGGCGCGGTAGGCCAGGAAACGCTCGAGGTTGCGGCTATCGTCCCACGCGCCCGCGGTCAAGGTGCCCGGCGCCACGCGCGCGGTGCCGGGTCCGACCTGAGGCGGCGGCACGGCGCTGGGCGCCACACCCGCGGGAGCGGCAGGGGTGTCGGCGCTCGTGCCTGAAGGACGCGGAGAGGCGATGGAATCTAGAGTCCCGCCGCTCGGCAGACCCGGAGCAGCTGAGGGACCTGGCAAGGTGCCCGCTTCGTCACCTTCAGTTGCAGACTCCCCATACGCCGGATTCGACGCGACGTCGCGCGTGGCTCCGTCCTCCGAGCTACCGCAGCCAGCGAGCATGAACAGGAGAGCGGCTCCGCCGTACGTTCCGAGCCTGTCGAGTGAACGATCGCGCATGGCAGCGGTCAGTGCACGTGGCATGCCGATGTCACCGCACGGCCAATCCATGGAAATCAGGCGATCCGCGTCGATTTTTGCAGCCGTGCCAGGCTGTGCCACATGGCTCAGCGAGAGACAGACCTGGCGCGGTCCCGTGCTTCGCTCCGGGTCACGGCGTGCCGACTCGATCCTCGGCGGCTCGAGCGCTTTGCTGATAAAAGACGCCGCATGCCAGCCACCCGGGGAGCCCCTACTTCTAGTCTGTCTTCTGCGCTCGGTCGGCGGCGAGTGCTCGTCTGTGCGGGCCCGGGCGGAGTGGGCAAGACCACCACGGCGGCGGCCATCGCGGTGCTGGGTGCGCGTCGCGGGCTCCGCGTGGCGGCGCTCACTGTCGACCCGGCGCGCCGACTCGCCGATAGCTTGGGCATCGGGGACCCCGGCGGCTCGCCTCATGAAGTGGAGCCCGCCCTGTGGCAGCTGCCGAACCAGCCAGGGCCGGGCCGCTTGACCGTGATGATGATGGATACCAAGCGGACCTTCGATGAGCTCGTGGAGCGGCACGCCTCGAGCCCCGAGGCCCGCGACAGGATCCTGAACAACAAGCTCTACCGCCAGGTCTCTGCACACCTCGCTGGCGCGCACGAATACATGGCCATGGAAAAGTTGCTCAGCATCAAGAGCGACGAGAGCTTCGACCTGATCGTGCTCGATACGCCACCGACGCGTGACGCGCTCGACTTCCTCTCTGCGCCGGAGCGTTTGGTCGGAGCGTTGGATAGCTCGGTGATGAGCTGGCTCGCCCAAGCCCTGCACCCAACGCGCGGATTCGGCCTCGGTCTGCTCGCCCGCGGCGTGTCCCGCGTGCTGTCCGTGATGGGCCGCATCACGGGGCAGGAGCTGCTCGAGCAGCTGGCGGGGTTCGTGGTCGACATCAATGAGCTGTTTGGAGGGTTTCGGGAGCGCGCGAGCGCCGTGGCTCGGGCCTTTCGCGGTCCAGAGTTCGGATTCGTGCTGGTGTCGAGCACGCGTCAGAGCGCGATCGATGAGTGCCTACGCCTCGCCGAGCAGCTCGCGATCGAGGGCATGGCGCTCGACGCGTTCGTCATGAACCGGGTGCAGCCACCCGCCGGAGCCCCGGGAGTGGCCGAGATCGCCGCTGCGCTGGGCGCGCGTCTGCCCGCGTGGCCCGCCGAACGCCTGCCCGAGCTGGCCGACAAGGTCGCACGCGTGGCTAGCGCGCAGAACGAAGCCGCCGGGCGTGCCGCCGAGCAGGTGCGCCACGTCGAACGTCGGCTCGACGCGCTGACTCGAGGCTCCCCCCCCGCGCTCGAGCTCTTGCCAGAGCTGCCCGCCAACGTACAAGGCGTCGAGGCGCTGGCGCAGATCGCAGAGGTGCTGGCGCGGGCTTTTGCCGTGAAGGCCTGAGCCGACCCGCGCGCGTCGCTCACTCGTTGCGGCGGCGGTTCTTGTAGCGCACCACGACGGGGACCGACTCGAAGCCGAACGTTTTGCGAATCTGGTTCGCGAGGAAGCGCCGGTAGGCGTCCTTGATCTCTTCCGCCGCGCTGCACATCACGATGAACACGGGCGGAGAGGTCTGCGCCTGGGTCATGAAAAACAGGCGTGGGGAACGAGCACCGCTGCCCGGCGGCGGCTTTTGCTCGACCAGCGTTTGGAGGAATTTGTTGAGCTCCGCCGTAGGCACGCGGCTCGTGTATTGCTTATAGGCGCGCTGAACTGCGTTCATGAGCTGGGTGACGCCCTCACCCGTCTTGTTGCTAAACGGGATGATCGGCGTCCACGGCGCAAAGTGCAGCTGATCCTTCGCAGATTCCAGGGCTTGCTTGCGCCCACGTGCGTCCAGCAGATCCATCTTGTTTAGCCCGACCACGATGGCTCGAGCGCGGTCTGCCACCAGACCCAGAAGCCGTGCGTCTTGCTCCGCCAGGCCTTCGGCGGCGTCCGACAGCAGCACCACCACGTCGGCGCGCCCGATCGAGCGCAGCGCTTGCATCACGCTCGCCGACTCGATCCCAGCTTCCACCTTGGAGCGCCGCCGAATGCCGGCGGTGTCGACCACCACGTAGGGCTGGCCCTTGAACGACACCCGCGCGTCGACGGAGTCTCGAGTGGTGCCAGGGCGGTCGTCGACCAGGCTGCGTTCTTCCCCGCTCAGGCGGTTGAGCAGCGATGACTTGCCCGCGTTCGGACGCCCGAGCAGCGCCACCCTGGGGACGGCCTCCGCGTCCGGCGGGGCCTCCGCGGGCTCCGGCGGAAGCGGGGGTAAGGCCGCGAGCAAGGCCTCGCCGAACTCCGCCATGCCGCGGCCATGCAGCGCCGAGACGGGTATGGGCTGGATACCGAGCGAATACAGCTCCATCGCCTCTTGCTCGAGGCGCGGGTTGTCGACCCGGTTGGCGAGATAAATCACGGGCTTCTCGGACTGACGCAACATGCGGATCGCCGCCGCGTCCGCCTCCGTGGGTGGGCCCTGCCCATCGAGCACGCACATCACCACATCGGCTTCGTCGACGGCGGCGCGCACGTGACGGGCGATGCCGCGCCCGATGGCGTCGTCATCAGCGGGGTCAAAGCCCCCCGTATCGATCAGGGTGAAGGTACGACTGAAGATGTGCACGTCCGCGTAGTGGCGGTCGCGCGTCACCCCGGGCTCGTCATGCACGATGGCCATCTGGCCACCGGCGAGTCGATTGAAAAGGGTGCTCTTCCCAACGTTGGGACGCCCGACGATGGCGACGATGGGGATCATTGTCTAAATCCTGGTCAGCTCGAGGAGTTTTTCGTGGAGGCTGAGCTTGACTCTTGCCTCGCGTTCGGCAGGCATGAACTCTGGCAGCGCGGTCGCTTCATCACCTATCCCATAGATGACGTCGCCACGTCGACCCACCACCCACCCCACCTGGGGCTCGGACGGCAAACGCCGCTCCGTGAACTGGATCGCATCGAACGGCGCCCCTTTGATCTTCCTGGCCAAGGGGTGCCGACCTAGCGTGCCGAGGACATCCTTCGCCGACTCTGCATCGGGGCGGACGATGCTCAACACCCGCCAGCGTTTGTCACCGTTTTGGTAATAGCCGCAGGCGCTCGTGCCCAGGCCAGGTACCGACAGCGCATCACCGAGCATCAGCCGCACCCCGAGCGGGACCCGATGGGCCTGAGGCAAACGTTTGACGGCCGCGGGCAGCTCGGCGCGAGCGGGCAAAGTCTCGAGCAGCTTGGGCAAGAGCTCGGGCAACTCGCGCTCGCTGACCGCGAACCGCGCCTCGAGCGGCTGCTCCTCGTTCGTCTCGTGCAGCCAGAGCACGTCCCGCCCCTGCCAGCCGAGGACGCTGCCCTGCCCCTGCACTGCGACCCCCGGAACCTCGACAGGCTTGGCCGCTAGGTCCGCGGGGTCGGCGTCGCCGATCACCTGATCGGTGAAATGGGCGTAGGCGCCCTCGATGTGCTCGAAGCGCGTCAGTGTGAGGTCCAGGGTCGTGCCCTCCCCGTCGGCGTCCACGTAGCGGGCCGTCACGACTCGCTCGAGACCGTGCCGCTCCTGCTCGTCTCTGCAGCCCGGGCCGAGCACTCGCTCACAGGCTCGCTCGATCGGTGCTGCCGACGCCCCGTAAGCTCGCACAGGCGCGTACCGGTCCAGACAGAAGCGACCGAGCTCGCGCGGCAGGGGGCCGAGCGCGGCGTCCGACTCGAGGTCGTGACCCTGCTCGGCGCAGCGCCCCACCGGCGGGCTCGGGACCGAGGTCGGAGCTTCCCCCGGGCTCGGCGCGCCTCCGGCAGATATGGGCAGTTGGCAGCCAAGGCTTGGGCACAGCAGCGCCAGAGCGTAGCTAACGGAGGAGAGTGGCCGCGACACGGGAGGGCCGCATACTCCCCGCAGGGCCCTTTACGCAAACGCCGCGACGCTCGGTATCGGCGGCAAGTGCGCCGGTCCCCCCACAAGGGCCCCGTCGCAAAGCTTGCGCAGCAAGGAAATCGTTACGTGCGGAGCAGACCCCTTCCGCGCGAAATCAGCTGCAATTTCGACGTCGGCCGGGCCGCAGACGCGGGGCATGGCGCTTGCTGTATGGCGCTCGACAATGCCTTCGCCACAATCCCGCCCGCTGAGTGGTCCGCCGAACGGCCGAGGCTCGCGGCGAGGTTTCACGCTGATCGAGCTCGTGGCGGTGATCCTCATCATCACGGTCTTCGCCGCGCTCGCCATTCCCTCCGCGGTGGTCCAGATGCGCGACCGTCGCGTTCAAGAATCGGCGCGCCGGATCGCGTTGATGTTCCGGCAAGCGAGGCTGCGAGCGCTCGGTCGGGGCGCCGCGGTATTGGTCCGCTTTGACGGCACGGCCTTCACGGTGCACGAGGCCCGGCTCGGAACCTTGGCGCCAGACGCCAACTGCGCCGACCTGCCCGTCTCGAGCTGCCTCAACACCCGCTGGGCCTCGAGCACGACCGCTCAGCGCATCGTGGATGGCCACGCCGAAGCGACGAGCGGAGACATGTCGAACGTGAGCCTGCGGGTGGTGGACAGCGGAAACACCGCGGTCGCCAAGCTCGAGGTGTGTTTCACGCCGATGGGTCGCGCCTTCGTGCGCGAGGACATCAACGACGCCACGGCGTTTGCGCCGCTCGATGAGACGTACGAGGCGGTCGTGAGCCGCCCGGGCATGACGCGCACGCGCCGAGTGGTGCTGATGCCGAACGGTACGGCGAGATTAGCCTCCCAATGACCGCTCATCCATCGAAGCCCAACCATCGGCTCGGCAGCGCCGGCCCACGCGCGCTGCGCCGGCGCACGGGCAGCCGCGCTTACACGGCAGTTGAGGTCTTGATGTCCATGGCCGTGCTGGCAGTGGGTGTGGTCGGCATCATCGCGACCCAGAAGGTCACCCTGGCATCCAATCTACACGCCAAGAACCTGGCCGTGGCGACGCACATCGCCCAGTCCTGGCTCGGCGTGCTGGAGGCGGAAGCCGCCCTGTGGAGCAAAGACGGTTCGCTGGCGCGCACGACCTGGCTGCAACAAGGCTCGGGCCAGACCGATTGGTTTCGCCCGAGCTACAGCACCGGGCTGGCATTTGGCCCTGCCTTCGACGCGCTCGGCAACGCCGTGCGCACAGAAGATCAAGATCCGGACGCCAAGTTCTGCGTCGACCTCAGGCTATCGCCTCTCACCTCCAACAACTCCGGCGGCGGAATGATGCGCGCCGAGGTCCGGGTCATTTGGTTGCGTATGGATACCGTTCTGGGAGGCTCGGTGGTGCCGCTGGCTCACGCCTGCGGCGCGAGCTCGGTGGAAGTGCCGGGCGCCAACGAGCGCCGCTTGTTCCACTTCGTGTTCATGTCAGGCGCCGTGCGGCAGGTGGGCATATGAAGCTGCGCAAGTCCAGTCAGCGGGAGCGCGGCTTCACGCTGGTCGAGCTGATGGTCGCCATGCTGGGAGGGCTGTTCGTCTCCATCGCGGTCTTCACGCTCGCCAAGCACGCCTCCGGCTTCTCGATGCGGCAGTCCCGCATCGCGGACGCCACGCTGCAAAACGTGGTCGGCTTCGAGCGGCTGAAGGCCGACATCGCTCGGGCGGGCTACATGAGCACGCCGAATCTGGTGGGAGACGACACCGTGTGTCGGGACGCGGCCGATCCTCTCTACCCGGCCTGGCTCGCTCGGCTCGCCAGCGTCTTCATCGAGCCGGTGCCCCCCGGAGACGTGTCGACGGAGGCCAGCCTGAACGGCATTAGCCCTCAGCGCATCGTGCTCTCCGGGAGTTATGGCTCCGCCGATCAGTTCGTGGCGCGCAACATCACGGAGAGCGCGCCGGTGATGGTGTATCTCGCGCCCAACACGCTCGGCATGGCCAACATCGGCTATCCAACGAACAAGACCGCCGCCACCTTGGCTCGCGTCTTCGCTGCGGGCCGCGCGCTGCGCATCGTCGACGATCGGGGCAACATGCAGTTCGGCACGATCGACTCGGTTCAGGGCGGGGATAACCCGGCGATCCAGCTGCGTGCAGGTCCAGCGCTGCAGTTTCGAGGCTCGAGCCCCAGGTCGTGCGGCATCCACGGGCACGGCAAGAACATCGTCAACGTGGTGAACATCGTGCGCTACGACATACGCAGCCTGGCCGGTCTGACGCGCTTCCAACACATGTTCAGCGATCAGCCGAGCTACGAGGCGACGCGGCGCGAGCTGGTTCGGGAAGAGCTCGACGTCGACGGCGCACCGATCGACGGCACGCTCGAGCTGATCGCCGAATACGCCGTCGACCTCGGCTTCTCGCTCCTGGTCGCGCCGGGCGACACGGATCCCCTCGCGCGCCTCGCCGGAGCTGACGTCTCGCGCTACGCCGGCAACCCCGTGGGCATGCTCGCCGGCAACGGGCCGCAGCTGATCCGAGCCGTACACGCCTGGCTCAGCGTGCGCTCTCAGGAAGCGGATCGGACCGCCGACTTGAGCATCGCCACCTCGGCGCCGGGGCCCAACCTGCTGCGCATCAGCGTCCATCCGACCGACGGCACGCAGGGGCCCTTTGCGCGGATGCGCACCCTGCAATCGACCATTCCCCTCAGCAACCAAGCGAAGGCTACGTGGCGTTAAATCCAGTTCTCTCGAGGCGCATCCGCCGCAACGTGCGCGAGCGCGGAGCGGCCGTCTTCATGGTGGTCATGGTGCTGACGCTGGTCACCGCCATCGGCGTGTTTTCGATGCGCTCGGCGAGCCTGGTCGACCTGGCGAGCGGCTACAGCCGGCAGAGCGTGCAGGCGACCTTCGTGGCCGAGTACGCGGCTCGCGCTGCCGCGACGTACCTCGAGGGCACACCGGACCTGGTCACCAGCACGATGCGCGTGCCCGGGTGTGCCAGCGCCCTGCTCGACGCCGACCCGGACGCGCCTTGCATCGTGCTCAAGACCGGGCTGATCGAGGACTCGCTGACCGGAACTGCGCCACGGCCCTTCGCCGATGGCGTTTCGGGCCAGCTCAGCTTGCCCGGTGACCCGACGGCGATCGCGGCGGAGTTCGTCACTGAGCTCACCGAGCCCGCCGCGGCGAGCGTCCTGGCCAGCCCTGGCTTCACCGCCGGCTTGTTCAAGCAAATCACGTTCACGTCCATTGCCCGCGTGTATCCGACGAGCGGCGCTCTCACCTCCGTGTGTTCAACCGCCGCGCGCGGCAGCGTGAGCCAGCAGACCCTGCGCGCGCACGCCATCGTTCCACTCTAGTCAGCACCAAACACCATGCACTCACCGCGCTTCTCCGCCCTCTTCGTCCGCCGCTCCGGGGCCTCTCGCCTGAGCCTCGCGTCCCTGCTCGCCCTGCTCAGCGCTCCCTCCCGAGGCCTGGCCCAAGCCGAAGCGGAGAAACCAGCACCTAACGTCTTGCTCCTGGTCGACACCTCCGGGTCGATGGAGTTCAAGCCGAACGGCTTGCTCCCCACCTGCACGCCGGGCGTGGCGGGCGGCCTCGAGAAGAGCCGCTGGATCGACCTGGTCGAAGTCTTGACGGGCAGCTTCGACGGCTACAGCTGCTGGGCACAAGACCGGAGCAGCACAGACTTTCGCAATGAATTCTCGCTCGACGGCAACACCCCCTACGACTTCGGTTACGTCAACCCTTACCACCGGGCGCTGAGCAACTCCTGCCTCTACGGCCCCGGCGTCCTGCCGCCGGCGGCGTCGCCCTACAGCTGGCCTGACAGGGCGGTGAACACGTTCGAGCTCGTGGGCGGCGCCGTGTTGCGACCCGCCCCGGGTGCCCTGGCGAGCCACCCGGGCTGCGCGGCGTTCAGTCAGGCCAGCGACGGCCTGCTGGACGTGTACAAGGACATGGTCCGCTTCGGCCTCATGACATTCGACGCGCGCGTCGGCGGGGGCACGGGCCTGAGCGGCGCGACCGCAGACTACCCCGGCGGCTTCGATGGCAACTGGAGCTACCCCATCGGGTCCATGGTCACGGGCCACCCGGGCAATTGCGACTTCGACATGCCTCAGGAGGTCGGCGCTCGCAACGGCGCAGCTCCGCCCTGGGAGGGCCGCATGATCGCGTTCGGGCCGCCGGATCTCGCGGACCACACCCAGCGCAACCGCTGGATCCAAGAAGTGCTGCTCTCGACTCGGCCTTACGGGGCCACGCCGATTGCAGGCCAGCTCGACGACGCGCGGCATTTCTTGTGGAACGACAGCACGACAGATCCGCTGGACTCCAGCAAACAGTTTGGCCCGACCAATGACCCCAACTGGCGAGCCCAGAACTGCCGAAAGTCGATCCTGGTGCTGCTCACCGACGGTGAGCCCAACCTAGACTTGCGGCCGTTCTGCGAGGCCGAAGCGACGGCCACCCAGACGGCGGGGCGCTGCCCCTATCAAAAGCCCGAGGACATCGTGTCGGCGCTCAGGCTCGCTCCACCCGATCCCAACCTGTCTGTCGAGACCTACGTCGTCGCCTTCGCGCTCGGCCGCGTCACGCCGGCGGGCAGCAGTGAAATATCCTGCGCCGAGCTTACGGACACGCAGTGCGCCGATCCGCTGAACAACGTGGAGGATGAGGTGCGCAGCAAGAACATCCAAGCCTGTTGCACATTGAACGAGATCGCGGCGGCAGGCGGGCTCGACGCGAGCGGCGCCCCGCGTAAGGCCTTTTTCGCAGAAGACCGCACGCAGCTGAAGGCAATCTTCACCGACATCCTCGACGACGTAGTCCAAGTCGCCACGCGCACGATGCCGGTCTTCAGCAGCCCGGGCGGGGACACGACGAGCAAGGGCTATAAATTCTTCTCGGCCTTCGATCCCCAGCCCGACCCCACGACGCCGCAGCTGTGGGAAGGCATCCTCGAGCGCAGGCGCTTCGTCTGCACCGGCACCGTGCTCACGCTGCCGGCGATGAATCCCCTCCGGGGCGACGATTTCGCCGCCAACATCAACTCCGGAGCCGGCCCCGAGCGTTGGTTCTACACGGTGATCGGCGACGACAACCGCAACTCCCTGCGCCCGTTCGTGACGGCGGACAACGACGGCATCGGAACGGAAACGGGCACCCAGGTGTTCGCCGAGCGGCCCAGTGAGCTAAGCGCGCTGGTGCCGCCGGAAGCCATGCAAGTGACCGCCTCGAGCTGCCCCGCGACGGCGACCGCGCAGGCCTGCCGCGACCTGATCGTGAAACACGTCGTGGGCCTCACGAACGGGTCCGCGCCCAACCGCTGTCCTACGGGTGGCTGCCAGTTGTTCGGTGGCATTTTTCACTCGACGCCGACGATTGTACCGGGACGTCCTTCCGAGCTCCTGCGCGACGAATCCTACACGCTCTTCGGTACCGCCATGGCCACCGATGCCCGACCGAGCACCTTGTACACCTCCACCGTCGACGGCTTCTTGCACGCCTTCAACCTGGCGCCCTTTCCCGGCAGCACCGATGCGGTAGAGAACGCCGTCGACGAGCGCGAAAATAACGAGCTGTGGTCGTTCATCCCGCCCGCCGTGTTGCCGGTGCTGCAGGCGCAGTACCCCAATACGCCCGCCGTGCTGCTCGACGGGGTTCCGATCATCAAAGACGTGGTGGCTTTCGACGATGAAGGCGTGCTCCGCTACGAACGGCGCCAGAGCGACGCGCAGACCGGCTCCGGTGATTGGCGTACCGTCCTCGTGCAGGGCTTCGGCGAGGGCCAGGTCGCGGGCGGCTATTTCGCGATCGACATCACCAAGCCGGATCGCGACGACGGCCCGCCGACGTTCCGTTGGCAGCTCACGCGGGACGCGAGCGGCAACGCGCTGTTTGGTAGTGGCGGGACGCCGCTCATCACCACCGTGTTCTTGGACGCCGCCACCGGCGGCCCGCGCGAAGTGCCCGTGGCGGTCCTACCCGGCGGCGACGCTACGCACGGGTCTGGCAGCGCGCCCAGCATCGGTCCGATCATGGACACGGATCCCCCCGGCTTTACGACCTCGCGCTCGGTCCGCAACTATGTGGGGGCGGAAGACGCGCGCTCGCTCACCATCGTCCGCCTAGACACGGGCCAGATCATCCGAACATTCCGGCCGGGATCGGGCGCCGCGCCGTTCGACTCCGATGTCTTCACCGCGACGGATATCCCCGCGCCCATCACCGGACAGCCGAAAGCGTTCCCGGAGATCGCCGGCGCCGTCGCCGATCGGATTTTTGTCGGTGACCGCGATGGCCGCATGTGGCGCGTCGACGTCTCGTCCCAGGACGCGAGCGAGTGGCGCATGCAGGTCTTCTATGATGCCTTCGAGGACGGGACCGTCACGGAGAGCCAACCCGTGCTGTTGCCGCCCGTGCTGAGCGTGAACGAGACTGGGGACGTGACCGTCGCGTTTGCCACGGGGGACCAGGACGTCACAGGCGGTGATACAAGTGAAAATCGAGTGATTTCGTTGACGGAGAACCTGGACGACAGCAATGAATTCATCGCTCACGTCAACTGGATCCATGAGCTCGACCCCGGTGACCGCGTGACGGGACCGATGGTGCTGTTCAACAGCGGCCTGTACTATGCGGCGAGCCGCCCGCCGAGCTCGACCATCGCAGCTTGCGACGTGGGCTCGTCCAAGGTCTTTGGCGCGCACTTCGAGGACAGCCGGGACGCTGCAGACGCTGCCGAGAGTGGGGATGACCCAGACCCCACCACAGGGCCCGCGGCAGCTCCCGGAGGCGCGGCGCTCGTGATCGCGAGCAAGCCCGGGTTGGTGTTCGGGGTGAGCCTCGATGCCGAGCCCACGTGCTCCTCCGAAGAAGAGGTCGTGGCCGGTAACGAGAGCTTTGGTTACGGCGAGGTGCGGATGTCCACCGAAGTGAACCCGGGTCGCTATTTCTTGACCTTCGAAGCGAGCGGCAACAACACCGACGACGGCAGCGGCACCGCCTCGCGCGGCGTGCTGGAGGTGCGGCAGCAGCTCGAGAGCCCGCGCCTACCCGTGACGTTCGAATCCTGGGCCGTGGTCTACGAATGACACGCCACGCGGCTCGATTGTTGATGGTCAGCGCTTGCCTCGCGGCGGAGCTGGGCTGTCACGACAAGCAGGCGCCGGAGCCGTCGGCGGTCGAAACACCACCGGCGCCCGACCGACTGGAGGCTGGCGAACGACTGCCTGAGGCGGAGACGGCGTTCGGCTTGCCGATTCCGAAAGGCATGCGGCTCACGCGCCACTTCAACGACGCAGCGTATTTTGCAGGCGACCTCGACATGCAGAGCGCGATCGCGCACGTGCAGAGCCACGTCTCCTCGGCGGACGTGGAGATCGTGAGCCGGCGGGCGGTATTCGGGCGAGCCTCGATCCACGGCGACCAGACGCGGCGGCTGTTCCGCATCGAGGTGTCCAGGACCCCCGGCGGCAGCCAGGTACACATCAAAAACATCACGCCTGCGCCCGCGGTGAGCGGGCTCTCCGACGCCGAGATCTGGAAGCTCGCCGGGCGCAAGCCGGACGGCACGCCGCTCGACGAAAATCAGATCTATTGAGCTCGATATACAGGGGGATCGAAGGACTCGGGTCGCTCGAGGCCCACCACCAGGAGCCCGGCTGCGCCGAGATCGGCCAGGTGCACGCGGGCGGGAAACTCGGCGGCAAAGGACTCGCTCTGCCCCACCCAGTCGACCACGAAATACTTGGGCGCCTGCGAGGCTGCACCGAGCATGGGCGGCAGATCGACGCACACGCGGTCCCCCTCGGCCTCACGCACCTGTGGCAGAGCCAAGCCGGGCGCGTTCACGCTAGAGTACAGAGTCGCCGCGTAGGTTCGCCTGTGCGCCTTGCGAATACCACTCGCCTGGACCATGTCGCGCAGGCAAAGCTCGCGAGCCTTCGAGCGACCTGTCGTCGGCAGCGTCAGCGATGACAGGCGCGTCAAGTAGCGCGTGAGGATGCGCTCGCGGCGACCGGCGAGCACCCTGAAGAGCTCCGCGCGCACGACAGGCTCATCGAGATGCGCGATCGAGATCAGCTCCCGAAGCTGATCGTCACCCAGCTGCGCGATGATGCGCGCCATCCAGGCGCCGTCACGCTCCGACATGCGACCGAACGCGGGGTTGGGATAGCCGGCTTTCCAACGCTCGGGCTCAAAGCTCTCCAAGCCGTAGTAGCCGAGGACCTTCCCCGTCGGTCCGAAGCGCGCGGTGTCCCAGGGGCGCTCGATGACGCCGAGGGTGAGCCAGTCTTCCAGCGTGTACGAGATATCAAAATAGTAGGAATGCCCGAGCCTGCGGCCCAGGCTGGGTGGCTCCCAGACGCTGCCAAAACAATCGCCGAAGTCGAGCAAATTGTGGCGGACGTAGCCCTGATTTTCCCCCGTCTCGATCCACGTCGAGAGCGTGTTCTGCTCGCGTGCGTCGAAATGCTGGGTCCAGGCCGCGAGCAGGCGCGACGCGCGAAGCTCTCGGCGATCCTGATGCGGCACGACGTCGTTCGGGTCCTCGTCGAGCGTGCCTTGATAAGTAAAAGGACCGATCGGCTTGCCGGGCAGAAACAGGCTCGTGCTGGCGCGCAGCCTGCCGTCCGGCAAGCGCTGCGACTTGGCAAACACGGCATCGATGTGCGCCTGGGTGAGCGGCTCCTTGTCACCCTTGGCGTCCTCCGAGCTGGCGCCTTCAGCAATGCTCACGTCCGCTGGCGCGAAGAACACCACCCGATTGCAGGGCACGGAGAAACCCGCCGCGTGGTACAGCTTGGAGACGATCACGTCCGCCGCCGTCGCGCGCGGCCCCTGGACGACACCGTCGAACTTGACCAGATGCCGCTCGCCCGCGGCGTCTTTGATGATGAAGCCCGGGTTTGCTCCGTTGGGCTTGGCGCCCGTCACTTTCCAAGGCGTCGGCGGGTCGCTCGAGCCGGCCGCACACGGGCCCAAGGCGACGTCGGCGGGGCTCATGGGCTTTAACCCGATGCGATTGGTGAACCAGCTCGAGTTGGGGACCTCGTCGAGAGCGTTGACGTTCAGCGCCTCGCCCGCCGGATCCACCGCGAACACGCGCGTCAATGGGTAAAAGATGCTCTGGTCGGCGACGTCCCAGGCCATCGGCGACACGTATTCTTCGGGGGCTGGCCCGTAGGGCATCTGATCGGGATCTTCCCAGAGCGGCGGACGCGCCGGGAAGCGCGGGGGCGCTGGCGCACAGCCGAGCACGGCGCCCAGCAGCGCGCCTCCCACCCAGCCCAGGGCCTCACGTTCCCAGCGCCTGTCGTGCCTCGCCCGCATCATCTCAAAACCCTGCCGTCGTGCCGAACACGAAGCGAAATGAGTCCACGTTGGCGCCGTCGGCGTAAGACTCGGTACCGAGCGCCACCAGGACCTGGAAGGGGTGATCCTGCGCGCCGACCGCCGCGAGCCCGAAACCGAACGAGCTTCGCATGTCGCCCAGGTCAAAGCCGGAGAGGTGGCGCCCAAAAACGCTCCCCGCCTCGTACGTGAGAGAACCATCGAGCCAGACCGCGATGGGCCAGCGGTATTCCAGGCGTAGCGCCGCAGCGCTGCGATCGACGAACCGATTAGCGAGAAAGCCGCGCAGCGGGCGCTCTCCCCCGAGGCTGATCAGGTCCGTGATCGGCACCTCTCCCGACCCGACAGGATCGACGAAGTCCACGATCGCCGTCGCGCTCAACGAGCGTTGCTCACCGCTCGCGTCGTAGTAGCCACCGAGCGAGGCGCCGTAATGCACCCAGCCGTCCGCCAGCGCGCGGTCCGGCGCGAGGGACTGATCCATGAGCTCGGAGACGCGACCTCTGAGCGCCAGCCGCGCGCCGTTGCCGGGTGGCGTCACGTAGTCGCTGGCGAGCTCCAGCTCCTCCGGAAAGCGAGGATAGCGGTTGTCGAGCACCAGCTCCAGACTCTGGCTCGCCACGTCGAACACTTGGTTCATGCCGGGCGGAGCGTCGAAGACACCCGCCGCCACCTGGTCATCCACGGAGGGCGCGTCACAACAGCGCCGGTCGCCGTCCAGATCGACCTGACGCAGCTCCACGCCGACGCGCGCGCGGCTGCTACGAACCCAGGGCATTTGGTAGGCGAGCTCGGCGCGCGACGTCCGCGCGTAGTAGCGTGAGCGTTCGTCCGACGCGTCGCGCCCCAGGCCGTAAAACACGTTGTCCGGGCGCGACTCGAAACCACCCAACATGGAGAAAATGCCCGCTCCAAGCGCGAAGCGATCGACGGCGCGCAGCTGGTACAGCCTCTCGCCCCCGTAGGCAGCGCGAAACCTGAGGTCATTGCCAGTGACGATGAAATCGTTCCAAAACGCGTACACGCCGATGCTCGGCCGCATGCCGAAATCGATGAGGAAGGTGGGGACGATGCCCCCCTGCCGCTCCTCACCGAACGTGAAGAAGTCGATGATGAGCGCCGGCCAGTGTTCGCGTTCGGCGGTGCTCACGAGCCAGCCGAGGGGGCGCCGCAGCACGTACTCACTGACCACATACAGAGGGAACAGGACCACGCGCGGCACCCAGACCAGGACGTCGCCCGCCGACGTCGGCTCCTCACGGCCGTCGTACTCGGGCACCTCGCGGCGATCGTCAGGGCCCCGCGGTGCGCCCTGCCCCGAAGGATTCGGTTGAGGCTGGACTGCTGGGGTTGCCTCGGGCGCCGCAGGTGGAGGCGCTTCGACAGCGCCCACGTCGGCTCCCCACGAGGTGACCGACGCGAGAACCAACGCGCTCGAGGCGCCCACTGCCCGCCGCGCCTGGCGGGCGCGGAGTGGCGGGACCCAACGCGAAAAGGGACTGCGCCGATGGTCCGCAGGAGCCGGGGTAAACCGCACGGCGATGTACAACCACGGGTCTGCCAGCCGAGTCAATCAAAAGGTCGGCGCGTGAGGGCTAGCACTCGGGATGTGATAGAGTGTCGAGTTGTCCACAACGAGCCCGAACATGGAAATGACACCCGCGGACGAGGCCGAGGCGCTAGAAAACAGCGGCGACGGCTACGATTTCGGAGGCGCCACCTTCGACTTGCACGACCCGGGCGATCGCGAGGTGTTGTGTTTCATCCTGTCGCAAGCGCTGTTCGGCGAAGCAACTGGGGTCTATTGCGGGCGCTCGTTGTATTCCGCGCGCTCGCTCGAGGCGGCGCGCTTCTATACGCGCCAGGCGCGTCAGGAGCTCGGCCACTTGCAGCTCTTTGCTGACATCTTCCGCAGCCTCGAGCTCACACCGATGCCTCCGCATTGGGTGATTCGCCTGCTCTCCTCGCACAACGACTATTACCCGCTCAAGGTGCTGATGGAACACGCGATCGGCGAGGGCATGGTGCTCGACATCTTTAAAGACCTGCTCTTGCAGACCCTGCCCGACAGCGACCCGCGCGTGCCCGGCATCAAGAAGAAGCTGCGCGTTGTCGTGAGAGAAGAGGCGGAGCACGTTGCCTGGGGAGAGAAGGAGACCCTGGCCATGCTGAGCGCGAAGCCCTGGCTGCGCGCACCCTTCATGGGCCTGGTCGAGCTACAGCTCATGACCTTGCCGGCGTTGGTCTCGCGTTTGAAAGGCGCGCGCCCCGATCATCCCGTGCTGCGTCAGCTCGGGCCGTTCGTCGAGCATGTTCGAGAGCGGGTGCGGCAGCAGAGCAGGCGCCTCGGCTTCTATCCAGAGAGCCAGCCCAAGCCGCTGCCGCGGGCGCTGTCGATGGCAGCGGGGACGCTGCTCTTGCTGCGCAGTCAGCTGGCCCGCTCGCGCTCGCGTCTCGACAAGACATACCTCTCCGAGCTCGGCTTTAAATAGGGTCCGCTTTAGAGAAAGCGGCCACCCCCGAAGAACTCGGCCATCTGCTATGTCGGCCTGCGCTTCCGGTCCTCACCGTAGCAACTACGGTTCCGGGCACGCCCGGGGTGCGGGGTGTCCCCGCAGTAAAAGCCGTCCGACTACGCATCTGGCTCGAGCTTTTCGGGGGTTCGATTCGGTGAGCTTTCGGGGATTCGCCTCGACGCGGGGCGGGGTCGCCTCGACGCGGGGGTTCGCCTCGACGTGGGGGTTAACTCGACGTGGGGGGTCGCCTCGACGTTGGGGGTTTCGCTGGGTGAGGGTGGCGTTTGGGGCTTGGGTTTTTGCTTCACGCGCGCGTTGCGTTAACGGTGCGTTGAGTTGGTACGGGCTTGGGGTGTTGCATCGAGAAATCGACAGGCGCTCTGACGCGCCGCACACGCAGCCTGGCTCGTCGAATCTTTTCATGCGGGCTGATCAATGCTTCGCTTCGTGACGAAAGCGATCTGAGTTGCGCCGCTTGGCTCACGCGAGCGTACCGGAAGCGAACGGGCGGGTGCATGGATACCCCCGAGACGCGTGCAAACGTGCTGACTTTCCGGGGAGCGCTGCCGCGCCGCTCGAGTTAAAGCATGGAGGTGGGCAGAGGTAGGTCGAACGACGTCGACGCCGCACAATACCCGAGACAGGGCGGCAGTCCCGCCGCAGCCTTTCTCGAGGTCACTCGAGGCCCCACGGGGTCGGCGTTCACGTCGCTTTGACACGAGCAACAAAGGTACGACATGGCCATCATGCTAAGCACCATTCCGAGAACTCGCTGGACCCTGGCAGCGCCCGAGACATCCAAGAGCGTCTCGGATGCCGACGCGAGCGCCCGCAAGAACGTGGCGCAGGCACAGCTCAGCAAGGCGGGCCGGCTGCTCCTCACCGAGCACTTCGTGCGCCAACTGCGCAAGAAGCTCTACGACCAGAAGGACGTGCTGGCGTTGGTCGACCACTCTCAAACCTGGGCGCTCGAGATCATGTATCGCGAGTTTCACTCGGTGCGAGCGGCGGCGACGTTGCTCAAGCAACACAACATGGCGTCCGTCGCCGCGCGGGGTGAAGTGCTCGTGCAACTGCTCAAGCATCGCGTGCTCGCCTTTGAGAGCCGCCACCGCGAGCTGCTCGAGGACACCTTGCACATCCTGAGCGGCATCCTCGACCGCATCGAGCGAGACGGCTCTGACTGCCGTTGTTTCTCCACGGCCCGCACGGCGCTCTGCCTGTATGCCGCCGCGGAGCCGACGACGCAGTATTACGAGCCCAGCCACCTCCCGCAGCTGTCCTGAGCGGCGGCTGAGGCTCGCGCGATCCAAGTCGCAGTGGCGGCGAAGGGCCGTCCGTTCGGGTGGGCTACGCATGCCACTGCCCACTTCTCGGGTTTGTCGAAGCTACTGCCCCGGCTGATCGCCCTCCGCGCGGCGCCCGCCTCGTGTTGCGCCATTTCGGATGAATATTTTTGGGTAGATGCCTCCACCCGCCCCCTCACGATTCATCATATCTTCCATTCGAACCCCCGCAAAGCTCGAGCCAGATGCGTAGTCGCCCGAGAACCGGCCCGGAACCGTAGTTTCTACGGTGAGGACCGGAAGCGCAGGGCGACATAGCAGATGGCCGAG
>JAYTOL010000241.1:0-53835 GCA_043747815.1 Deltaproteobacteria bacterium
GCGGCCTCGTTGGCAGACTCCAACGCCTTGGCTACGAGGTCAGCCTGACCGAACGCGCCGCCTGAGATCCTGATTTTCAGGGCAGGCTTCAGGCTTCAGGCTTCAGTCGGGACGACGGACGCGTGGAAAATCCCGGAGCCCAAAGTCCGGAGCCCGGAGCCCGGAGCCCGGAGCCCGAAGCCCGGAGCCCGAAGTCTGGAGCCCAAAGTCTGGAGCCCGAAGTCTGGAGCCCGGAGCCCGGAGCCCGAAGCCCGGAGCCCGAAGTCTGGTAGCCCGAAGTCTGGTAGCCCGGAGCCCAAAGTCTGGAGCCCGAAGTCTGCTAGCCGGGGGCCCGTATCCTCAGCTGCCCGGGTCGCTCGCCATCAAGAAGCGCCTCACCGGGCTGTCTCCCACGGCGCGGTGCTCGAAGCCGAGCTGCTCGAGGGCGGCCCCGAACTCGACGCGCTCGGCGCCCGGCACCTCGAAGCCACAGAGCACGCGACCGAAGCCGGTGCCATGATTGCGATAGTGGAACAGCGAGATGTTCCAGCGCACGCCTAGGCTCGTCAAAAACTGTAGCAGAGCGCCGGGCCGCTCCGGGAACTCGAAGGTGTACAGGACCTCGTGCTCCACGCCCTGGCCGAGGCCGCCGACCATGTGCCGCACGTGCGTCTTGGCGAGGTCGTCGTGCGTGAGGTCGCTCACCACGTAAGCTTTGGCCCGGAGGGCGTCAGCGACCTGCGCGGCGCCGCGCACCCCCTCGACGCGCACGCCGATGAAGACGTGCGCCTGGCTGCGCGAGCTCAAGCGGTAGTTGAACTCGGTCACGCTACGATGTCCGAGCGCTGCGCAGAACTCCAGAAAAGCCCCCTGACGTTCCGGGATCGTTACCGCAAACAGCGCTTCGCGATCTTCCCCCACCTCGGCGCGCTCGGCGATGTAACCGAGCCGCGAGAGCGAGATATTGGCGCCAGAGGTCACGACGATGTGGGCCCCGCGAGAGCTCGCGCCGGTGCGCTCTACGTAACGTTTGAGGCCAGCAATGGACAAGGCACCGGCCGGCTCGAGCAGCGTGCGCGTCTCGTGGAAAGCGTCCTGAATGGCCGCGCAGATCTCGTCTTGGCTGACCAGTATCATGTCGTCGACGTAGCGCTGGCAGAGCGGGAAGGTGAGCTCACCCACCTGTCGCACAGCGACGCCGTCGGCAAAGATGCCGACGCGGTCGAGCAGGACCCGGCGCCCCGCCGCGAGCGACTGTTGCATCGCCGCCGAGTCTTCTGGCTGCACGCCGATCACCTGGATCTCCGGGCGCAGCTCCTTGATCACGGCGGCGATGCCCGCGATCAAGCCTCCTCCGCCCACCGGTACCAGGATCACGTGCGCGTCGCGCGGCGCTTGGCGCAGGATCTCGAGCCCGACCGTCCCCTGGCCCGCGATCACGTCGAGGTCGTCGAAGGGCGGGATCACCGTCATACCCGTGGCGGCCGCGATCTCTTTCGAGTGCGCGGCCGCGTCTGAATAGTTGTCGCCGACGAGATCGATCTCGGCGCCATAGCTCCGGACCGCCAGCACCTTGATGTCCGGAGTCGTGCGCGGCATCACGATGCGACAGCGTGCTCCTCGACGCCGGCAAGCAAAGGCAACGCCCTGAGCGTGGTTGCCCGCCGAGGCGGCGATGATGCCGCGCGCGAGCTCTGCGTCGCTGAGGCCGGCGATGCGATTATAAGCGCCGCGCAGCTTGAAGGAAAACACCGGGGTCAAGTCTTCGCGCTTGAGCAGCACCGGCACGCCAAGCCGCGCCGAGAGCACGGGGGCCTCGACGAGCGGGGTCGGCGCGGGCAAGACCTCCGTGACGCGCGCGTTGAGGACGCGCTTGAGCATCTCCTCCATGACTCAACTCGGCAAGAGCATCAGGCGCGGCTCGTTCCAGCTCGCGACGACCGGAGCGACGCGCGGTTCCGCCCGCGCTGCGACCAAGAGCCCTGCCATCGCCTCCTTGTAGGCCTCGGGCGTGAGCTCACCGCGCAAGAGTTGGATCCTCAAGAAGACTCCTGCCGTCTGTACGACGTCGCACAGGCAATAGTTGCGCACCAGGTCGAGCTGGCCGGCGTGGACCAGCGGCCCGACGTCTTTACCGTCGACCCCCACTTTGCCCGGCATGCCGCAGAGCTTCGCCACCACGTCCAGACGGCTGCTGCGAGCCGCGCCGAAGTCGGCGATGAAGTCCATGAGGTCCAGGTGCCCGTCCGCGGAGAAGCGATAGCGCACATCTCGGGACTGGTAGTAAAAGCGGAATGGGATGCCGTGGCGCAGGCAGCGGCTGGCCATCACCGGCAGATCGAAGCAGCGGCCGTTGTAGGTGACCAGGTTCGGCTGCCGCTCGTCGGTGAAGCGGGCGAAGTCGGTGAGCGCCTCAGCCTCGCTCTTACCTTCCCCGATCACGCCGATGCGAAGCACCGAGTAGTTGCGATCCAGCCACAACACGCCGATGGCGACGATTTGGTGGTGGGGCGGAGCCGGCAGCCTTTCAACAGCACTGGATTCAGAGATGGGTAGCTCGGGATCGAGGATCGTCTCGATGTCCAGAACCAGGTAGGAGCGGTCCATTCCTCACCCTACCACTCATGATTGGCCACATCTCGAAGGTCGCGACCCGCCCGCAGATCTTCGCCGCCCCGAGTAAAGCCGAAGCCTGCCGGAGCTGCCCGCGCGCTGGACGGCGGCTACGCCCTCCTCGGGTGAACCGAGGCGCTCCCCACCCACACGCGGAGAACCGAGGGCGGAGACAGACGGCGGACAACACTCCGCCGGAAAGACAACAAAGTTCTTGCTGTTTCGCGTTGTTTCCAAGGCCTCGATGTAGTAGCCCCGAAGCTAGGGTTTGGTGCCTCCGCGGCCCGCTCGGAATCTTCTCTCTGCCCTGTGCCAATCGGCGTCTGTTAATGTCTCTGGGATCGTCCGCAAAAACGTCTTTAGGAATATGTCTGGGCGGATGCCAGTCCATGACGGCTAAGCGCCCCATCGGCTGGAATAGCCGTGACGTTCCCAGATGGGGTGACCCGCTACTGGGTGATCAGCTAGATCGGCGACAGGGCTGTTTCGAACCTCATGAACATCGATAGTGATCATGAATTCGAACACATATGAAAGTTGCTCCGGAGCGAAGCCGCGTTGAAGTCTGTGCACCGCACTGGCTGAAATGACCGGAAGCATAATTGTCATCAACGTTGATATTCGTGAAACGCGCGTAGCACTCGTCGAGGGGGGCGTCATCGCGGAGCTGCAGATTGAGCGAGCCTCACATCGCGGCACCGTGGGCAACGTCGTCCTGGGCAAGGTGACTCGCGTTTTGCCTGGGATGCAGGCCGCCTTCATCGACGTCGGGCAAGAGCGCTCGGCGTTCTTGCATGTCGAAGACCTGATTCGTCCCGACGACTTCGAGCTTTACCTCGCCGGAGGGAACGAGGAGCAAAGCGAGTCGTTCCGCGGCACGGGTGAGCGGAAAGCGACTCAGCTGCGCGAAGAGGAGGACGACGAGGAGGATGAAGAAGGCGCTCCTGCCGCGGCAACTGTCCTCAATGGCGTCGGCGCGGGGAGTGCCACGAGCGGGGCGGTCAAGGCCGACGCCGGCGAACCCTCCGAGCCGTCGACCCGCGATCCGGTGATCGAGGACGATGCCTCTGAAGAGGACGCCTCTGAAGAGGACGCCTCTGAATACGATGCCGCTGAAGGTGCCTCGGAGGACGAGGACGAGGACGTTCCGGAGGACGAGGATGAAGACGAAGCGTCCGAGATGGACGCGCTCGACATCGACGACCTGGACGACCTGGAGGACCTCGACGTCGAGGACTCCGCGGAGGACGCCGAGCTCGACGCCGCCGAGGACGAGGACGACGCGGACGACGCCGAGCTGGGTGAGGACGAAATCGTTGGGGCGGAGCTCGGAGATCTCGAGCTCTCGGACTCTGATCTTCCAGATTCTGAAGCGCCCCAGGCCGTCATCTCCGATGCCGATGCTGACGCTGAGGCTGATTCCGAAGAAAGGGACCTCCACTCCCACGCCGGTGAAGCCGGGCTCGAGGCGGCGGAAGCGCTGGACGAGGACGATGACGACGTCGCTGATGATGTCCTGCTGGCTGCCGCGGCCGGCTACGGCGCGGGCACCGCAGCTCCGTCAGACCTCGACGCGGGCCACCGCGAGCGAACGAAGTCGCGAGGTTCCGTGACGGGTCCGGAGGGTGCAGAGGACCGCGGGGGTCGTCCCGGGCGCCCCAATCGGGGCCCGCGCGGTCCGCGTTCGCCCCATGCTGCAGCGGTGGTGAGCAGTGGCCGAGCCGAGGCGCCATCGCGGCAGCGGTCCAACGACAACGTTCGCTCCGAACGCGGTCGTTCGGAGGGCGTTCGCGTGGACGCTCCCCGTGCGGAAGGCGCCCGTCCCGAGGCGGCGCGGGCCGACGGGGGGCGCACGGACACCGACGCCGGACGGGGTCGTGGTCGGCAGCGCGGGCGAGGTGGCCCGCAGGGCTCTCGGGGTCGTCGGGGTCGGCAGCAGCCCCAACAGCAGCAGCGCGTCGAGGCGCCCGACAATTCGAAGCTCGTGCGTGGCCGGCGCGCCGTGCGCGGCAAAGGCAGCCCGAGCGGCGGGCGGTCGGAGGCGACGGTGCCGGCACGTGTCACGCGTTCCGTGCCCATCACGGAAGTGGTGTCCGAGGGCGATCAAGTGGTGGTGCAGATCTCGAAAGAGCCGATCGGCACCAAAGGGGCCCGCGTCACGAGCCACGTCTCGCTGCCCGGGCGCTACGTCGTGTATCTGCCCACGGTAGATCATCTGGGCATCTCCAAGCGCATCGGCTCCGCGCGCGAACGGCAACGTCTGCGCCAGGTGATGGAGTCGCTGAAGCCCGCCCGCGGCGGGCTCATCGTGCGCACGGTCGCCGAGGGCTTGACCAAGAAGCAGCTCAAGGCGGACGTCGGCTACTTGATTCGCGTCTGGGCCGAGGTCTGTAAGCGGCGGGAAACGGCCAAGCCAGCCGAGGTGTTGTACACCGAGCTCGACCTGGTGCTCAAGGTGGCGCGCGACCTGTTCACCGACGAGGTGAAGAGCATCGTGATCGACGATCGCGAGCAGTACAACCGCCTGGTCCGTTTCGTGGAGATGTTCCTGCCCGAGCGGGTCAAGGACATCGAGCTGTACACGGGCAGCGAACCGATCTTCGACGCCTACGGCATCGAGGATGAAATCGGGCGGGCGCTGAGCCGCAAGGTGCCGCTCCCGAGCGGCGGCTCGTTGATCGTCGATCAAGCAGAAGCCCTGACGGCGATCGACGTCAACACCGGCCGCTACGTCGGCAAGGGCAGCAAAGATCTGGAGGAGACGGCGCTCAAGACGAATCTCGAAGCCGTCGAGGAGATCGCTTACCAGCTGCGTTTCAGGAACATCGGCGGTCTGGTCATCCTCGACCTGATCGACATGGAGAAGTTCGCGAACCGCGAGAAGGTGTGGCGCGCGCTCGAGACCGCGTTGGTCAAAGACAAGGCCAAGACCACGCTGAACCGCATCAGCGAGCTGGGCTTGATTGAGATGACGCGCAAGCGCACCCGCGAGAGCTTGGGCCGCATGTTGCACGAGCCCTGCTTCTACTGTGACGGCACCGGCCAGATTCAGTCGAAGGCCACCATCGCCTACGAGATCCTGCGGCAGATCGGCCGTGAGCGTTACAGCCTGCCCGGCTACTCCGTGGTGGTGAACGCGCACCCCGCGATAGTGGACTTCCTGAAGACGGTCGACCGCTCCGCGCTCGACGAGGCCGAGCGGCGTTATGCCCGGCGCATCGAGCTTGCCCAACGCACGGAATACCACATCGAGCAGTATGACTTGCAGGGCAAGTAGGCAGCTCGCGCCCCGAGCCGAGGGTTAGGTCGTGGACAGCCGGCGTCAAGAGCTGCGCTTGACCATCAACAAGGAGTTTGACTCCTTCGATCAGTTCGTCCGGGAGTACGTCACCAACATCTCGCGCAGCGGCGTGTTCATCAAGACCAGCACACCCCTCGCCGTCGGTTCGCTCGTCAATCTCAGGTTCACGGTGGTGATGGATGGAATCGAGACCATCGAGGGCGAAGGGGAAGTGGTGCGCGTGGAGCAAGACCCGCCGGGGATGGGCGTGGTTTTTCGCAAGCTCGGCAGCTACTCGCAGGGCCTCGTGGAGAAGCTCCTGACCCAGCGCGTGCAGGCGGAGCACGGCTAAAACGGTTCTACGCTTGGAACGCTTTCCGAATCGCCTCAATCAACCCCCGGACGTGCGCGCGGACTTCCTAGAGTCCGACGCCGTCGTGTTCGTCGCAAAGAAGCTCGACAGCTTCGACTCGGTGACGGGTCGCGGGCAGCTCTGCTTCGAGCGCCACCGCCGCAAGCCGCGGGTCGCGTTCAATCACATGACGATGCCGCTCGAAGCGGTGTCTGCCTGGGAGTTCCCGTCGGTCTACCCGGAGCCGAAGTCGCTGCCCTTCGCGCTCGACTTCGTCGACGAGCGCACGCTGCGCTTGCGCTGGCGGTCGCGTCCAGGCGCGTTCCCCGAGGACGCGAGCTCGTGCATGTTGCAGGGCCCGGTCGGAAAGGGAGAGCGGCACTGGCCCATGACCATCACCGAGCGAGGCCGCGTGTACCGGGGCCCGCACGCGACGCTCACGCTCGAGGGCGACCCCTGGTCGCTCACGCTGGTGGACGCGGCAGGTAAGCCGATACTTTCGACGCACGGGCTGGTCGACGGCAAGAACATGATCAGCGGCCGACCGGTGCCGTTCTCGTTCGTGCGGCGAGCGGCAGATCTGCGGCAGAGCTTCGCGGCGAGCTTTCGCCTCTCACCCGGCGAAAAGCTATTCGGCTGTGGGGAGAGCTTCAGCGCCTTTGACAAGCGCGGTCAGAGCGTCTTCGTCTGCACGCAAGACGCTCATGGGAGCCAGAGCGACGAGATGTACAAGCCGGTGCCGTTCTACATGAGCAGCCGCGGCTACGGCGTGTTCGTCCACGGCTCGGCGCCGATGGTGTTTGATTTGGGGCACTCCTACGCCGACACGCAGGTGTTGTACACGGGCGACGACGGGCTCGATCTATTTGTGTTCGTGGGCGAGCCTGCGCAGGTCTTGGAGAGCTACACGGCGCTGACGGGTCGCAGCCCGATGCCGCCCGTGTGGTCGTTTGGCTTGTGGATGAGCCGCATCACCTACTCTTCCGAAGAGCAGACGCGCGGCGTCGCCGCCAAGCTGCGCGAGCATGCGATCCCCTGTGACGTCATTCACCTCGACACCGGCTGGTTCGAGACGGAGTGGTGCTGCAACTATGAGTTTTCGCCGACCCGCTTCGCCGACCCGAGGCGGATGTTGCAGGCGCTTCGCGAGCAGGGGTTTCGCGTCTGCTTGTGGCAGCTGCCGTATTTTTCGCCCAATAATCCCCTATTCGGGGAGGTCGTGAGCCGCGGGCTCGCCGTCAAAGGCCCAGGGGGTGAGCTGCTCTCCGAAGACGCCATCCTCGATTTCTCGAACCCAGACACCGAGGAGTGGTACGAGCGCAAGCTCTGGCCCCTGTTGAAGCTCGGCGTGGCCGCCATCAAAGTCGACTTTGGAGAAGCGGCGCCCTTTGACGGCATCTACGCCTCGGGCAAGACCGGTTGGTACGAGCACAACCTGTACCCGCTGCGCTACAATCGCGCCGCCTATCGTGCCCTCGAGAAAGCGCGAGGCATGGGTGAGGCGCTGATCTGGGCGCGCAGCGCCTGGGCCGGGTCACAGCGTTACCCGCTGCACTGGGGCGGGGACGCCGAGGCGTCAAACGGGGGCATGTTAGGCTCTCTGCGGGCAGGGCTCTCCTTCGGCCTCTCTGGCTTTTCTTTCTGGAGCCACGACATCGGCGGCTTCTTCCCAGTGACGCCTCGCGAGCTCTACGCGCGCTGGTTGCCGTTCGGCATGCTCTGTTCGCACAGCCGTTGCCACGGCTTGCCGCCGACGGAGCCGTGGGAGCTCGATGCCGAGTTCGTCGAGCTGTTTCGCAAGTGCACGGAGCTCCGCTATCGACTGCTGCCGTATATCCTGGGCGAAGCGAGCGAAGCGAGCCGGCGCGGGCACCCGTTGCTCAGGCCGCTGTTCTTCGAGTTCCCGCGGGATCCCGGCAGTTGGCACATCGACGATCAGTACCTGCTCGGCGCGCAGCTCTTGGTCGCCCCCATGTTCGAAGCCGCCTCCCAGCGCAGCGTCTATCTGCCGCCCGGGGAATGGGTCGACGTGCAGTCGCGGCAGGCGCATACGGGCCCGGGTTACCTGACGCTTTCACCCGGTGAGATCCCCGCCGTCATCCTGGCTCGCGGCGGCGCGGCCCTCGCCACGATCGAGCCGGCCCCGCACACCGAGGCGCTCGACTGGGCGCGGCTGCACGTGTGGTGCGTGGGCAGCGCCGACGAAGCCCGCGGCGCATTTTTCACGCCGCAGCGCCGCGAGCCGATGCCTCTGATCGTGACGTGGGTCGGCGGCCAGCCCCGCCTGCAAAGCGATCCCGGCGAAGGCAGCATCCACTGGTCCTTCGAACGCCTCGGCCCCGGCTAGCTATGGAGCGCGGCACCGCCCTGACGGTGAGTGCATCCGCCAACCAGCCTCGCGCGGCAGCGCAGCGCTTCGGGGGTCGCTGGCAGGTGCCCGCCATGGCACAGACTCAGGTCTGAGGGCCGATGTTCCGAGCCCGTAGGCGCCGACCAAACTGAGCGGGCCGAGATCGAAGCTTGCCCACGGCCCGCCTCTCGACTATCCCAGCGAGCCTATGTTTCTGCCGATCGCCAAACGCTCTCGCCGCACGAACCACCGCCTGGGTGGCCGCCTCAAAGCCAAGTTCAAGGCTAAGAACAAGCGCCGGCATCGACGGCTCGCCCGCCACTCGCAATAATAGCCGCGCGCCGCAGGCCTCACGGCTTGGGAACGCGCAGCCGGGCGCTGATCATGAGGCTCCCGCTCAACAGATAGAGCAAGACCAGGGGGTGGAACGTGGCGGGGCCGATCGTCACCGCGCCGAGTGGCAGCTTGTCGGCGACGCGCTCGGTCGCGATCAACACGGCCAGCACCGCCACGAGGATCACGCTGGTCGGGATGGGCGTGCCCTCGAAATATCGGACCTTGCCGCTCTCGTCCGAGAGCTCGCTGGCGGTGACGTTGTAGCGAGCGAGCCGGCTCAGGCCGCAGCACACGAAGTACGCGAGCACGGGCCAATCCCAGCCTCCGTTCATGCCCAGGGCGAAAGCCAGAGTGGCGGGAGCCACACCGAAGGAGATCAGATCGGCGAGCGAGTCGAGATCTCCTCCGAGGGCGCTCGAGCGGCGGCTCTTGCGGGCCACGCGCCCGTCGAGAAAATCAGCGACGGCCGCGACGTAGACCAGCGCTACCGCCGCCCACACGAAGCGGTGGTTGCCCGCCCGGGCATACTCGACGCTCGCGAAGACGGAGCAGACGCCGCTCACCGCGTTCAATAGTGTGACGAAATCGGCGGGAGTGAACGTCCGGAGTAGGCTGAAGTGCGGGGGTAAGGAGCTCCGTGACACAGGCGTCAGGTTTGGCGCTCGATCCTCCGCAAGTCAACACATGGAAGGGGCGAGGCCCCCTCCGCCTCAGCCGCCGCGCTTCAGCTCGGTCAGGACCAACTTGCTGACCGCCTTGAGCGTTTCGAATACGCCCTGGCCGGTGCGCGCGCTCGCCTCATAGTCCAGCACGCCGACGGGGTTGAGCAGCTGACGCAGCTCTTCGAGCGGCAGCGCATTGGGCAGGTCCCGCTTGTTGTACTGGATCACGTACGGCATCTTATCGAGCGAGTAGCCGTGCTCGGCCAGATTGGTGCGTAGGTTGTCCAGGCTCTCCTGGTTCGCCTCGAGCCGCTCGAGCTGCGAGTCGGCGACGAAGATCACGCCGTCGACACCTTTCAAGATCAGCTTGCGGCTGGCGTCGTAAAAGACCTGACCCGGCACCGTATACAGGTGAAAGCGGGTCTTGAAGCCGCGGATCTCGCCCAGCGACAGCGGCAAGAAGTCGAAGAACAACGTGCGTTCGGTCTCCGTGGCCAGGCTGATCATCTTGCCCTTGGCCTCTGGATTCGTGCGCTTGTAGATGTACTGCAGGTTGGTGGTCTTGCCGCAGAGACCGGGCCCGTAATAGACGATCTTGCAGTTGATCTCTCGGGCCATGTAGTTGATGAAGCTCACAGCTCGGGGCCCTCAGTCGTTGAACAGGTTATCGATGTCGTCGTCGGTGATCTCCGCGAACGGCGAGTCATGGCCGGGCTCGAGCGCCTTCTTCTGCAAGGCGTCGAACACGCGGTTGAGCTCGTCGGTGGCCCGCCGCACCCGAAGGCGTACGAGGCCGAGGCTAGATTCCGAGTCGAAAATCACTACGAGGATGACGCGATTGCCCACCAGCTGGATGTGGATGTTGGCATTTTCGCCTTCGTGGAACTGCGTCGCGAACTCCTGCTCGCGCAGCAGCTTGGCTATACCTCCCGTCGCCGCAATGTTTCCAGCCGTGAGTGAGGCAAGCGACGTCGTGTCGATGTTGCCGATGTCACCGCTGGCCGCGATCAACTGTCCGTTCTTATCGACGATGAATACGACTTTGGCGTTCGCTTCCCTCACCAGGCGGTCCACGACCGTCTGGATCTGGTTGAACTCCTCTTCGTACATCACCATTCCAGGGTTACCCATCGTGAGCCTCCGTCCAATCCGGCTGAGCGCTGGCAGACACGCATGTCTGCGACAGAGCAGGCACGCAGCCGGCCACAAGCAAAGGGAGCCTGTCAAGTCTCCGTCCGCCGCTCGTGAGCCGCTCGCGCGCCTTGGCGCTCGCCGTTGGCAGAACCCTGCATAAGCCCCTCGCCGAGCAAAGGCCAGAAAGAGGCGTGAGCCGCAGGGGTTCCGCGAACTGCCAGCCTGCTCCTGTCGTCGCCGTGGAGACCGCGCCTTTTGGCGTTTTCATGCTTCCCGTTTCGTCGAGTTCGCGCAAGAAGGGAACCTGTGGGCCTGAATTTAAGGCGTACGAACAGCCGATGGCTGGTTTCGATACTAACGGCTGTGCTGGCGTCGTGGGTAAGCGGCCCTGCATCTGCGGCTCCGGAACTCGAAGCTGAACCTGGCTTCGAGGGTGGTGCGTATTTCCACCCTGACCTGGAACGTGCCGCCGCCGCTTGGCCAAAAGCCACAGGCGCGGCCACCTATACGGCGCTGCGAGAGGTGTGGCAGCAGTGGGATCGAGCCGATCCGGCCCAAGTCGAGGAAGTGTTGCGGGAAGCCAGTGAGCGCCCGAGCCTCAGTCCTCCGCTCCGGGCGTACGCCGAGCTGCTCGTGGCTTATGCAAGGTTACGGCGCGGCGACGCCTACGATGCGCAGAAGCGTATCGCCGCGCTGGGCTACGTGGATCGCTGGCTGATCCTTGGGCCCTTCGATAACACGGGCAAGACAGGCTTCGATGTCGCACAGGGGCCGGAGCTGGAGCTCAAGGAGCCGCTGGCCTGGGAGCGCGCCTATGCCGGTAAGGACGGGCGGCAGGTGCGCTGGCGGGTGGTGCCGCCTGCCTTTCCCTACGGTTGGGTCGACGCTGGCGCTTTGCTGCGGCCGCGTCAGCCGATCTGCGCTTTCTTCGCGAGTCACGTGGCGCAGGCCGGACAACAGCGTCGACGCGCCGTCAGCCTCTGGCTAGGGGCTCGCGGTGCGGTTCGGCTGTTCTGGAACGGTGTAGAGCGGCTCGTAGACCCCGCGTACCGCGGACATGATTTCGATCGGCGGGCAGCCACAGTCTGGCTCGAGCCGGGGGAGAACCGCGTCATCGCGAAGGTCTGCAGCGAAGAGGGGTCGCCGATGCTGTCCCTCCGGCTCGCGGACCCGAGCGGCGCGCCCGACGCCTCGGTGAAGTGGCACGCGGAGGCCGGGGCTCCCGGCAGCGCGCCCTCGGCTCAACCGCCCCAACCCGAGCAGCGCAGCGTGGGCCCGCTGCAATGGTTCGAGCGCCAGGCCCGATCAGCAGGCTCACCCGCGCTGAAAGAGGCGTTCGCGCGTTACCTCAGCGTGTCGGACGGTGACGATCCGGCGCTGCACCAGGCGCGCGACCTCGCTCACGCCGCCGCCGCCACGCCCAGCGTGCCGCGACTGCTCCTGGCCGCAGAACTGGCGGAAGACCGCAACGACCGCGCGCGCTGGATCACCCGCGCGCGGGCCGAGCTCGGGCGCTCCCCGCGCGAGCGCGTGCGGCGCGATCTCAGGGACGTGCTGCTCGCCGAAGCCGGCTTGCTCGAACAGGGGCTGAGCCCACAAGCCGCGCTGCCGCTCTACGAACAGGTGCTGGCGCTCAATCCGGACGACATCGGCGCGCTCTCGGGCAAAGCTCGGATGTACGACGCCGCGGGTCTCGAGCGCAGCGCGCTGTCCTTGATCGAGGCGGCCGCCATGCGCAACCCTCACGGCGTCGCGCTCCTCAACATGTACACCTCGGGCCTGGGCGAGCTCGGGCATACGGAAGAAGCGCACGCTGCCGAGTCACTGTATTCGGCGCTGCGTTTCGATGACCACGGGCCGCTGGTCGACGACATCGATCTCGCCGTCGCGCAACGTCGGGCGCGGGACGCGCAGCACTGGGTCGATCGGCTCGCGATGCTCTCTCCGGATAGCCCCTGGGCGGCAGGGGTCGCGGCTCGCACCTATCGCTCGCTCGGGCAACCGGAGCGCGCGCTCGGCAGCTACGAGCGGGCCCTCGGCCTCGCTCCGGACGACGTCGACGTGCTGCGCGCGCTCGCCGATCTGCACGGTGAGCTCGGCCAACCTGATGAGCAGATGGCCAAGCTGCGGCAAATCTTGGGGCTCGAGCCGCAAGACAACGAGGTCCGGCAATACATCGAAGCTCTGGAGCCGTCCGTGGCGCGCGCCGACGAAGCCTACGCCTGGGCGCCCGAGCGCTTTCTGGCGGAGCGCTTCGACCCGCCCGCGGGCTTTCATCGGCGCACGCTGCTCGATCTGACCGTCACGCAGGTTTATCCGAACGGCTTGGCGGGTCAGTTCAAGCAGGTGGTGTTTCAGCCGCTCACGGACGCTGGCGCGGCCGTCGGGCGCCAGTACTCCTTTTCGTTTCAGGCCGACCGCCAGCGCGCTCAGCTGCGCGGCGCCAAGGTGTACCGCGCCGCAGGCGGCGTGGATGAAGCCATCGAGAGCGCCGAAGGCCCTGCCGACAACCCCGAGCTGTCGATGTACACCTCGGCGCGCACGGTCTACGTGCAGTTCCCCAGGCTCGAGGCGGGGGACGTGGTCGAGCTGAAGTACCGCATCGACGACGTCGGTGATCGAGGCGAGTTCGCGGGCTATTTCGGCGAGCTCGAGTACCTGCAGTCCGAGGCGCCGATCGGCCATGCCGAGTACGTGGTGATCACGCCCAAAGATCGGCGCCTGTACGTCGACGCGCAGCGCATCCCGCGGCTCGCAGAGAGCGTGGAGGTCGTGGGCAACGAACGCGTCCACGTGTTCCGCGCCGACGCGCTCGCCGGGGTGAGCCCGGAGCCCGCCATGCCGCCCTGGTCCGAGGTGCTCGGCTTCGTGCACGTCTCGACTTATCCCTCCTACCGCGAGCTCGGCGCCTGGTACTGGGGGCTGAGCCGCGATCAGCTGGAGCTCGACAGCGCCACGCGCGAGCTCACGCAGCGCATCGCTCTGGGCAAGACGAGCGTCCGAGAGAAGGTCGAAGCGGTCTATGACTGGGTGGTCAAGAACACGCGCTACGTCGCGCTCGAGTTCGGCATCTATGGCTACAAGCCGCGGCGCTCGGTGCAGACGGTGTCGCGGGGCTGGGGCGACTGCAAGGACAAGGCGGCCGTCCTCGTGGCCATGCTGAACGAGCTCGGCGTCGAATCGACCATGGTACTGGTGCGTACGGGGCATCGCGGGCGCTTCCGTTCGGAGGTGGCGAGCCTCGCGCCCTTCGACCACGCCATCGCGTATGTCCCCGAGCTCGACCTGTATCTGGACGGCACCGCCGAGTTTACGGGCTCGCGCGAGCTGCCTGCCATGGACCAGGGTGCGCTCGCGCTGCAGGTCAACGCGGGCAACGCCAAGCTGGTGACCTTGCCGGAGAACGACCAGAAGACGCACGAGAAGAAGAGGACCGTCGTGATGCGGCTCGGCGCGACGGGCGCGGCGGAGCTCGAGCTCGGCTACGAAACCCGGGGCCCCAGCGCGTCGGCGTGGCGGCAACGTTACTCCGCCGAAGCGACGCGGCACGCGCGCGTGCTCGAGGATCTGAGCCAGGAGTTCCCGGGCATCGAGATCCCGAAGGCCGGCGTCGTGCTCAACGACGTGTCCAACTTCGAAGTCCCCGTGAGCATCCAGGTGCGCGCCAAAGCGCCGCGCGTCTGGCGCGAAGAGGGCGCCTCGCGGAGCTTGCGCGTGACGCCGGAGGAGCGGCTCGGTCCGGTGTACGCGAGCCTGCCGCGGCGGCGGCTGGAAGTGGACATCGGTGCCTTCGCGACGCTAGACGAAACCTACGAGGTCAGCTTGCCGCCGGGCCACGAGCTCATGAGCGCGCCAGTGGCCCAGAAAGTCGACTCCTCGTTTGGAAGCTATCAGGTCGAAGTGCAGACCGAGCCCGGCAAGGTGACCGTCAGGAGCAGGCTCTCGCTCGCCGCAGCGCGAGTCAGCCCGGAGCGCTACGTAGAGTTTCGCAAGTTCTGCCTGGGCGCCGACGCGGCGTTCGAGCCCCGGCTCGTGCTCGGAGCGAAGTCACGGTGAGGCTCGGGCGTCGGCTTCGACCCTGGCTGTTTCTGGTCTCGCTCGGGCTCACGGCGTGCGGTCCCCGTCCGGGCTCGGGCGGCGCTCGTTCGGTCGACGAGCTCTTCGCGTCGAGCCAGGGCAAGAGCGATGACGAGACGCTCGCGCGCTGGTTGCTGGCTGAGCTGCTCAGCCCCGGAGGCACGGCGGTGCGCGCCAAGCAGGCGCGCCAGCGGCTCGACTCGAGCCAGGCTGCTCACTACCTGGCACATTTCGCCCGCGGTCTCGACGATAACCTTCACGGTCGGCTGGGCAGCGCGCCACGGCACTACCTCGCAGCGCTGGAAGGCGCGCGCGGCGAGTCCTCCGCCGAGGCCCGCCTGCTCGCCTGGTTCGCCGCGACGCAGAGCGTGGCGCTGTCGATGTATAGCCCTGCGTCCTGGGCAGAGGTGCGCCCGCGCGTGCAGGCGCTGATCGAGCACCCCGAGGGCATCGGTTGGCGAGCGCGAGCGCATCTGGTGCAATGGTGGCTCGATCAAGGCACGCGGGAGGAGCCCGCGCGCGCCGACGACTCCGTCGAGCGGCTGGGCTGCGTCACGGCGCTGCGCCTCGCGGGGCCGTTCGGAACGCCGGCGCCCGTGCACTTGCATCGGCGTTTCCCGCCTGAGCTCCCGGGGCCCTGGCCACAGCGCTGGCCTGCAGATCCCGGCAGCGGCATCGCGGCGAAGGTGCTGAAGAGCACCGCGCGGGGCTGTGAGGTGATCATCGACGAGGCCAGCGCGCCGGGCGTATTTTACGCGGAGTCTTACCTCGATCTCGCGGAGCCGAGCGATGTCATCCTGGCCGCTCAGGGCGCGCTGGCGCTCTGGGTCGACGATCGTTTGGTGCTCGATCGCGATCCGCGGCGCTGGGGCGTGTGGCCCAAATTCGGCGTGCAAGTGCGGCTCTCCGCGGGGCGCCACCGCGTGCTCGGGCGGCTCTCGGAGCCGCGCACGCTGCTGCGCGCGTTGCGCTCGGACGGCACGCCCTTGCTCGCCACGGCGAGCATCGAGGCCGCGGCGCCCTACGCGCTCGAGTCGCCGGGGCTGCTCCCAGACCCCAACGATCTGATGCAGCTCATCGGTCCAGAAGGCGTGCGCGGGACGCCCGACGACGTCACTCGGTACGTCGCGGCGCAGCTCGGGCACCTCGAAGGGGAAGACGACGTCGCCAGCGTGCTCATCACGGCGCTGACCGAGCCCCAGAAGCGCGCGACGGGTCCCAGTCTCTCGACGCTCGCCGATTGGGTCGGAGGCGACCCGCTGCTCGGGCGGTCGGAGGCGAGTGACCTGGCGCACGCGCTGCAAGAGCAAGCGATCAAAAAGGATCCCGAGCTCTGGCGGCCGCAGCTCGCGTTGAGCTTGGCCAAGGCCAACTCGGGCAGCCTCGCGGACGCGGTCGCGCCGCTGCGGCTGCTGACCGAGCGCTTTCCCGACGTGCCTGCGGTGTGGAACGCGCTCGGCATCGTGCTCGGTCGCCTCGGTTGGCAGCCCGACCAGCGCCGCGTGGTGCTGGAGATGGCCGAGCGCTTCAGCGACCCTGCAGCGCTCGAGGCAGCCGCGAGCGTCTACGATCAGCGCGGCGAGGACGCGCGAGCTCGTGAGCTCGTGGCCGCCGTGCGCTCGCTGGATGCTGGCAGCGAGGTCGTGCTCGGTCGTGCGCTGCGGCGTCGCGACTACGCGGCCGCGCTCGCCGAGCTCGATCGCCTGCAGGCGCGCTTGCCCTTCCGCCGCACGGAGCTCGAACGCAGGCGGCTCGAGGTTCGGCTCGCCTCCGGCGATCGCAGCGTGCTCGAGCCGCTGCTCCAGAGCGGCATCGACCGGGCCCCCGATAACGGCGCGAGCCGCTTGGCGCTGGCGGACATGCTGTGGGCTCGCGGCGACGCTGAAGCTTTGCAGCGTGCCCTGTCGGAAGCGACGGAGGCCGGCGCAGACAGCGCGGGCCTGGAACGAGCCATCGACACTGTCGAAGCCCGCAGTGATTTTGCCCCCTTCAGGCTGGACGGCAAGCAAGTCATCGCCGCCTATGAGCGGGCCGATCGTCATCAGTCCGCCACCGCGGCGCGCGTGCTCGACTACGCCGCCGTCTGGGTTCACTCTGACGGCTCGAGCCGCATGCTCGAGCACGAGATCGTGCGCATCCAGAGCGCCGAAGCCATCAGCAAGTTCGCCGAGCACGGCAAGCTCGAGGGCTTGGTGCTCAACATGCGGGTGATCAAAAAGGATGGGCGCACCCTCGAGCCGGAGCCCGTCGCCGGCAAACCCACGGTGACCTTCCCGCACCTCGAGCTGGGCGACTACATCGAGACCGAGCATGTGCAGGGTTTCCCCGCGACCGAGCACGGGCGCTACTACTCGGGCCTGCGCTGGTTCTTCCGCGAGGAAGACGTCGCGTACGCGCGCAGCGAGTTCATGTTGATCGCCCCGAGCGAGCGCCAGCTCGACATCGAGATCACCGGCGAGGTGCCGGAGCCCGAGGTCACGCGCGACGGCTCCTTCGTGACGCGGCGCTGGCGCGTCGACGAGAGCCCCGCGGCGCCCGTCGAGCCGCTCAGCGCGCCGGTGCAGGAGTTCTTGCCGAGCGTGCGCGTGGGTTGGGGAGATAGCCTCGAGCGGCGGCTGCGGCTGCTCTCGGAGCAGGTCGCCGATACCTTGCCCGTCGACCCGCGCATCCTCGTGCTCAGCCGCAGCATCAACGGCTCGCTGCCGCAAAATGAGCTGCTCGCCCGCGCGCGTAAAGCGTATCGCTGGGTCCAGGACAACGTCAAAGACGGGCAGGAGACGGACGGGCGCAAGGTGCTGACCAGCAAGAACGGTAACCGCTGGTCGGCGCTGCGCATGTTGCTGCGCGCAAACGAGATCCCGGTCAGTTACCTGGTGGTGAAGAACCGCCTCGCGCCGAACGCATCCGGACCCATGTCGGAGGCCGAGGCGTTCAACGTGCCCTTGTTGCAAGTCGGGCGCGGCGAGCAAATGGCGTGGCTGACGCTGGCGGAACAGTTTGCGCCCTTTGGCTACGTGCCGGTAGAGGCGCGCGGCATGCCGGGTCACGAGCTCTCGGTGGAGGGCCGGCGCCCGGTCGTGGTGCCGATGGTGGGCGATCAAGATCGCCTGGAGTACGAGGGCACGGTGGAGCTCCTGGCGAACGGATCGGCGCGCCTGTCGCTCAGCCAACGCTTCCTCGGCAAATACGCCATCCGCCTCCGCGCTGGGCTGACCGAGGTGCCGGAGGGGCGGCTGCACGAAGTGCTCGAGTCGCGTCTGCTTGCGCAAGCTCTACCCGGAGCCGAGCTCTCCGACTACGAGATCGAAGGGCAGAGCGATCTCGACGCGCCGCTGGTCGTGAAGATGCGCGCGACGCTGGCCAAATTTGCGGACGTACAGCCCGATCGGATCGTGATCGAGCCACCGCTGATGCCGCGCCTCACGCGCTTGGCGTCGCTCTCCGAGCGCCAGACGCCCTTGCTCATCCGCGAGGCGATGCATCAGAGCGCTCGCCTGGCGATCAAGCTGGCCAAGGGCACCCAGGTCTGGGGCACGCAAAATGCGCGCGTCGCGGAGCAGGAGTTCGTCGTGATCGCCAACGACAGCGTGAAGGGTGATACGCTGCTGCTCGATCGCGAGGTGTCGATCGCGGCGGGTCGGGTCAGCCCCGAAAATTACGCGCGCTTTCTGGCGTTCACTCGCGAGGCGGAGCAGCTGCTCGCACAACCTGTGGTGCTGACGCCGGCGTCTCCCGGCGAAACCCCGCGAGCCGCCCGATGACGCAGGTTCGGGCCTTCCCCTGGGAGCGGTTGCCGCACGTCGAGCGCGCCGGGGTGGTGGCACGGCGCGAGATCTTTGGGCGGCTGCTCTGCGCGCTCGATCCGCAACGCTTGCCGGTCGCTCTGTCACAGCTGCTCGGTGAAGACGTCGAGCTGCTCGGCGCGCAGCTCTCCGAACGGCGGCGGCCCGAGCGCGCCCAGGCGTCCTTCTTGGACCCGCTCGTGGTGCAATTCCCCGCGCATGGCGTGAGGTTTACCTTGTGGCCCGAGCCGGATTTGTTGCGCGTCTGCGTGGCCCGGTTGCTGGAGCAAGAGTTTGAGCTGGGCTGGGCCGACACCGGCGTCGACGCGGCGCTGAGGGGCGCAGGCGCGGCCTTGGTGCTGGAGGTGGCCCGGCGGGCCGCGCGGGGAGAAGCCCCCGAGCTTACGACCGAAGGGCTTGGGGAGGGCGCGTGGCTCCTGTTCGGCCACGCGACGCTGTGCCTGGCAGGCAAACCCTACCGCTTCGAGCTCTGCGCTGAGCCGGTCGCGCTCGACCGCCCGCTGCCGGTGTCGACGGTGCCCGTTGGCCTGTCTCGACTCGGCGCTGTACGCTTGCGCGTTCCGTGGGTCTGCGCCGTCTCCTGCGTCTCCGTCGCCACGCTTCGGGGTCTAGAGGTCGGCGACGTCTGGCTGCCGGGCAAGAGCGCCTGGCTCGGGGGTGAAACGGCGCTCTCTGCAGCAATTTTGGCGCCCTGCTGCTCGGAGCTGGGGCAGCCGATCCGTGTTTCGGGCGGGCGAATCGTGCTAGGTGCGGAGGCGGTTCGGGTGCACGAGGAGCTAGAGGCGTCCATGGGGCAAGAGGAGACGGAGCTGGAGCAGATTGTGGGGCAGACGCCGCTCGTCGTGCGGCTCGAAGTCGGCGCGCTCGAGATGAGCGCGGCCGAGTGGGCTGCGCTCAGGCCCGGGGACGTGGTGCAGAGCGGTCGGCGCATCGAGGACGCCGTGATCTTGAGAGCGGGCGGCCGCGAGATCGCCCGCGGCGAGCTGGTGGAGATCGAGGGCGAGATCGGCGTACGCATCACTCACGTGGGTGCGGCGGTCCTGCCGTGAGCGCAGCCGAGGGGCCCGCGCCCGCGGTGCCGGTGGAAGCTTCGGTGGAACAGAACAGCGTGGCCTTGGGGCTCGCTCGGGTGCGCGAGCGCATCCGGCTCGCCGCAGAGCGGCACGGGCGGGACCCGGCTGAAATCCGGCTCTTGGCGGTGTCCAAGCGGCAACCGTCAGAGAAGATCCGTGCGGCTTACTCGGCAGGCCAACGCGACTTCGGAGAGAACTACGCGCAAGAGCTGCTCGCCAAGCAGGCCGAGCTCGCCGATTTGCCAGACCTACGCTTTCATATGATTGGGCAGCTGCAGCGCAACAAATGCGCGGCGCTCGCCGGCGTGGTCTCGGCAGTCCACAGCGTCGACTCCGTACGCCTGGCTCGGGAGCTCGGTCGCCGCGCGGCGCGCGCGCCTGTCGCAGCGGGGCGCCGTCTGCACCCGAGTGGGCGCCTCGTCGTGTTCATCGAGGTCAACCTCGGCGGCGAAGCTCAGAAAGGAGGCTGCACCCCCGAGCAGCTGCCCGAATTGATCGCAGCGGTCGCCGCCGAGCCGGCCCTGCTCCTCAATGGGCTGATGGCCATCCCCGAGGGCGGCGGTGAGCCCGATGCCTCCCGGCTTGCCTTTCGCGCCCTGAACGCCCTGCGTGACGAGCAGGGTGGAGCGGCCCTTTTACCGCACTTTAGCATCGGAATGAGCCGGGACCTGGAGGTTAGTGTGGAGTGTGGTAGTTCTTGGGTAAGGGTCGGCACGGACATCTTTGGCGCCAGGGCTTGACGACAAAATAGAGATGGCGCTTTCTTCAGCCTGCACGTCCCCTCACCGTTGCCTTCAGAGCGACCGTTTGTCGAAGTCGATGTCGACCCGTTCGATCGCGCGTGGCCTCGCCTCTTCCCTGCTCGCTCTCTGCCTGCTCAGCCAGAGCTCGAGCGCCCTCGGTTTCTGTCGCACGCGTACCTGCGAGTTCCGCCAGGACGTGGACTGTCCCATCGATGGGGCCACGGGCTGCTCGACCGTGGGAGAGTTCGTGTTCTGGGACGGCGCGTGCATCTCGTACGCGGTGCAACGCGACGGCTCAGCCGCCGAGGACATCTCTGCTGCCGAGCTCGCGCAGCTCATCGACAAAGGCTTTCAGACCTGGAGCGACGTGAGGTGCCCGAGCGGCGGCACCCCCGAGCTGTCCTCGACGAGCCAAGGGCTCACCTCGTGCGACGAGGTCGAGTACGACTGCAACGTGCGCGAAGCGAACAGCAACGTCATCATGTTTCGCGACCAGTTCCAGAATAGCGCCTACGGCCTGCGCTTTGGTGTGATCGCGTTGACCACGCTCACCGCCAACCTGGTGAGCGGCGAGCTCTTCGATGCGGACATCGAGATCAACTCACGTGACGAGGAGTTCTCGCTGGTGGGCTCGGGCAACCTGGATCCGAACGAGCCGAGAGACCTGCGGGGCGTGATCAACCACGAGCTCGGTCACCTGCTCGGGCTCTCTCACAGCACCGAACGCGGTGCCTTGATGCGCGCCCAGTATGAGGGCTCGTTCGCTCCGGGCGAGGACGACATTCGCGCCATGTGCCAGGCGCTCGGCGCGACCGGGAGTGATCCCGAGTGCGCCGCGCAGCCGCTACCGGTAGGCGCCGGCTGCGTCGGTTCCGATACGATGTGCACGAGCCAGCGCGCAGCCACCGATTCGGGCGGCTGTTCCTGCGAGGTGCCAGCCTCGGGCGGGCACGGGGGACACGCCGCGTGGTGGGTCGCCGCGCTCGGCGCCATCGGCTGTTTTTCGGCGCGGGCAGCGACGCGGCGGTCGCGCCGTCGCGCGGCGTGCGGCGCGTAAGCTCTGCGCTCGCATGCCACGCCTACGAGCCCCAGCCCCGGAATGTCGCGCCCGGCGCCCGGTTTCGCCCGCAGGGGTCGCCGGCTTGGTTGCGCTCGCGCTGTTTCAGGTGCCGCGCCCGGCCTTGGCGTATTGCCCGACGTACACCTGTGAATTCGATGGCCGCCAAGTGTGCCAGGTCGACCCCGTCACGGGCTGTTCGAGCGGTGGACAGGTGGCCCACTGGGCGAGTGACTGCCTGAGCTACGCAGTGCAGGCGCAGGGCTCGCTCGAGCAGGGCATTTCCGCGGACGGGCTCAGGGGGATCCTGGCGGACGGATTTGACGCCTGGTCCGACGCCGCCTGCGAAGGGGCGGGCCCGGGAATGCTGACGCCCAGCTTCTCGGCCAACTATCGCGGGTTAACGGCGTGTGACGAAGTCGAGTACAACTGCCGGGTGGAGGACAACGACAACATCGTCATGTTTCGCGACGCGGCGTCCGAGCTCTCCGCGAGCACGATCGCGCTCTCGACCATCGTCGCCAACCTGGAGACCGGAGAGATCCTCGACGTGGACATCGAGATCAACTCCCGCGATTTCGACTTCTACGTGGAGCCCGAGGGCACGGACCCGACGGCGCACGATCTGCGGCTCGTGCTCAACCACGAGCTCGGGCACATGCTGGGCCTGTCGCATTCGCGCGACGCGCGGGCGCTGATGCGCGCCGAATATGACGGCGAGAGCCCGCTGCCCACCGGAGACGACGTGCGCGGCATGTGCAAAGCGTTCCCCGTGTCCGCGACGGACCCGGTCTGTTCCAGCGCGTCGATCGCCGGGGCGGGGGAGTGCGTGGGTCAGGACAGCGGTTGTCCACTGACGTTGTCTACCCGGAGCGGCGGTTGCGCGCTCGGGGCGGCAGCGCGTTCTGCGCCAGGCTGGGGCTGGGCGTTCGTTTTTGCTGTGGCCGGCGCCCGCCGGCGGTATTTCAGTCTAACCTCGTCGCGCGTCGGTCTGGAACCCCGCGCGGCGCGTCGTCGGAGCTCTCATGGCTAAAGTCAGTGCCCAGCCTCCCAAAGGCACGCGGGATTATTTGCCGAGCGCGGTGCGCCAGCGCCAGTACGCGATCTCCATCATCCGTGAGGTGTACGAGGCGCACGGCTTCGAGCCGCTGGAGACCCCGGCGCTCGAGCGCCTCGAGGCGCTGAGCGGGAAATACGGGGAAGAGGGCGATCAGCTGATGTTCAAGGTGCTGCTCCGGGGGCAGCCTCTCGTACAAGGCATCGAGCGCGCCGCGGCCCACCTGCTCGAGCCGGGCGCGGTGGTCGAAGGGCGCAGCGGGAAGACCGCGCCGGGGGCTTCCGGGCTGCTCACGGATCTGGGCCTGCGCTACGACCTCACCGTGCCGCTCGCGCGCGCGTACGCCGCGCATCAGGCGGAGCTGCCCCCCGTCTTCAAGCGTTACCAGATCCAACCGGTCTGGCGCGCCGACACGCCCGGCAAGGGCCGCTATCGGGAGTTCTACCAATGCGACCTGGACGTCGTCGGCTCGACCTCCACGCTGGTGGAGGCGGAGGTGGCGGGCGCGGCTGCCGAGTGCCTCGAGCGGCTCGGGTTTAGCGATTTCACGCTGCGCGCCAACCATCGCGGTCTGCTCAAAGCGTTGGTCGAGCGCGCCGGGCTCGCGCCGCACCAAGAGGTCGACGCGATCACTGCCATCGACAAGCTCGACAAGGTGGGCGTCGAGGGGGTCGAGCGCGAGCTCACCGAGCGGCAGGTGGCGGAGGCGCCGCGGCGTGCCTTGCTGGAGCTCGTGGGCGGCGGGGCGACTCTCGAGCGCGTGGCGGAGTTCCTGCGCGGCCACGCCGCCGGCGAGCGCGCGGTCGGCGAGCTCACGAGCTTCATCGCGCTGAGCCAAGAGACGGCGGCCGGCCCCCACGTTCGCTTCGACGTGTCGCTGGCGCGCGGCCTCGGCTACTACACGGGCACTATCTTCGAGCTCGCCAGTCCCAAGTTTGGCGGCTCTCTCGGCGGGGGCGGGCGTTATGACGGGTTGATCGGTCTGTTCCTCGGTCGCGAGGTGCCGGCGTGTGGCTTCGCGCTCGGCTTCGAGCGCCTGTTGCTGTTGATGGAGGAAGGGGGCCTGTTCCCGGCGGATCTGGGCGCGCTCGACGTCATGCTCGGTTCGACCACGGAGGCCGGCGCGCCGCTGCTGCTGCGGGTGAGCCGAGAGCTTCGCGCGGCGGGCTTTCGCGTGTCCATGGCGCCGCGACCGGAGAAACCCGGCAAGTTGCGCAAGGCTGCCGAAGAGCGCGGCGCGAGCTACGCCATCTGGCTTGAAGACGGGCAGTTTCAGCTCTGGCAACGCCAGGGCGACACCACCCTACGCGGCCTCGACAGCCAGGCGCTCTCGAATCACCTGAAGGAGCGCGCGCGTTAGCGCGAGCCGAGCGTGGCGCGATCGAGGAGTCGCCCGCCGCCCGGTCAGGGCGATCTGCTCGGGCCTGTCGCGCCTTCGGCGCCGGGTCCTGGCGCACCCGGCACGCTCGAAGCGCCGCGCCAGGGTCGCCCGCTCGCGGATCGTCTGCGGCCCGCGGTGCTCGCAGAGGTCGCGGGTCAGAGCCATCTGCTCGGCCCCGATGGTCCCCTGACGCGCGCCATCCGAGCCGATCAGTTGCCCTCGATGATCCTGTGGGGGCCGCCTGGCTCCGGCAAGACCACGCTGGCGCACGTCATCGCGGAGCGCACCGCGCACGGCTTCGAGCGCCTGAACGCCGTGCTCGGCGGCGTGGCGGAGCTGCGCCAGATTGTGACTCGCGCCACGGAGCGCCAGCGCCACGGCCAGGGCACGATCGTGTTCGTGGACGAGATCCATCGTTTCAATCGCGCGCAGCAGGATGCGTTCCTCCCGCACGTCGAGAGTGGCATGTTGACGCTGATCGGTGCCACGACGGAGAACCCCTCCTTCTCGGTGAACGCCGCCATCCTGTCGCGCTCACAGGTGTTCCGCCTGGAAGCGCTCGAGCCCAGCGCGCTGGTCGCCATCCTTTTGCGAGCCCTCGCTGACACGCAGAACGGGCTCGGCAATGCAGGCGTGCGCGTCGAGCCCGAGGCGATCGAGCAGATGGCGCGGGCCTCGCGCGGTGACGCGCGGCGGGCGCTCGGCCTGCTCGAGACCAGCGTGGGCCTCGCCGCCGGCGCGGGGCGCGTGGTCGACCTCGAGCTCCTGGCGCGCTGCCAGCGCGAGCAGCCCCTGCTCTACGACAAGGCGGGGGAAGAGCACTACAACGTGGTCAGCGCGCTCATCAAATCGATGCGCGGCAGCGACCCCGACGCGGCGATTTATTGGCTCATGCGCATGCTGGACGCGGGCGATGATCCGCTCTTCGTCTTGCGGCGCCTGATGGTCTTCGCCAGCGAGGACGTGGGCAACGCCGACCCCCGCGCGCTCGAGCTGGCGGTCAACGCCGACCACGCCTTTCGTCACATGGGCATGCCCGAGGGCCTGTACCCCATCGCGCACGCCTGCCTGTATCTCGCGAGCTGCCCGAAATCGAACTCCGTGGGTAAAGCCTTCGAGGCGGCGCGAGCTGCCATCGCTGAACACGGGGCGCTGCCGGTGCCAAAGAAGCTACGCAATGCGGTGACCTCTCTGATGAAGGACCACGGCTACGGTGAAGGCTACCAATACCCGCACGACCTCGAGGGGGGCTACGTCTCGGGGGAGGCCTACTTGCCGGAGCTGCTCGCTGGCCAGCGCTACTACCAGCCGAGCGATCAGGGGCTGGAACGTTCGATCGCCGAGCGGCTCGATCGATTGCGCGAAGAGGGCAAAAAATAGCTCATTTTACGCGCGGTGCCCTGGCGCAAGCTCACCTGGGACCCGCTCGGGCAACTGTTGGCCTTCGGCGAGATGTCGAACCTGGGTATCTGGCATGCTGCTTCGGGAAGCCTGCTCCAGTCGTTCGCGGCTCATCCAGGCAGCGCGGTGCTCGAGGCGCATTGGAAAGGGGATGCTCTGATAACGGTGGGCGCCTATCCCGACAAGAATTTTCGGATCTGGAGCGTTAGCAGATGAAGCGTCAGCTGCTGGCCAGTCACGTGCGCCCGTGACAGCTCGGGCTGGATCTGCCCGCGCTCGGCTACAGCAGCGTGTGAGCGCCGCCATCGGCGACCCACGAGGTGCTGACCCCGGAAATGATACGGCGCGTGGCAGCTCGTTTTGGAGTTGCCCCCACCGCATCCGTGCTCGGCTCGCAGCGAGCCTGCGCGCGGTGCCCTCCCCCAACTCGCCCCGCGCAGCGCGGGACTCGGGGGGAGGCTCCCTCCGCTGCGCAGCTCGCTCATGCTCAGGCGCGCGCGGCCGGTGAGGGAGGCATCACTACGCCGGCACTGAATGGGACCCTTGCTGCCGCAAGGATGGGCTGAGCCCGCCATTTGCGGTGAGCCGACGTAGCAGTGCCGCGACCCGCGGCGGTCGCCGATTGCTACGATCGTATGAGAATGCTATGTAATTCGTATGACCGGCAAGTATCGTCTCTCGGCCTCCGTGGACAGCGCCGTGATGCACGTGGCCCAAGCAGCGGTCGCGGCGGGGCGCGCTGCAAACGTCAGCGCTTGGGTGAATGAGGCGCTGCATCGTCAGGCGGAGCACGATCGAAGGATGCAGGCGCTGGACGAATTTTTGCAGGCCTACGAAGCCGAACACGGCGTCATCACGGAAGCGGAGATCGGTGCTGCAAGCCGGCGCGCTCGCTCGCGCGCGCTCGTGATCCGAGGTGACAGAGGCATCGAGCGCCCGCGAAAGAAGCGCCGAAGCGCTACGCGGGGTCGTTGAATGTTAGTGCTGGATGCCGGCGCGCTCCTGGCGATCGAACGCGCGAGCCGCGATGTCATCGCTTTGATCAAGCGCGAACGGCTCGCAGGTCGCACGCCTATCACGCACGCGGGCATCATCGGACAGGCGTGGCGCGGCGGTGGAAGGCAGGCAAATCTGGCTCGGCTTCTGCCCGGGCTCGATGTCGTCGCGCTCGACGCTGCCCTCGGTCGCCGCGCGGGAGCGCTCCTGGCACGCTCGCGAACCACGGACGTAATCGACGCGGCGCTCGCGCTGCTTGCCCAGGACGGCGACGAAATTCTCACGTCGGATGCCGACGATCTACGGGTTCTCGTCGCGGCGAGCGGCGTGCATGCGGACGTCGTCGACGTCTAGCTTCGCCGCGTGCCGTGCGCGCTCCTCTTCCGGCCCTGGCCGCGGCCACAGCAGCCCTCGGCGCTGCACGCAGAAGGCGTTGTCGGGCATGCCCGAGGGCCCGCACCCCATCGCTCGCCGAGCGGCTGGATCGATTGTGCGAACAGGGCAAAAAATAGGTCCTTTTGCCCAGGACTTGCGTAGAACAGCGGATTGTTCCTATGAGGAGCCCCGTCGGGACAGGCTCCTCGCTGCGTCGAGCCCGTCAGCCGGCTGCCTCGGAACTATTGCAGCTAGCCCCGCTCGGAGATTTGAATAGTGATTGTCGTGACCAACCGCATCCCGGTCGCCAGGGGTCATGAGAGCGACTTCGAAGATCGTTTTCGGCGTCGTGCCCACCTGGAGGATCGCTCGCCCGGCTTCATTCGCAACGAGGTGCATCGCCCTCGTCCAATGAAATTCGACCCGTTGCTGCGGCAGTTCGTGCCGGATCCGAAGCAGCAGGCCTATTACGAAGTGAAGACGTGGTGGCGCAGCTTCGAAGATTTCGAGGATTGGACCGAGAGCGCTGCGTTTGCCGAAGCGCACCACGATCGGTCGGGCAAAAAGCTCTTCCCCGGGCAGAGCACGCTCGACGTGCATGAGGTGTTCATCGAGTCACCCCACTCCGGGCACCTGCGGTAACCTGGTACGGTATGGAGTATGCGGCGCCCCCCGACGATCTCGGCCATCTGCTATGTCGCCCTGCGCTTCCGGTGCTCACCGTAGAAGCTACGGTTCCGCGCCGGTTCTCGGGCGACTACGCATCTGGCTCGAGCTTGTCGGGGGTTCTTGGTGACGAGATGTCGGACGTGGCGGGGGGTGACCCGACCCGCTTACGCTTCTGTTGCTGACGTAGATTCTGAAGGGCCCGCCGGTTCTGCTTCCTCGATGATGGGGGCGGGGGTGGGCATGGCTTCGAGGGTGCTGGCGATCACCGCTGCTTCTTCGGGGGATAGGAGCTCGGTGTAGCGGGTGAGGCGCTTGAGGCTTGGTTTGATGCCGGTGTAGGCGCCGGCGCAGGCCAGGTGCACGAAGCCCCAGGCCGCGACGCGGCCCTCCTCGATGGGCTGGAGCGCTACGCGCCATGCGCCTTTTTCGATCGGCTCGTGGCACTGGCGGCAATTGGCGCGAGCGCTCTTCGACCTTTCCAGCAGGCCCAAGCGCTCGAGCCGAGCGTGCTCGACGCCGAGCGCGGCGCTGGTGGCGAGCCCCTCCAGATCGTTGCGCGGCGGGTCCAGGCTCGCGAGGAACGCGGCGAACGGCTTTGGCCGCCGCTCGGCGGCGCAGGGCAGGTGATAATATTGCTGGCTCTCGCCGGCGGCGACGGGGTTGGGTACCGCCTCCGCAAAGCGCTCTTCACCCTTGGCGATCGAACGGCGGCACGCACGGCACCGGGCACGCCCGCTGGCTGCAACTTCGATGCGATCTGGCATGGTGACTCGACTCGGATTGAGCGGAGGCGAAGGGATTCGAACCCCTGGTACCCTTGCGAGTACGGCGGTTTTCAAAACCGCTGCCATCGACCACTCGGCCACGCCTCCGTCGCCCGAGGTAGCAAAACTGAAGCCGCGGTTGAAGGGCCTTGCAGACCTTGGGCCAGCCGGCCGCGATGTACCCGACCAGGATGCACTTGCCAGACGGAGGCGCTACGTCTGGCCGGGGCACGCTCTCCAGAGCTCAGGGAGACGGGTAGAGCGGCGTGTGTTGCTCGATGCAATACGACACCGCGGCGTCCACGACAGCCGCGACTACGGTTTGACGCAGTACGAACCGGCGTATCGATCCGAGCGGTCCACAGGGGAGCGAGGCACCAGATCGGGCTCGCAGATCATCCCGCTCGGGCAGCCGCAAAAAGGACCTTGACCCGCGGGGCCGTCGCAGCGGCAGGAGCAGAACACCGCCAGATCCGCAGGCCGCTCGGGCAGCCAAGGGTCGACGGGGACGCTGACTTCCTCACCCGCCGGTGTCGTGCACACGCCGCCGTCCTGGTTGCCCTGCGGGCAGCTCACGCGCCCCTGAAAGTGAACCACCATACAATTGCCAGATCTGCACTGCGGGTCTTCGTCGGTGATATTGATTTCCCCCAGCGAAAAGCCCGAGAACGTCGCGAAGGCCTCATCCGTGGGAGCGCACTGGTCTCCCACACTGCCCGGCTCGGGCGGGCCGTCCACCGAATAGGCCGAGTTGTTGAAGACTTCGCGCACCACGTCACCCGAGCAGCCGCTGGAGGCCGCGCTCATGAGGGCGACGAGCACGGCCGGCAGAGCCGCATTCGCCACTGTCCGACCAGAAAATTGTGTTGGCTTCAGCATACCCCCCGTTGGGCCCTCGCGTCGCCAGAACGGCTCACACTAAATTCGCCCATCACGCTGAGCCGTTTCGGCACCTTGGAGGCCCGAGTACTGGTGGCAGGCGTGCGTTTCACTGGTCTTGGTCGCCCACGAAACAATGGATGAGGACGCTAGCAGATCTCGATGTCAAGATCGGTCAGGCCGTGAAATCCAGCAGCGCCACCGTCCTCCCGTTGCTGCGCCCTGGCGGCGACGGCCTGCCCTCGGACGCCGATCTCGTGGCGCGTGCGCTCGCGGGGGAGCGGTTTGCGTTCCAGCTCTTGTATCGGCGTCACGTCACGTCGGTCGCCGAACGCGTCACTCGGCTGCTAGCGCGTTCGGGAGAAGCGGAGGACGTGGTGCAGGATGCGTTTGTCGCTGCGTTTCGCGATCTCCGGCAGCTGGGTGAGCCCATGCGTTTTGGGCATTGGCTGATGGGCATCGCCGTGCACCAGGCGCATCGGCGTTTTCGCCGGCGGCGTCTGCTGGCGCGCCTCGGCCTCGATCGAGGCGTCGACGACGCGCGGCTCGAGCAGGTCGTGGACCCTGCGGCTGCTCCGGACGTGCGCCTCGAGCTGGCGCGCCTCGATGGCGCGCTCGGGCGCTTGCCCGCCGAGCCGCGCCTCGCCTGGATGCTGCGCCACGTCGAGGGCTGTGGGCTAGAGGAGCTCGCGGAACAATGTGGCTGTTCACTCGCCACCGCCAAGCGCCGCATCGCGCGAGCCGACGAGCGGCTGCGCGCGGAGCTCGGTGAACATCCGTCGCTCCGAGGAGCTGCTCCATGAGCGAGCCCAAGCCGCCGCTCCGCACGTCGTCACCGGGCACCGAGCTGGCGTCTCCGCTCCGCAACTTCTTGCGCAGCGCCGTGGACGAGCACGCCGTGCGGCGCATGTGGCAAGGCATCGATCGGCGCACCGCGCCTCGCGGCTCTCGAGCTCGTTCCACGCGCTTCTGGCTGCAGCTCGCCGCGGCGGTGCTGGTCTGGGTCGTGGGTGGCGCTTGGCTGGGCTCCGGGGAGCGCTGGCGAGCTCTGTCGAGGGCTCCAGCGGTCGCGTTGCGGCAGGCCGACGGCCAGCGCTTCGAGCGTCTAGAGTCGGCGCTCGGAGAGGGCGTTCGGGAGGTGGCTCTCGGCGATGGGTCTCGGATCGAAGCCTGGCCTGGCGCACGCATCGAGGGGCTGGCCTCGACGCCGAGCGAGTTCGTGCTGGTGGTGCGTCGGGGTCGGGTGCGCTTCTCGGTGACGCCCGGCGGCCCGCGGCGTTGGCAGATTGAGGCGCGAGGCGCACGGGTAGAGGTGGTCGGCACGGTGTTGTCCGTCGAGTCGAGTGACGAGCGGGTGCGCGTCGCGGTCGAAGAAGGCGCGGTGTTGGTGCGTTCGCCGGCGCTCTCCGATGGGGTCCAACGGGTCGAGGCGGGGGACGTGCTCGAGATCGAGTTGCCCCGAGCGAGCGCCGCCGATGCGCCAGAGGGCGCCGTCGTGGGTGCCGCCGCCGAGCAGCTCCCGGCGCTCGACGTCTCCGAGCTACCCGAACAGCCGCCGCCGGCGCGCCGTGAGGGCCCGCGGCGTCTGCCCGAGCTCGAGGACCCCGCCCGCGACGCCCACGCCAGAGCGGTGGCGCGCGAGCTCTGGGCGCAGGCCGACTCCGCCCGCTTGGCGGGCCAAGCCTCGCTAGCCGCGGATCTGCTCGAGCAGCTCGTCGGCAACCACCCCGGCGACCCACAGGCGGCATTGGCTGCGTTTACGCTGGGCACGCTGCAAAAGGCCGAGCTGCACCGCCCTGAGGCGGCGGCCCGCGCGTTTCGGCGAGCCCTGGATTTGGGTATCGCTGCGGCGCTGCGCGATACTTGCTACGCCCGCCTCGCGGAGGCGTTACGCGAGGTGGGAGATGAAGCGACGCTGCGTGCGGTGGTCCGCGAATATGTCGAGAAGTACCCCGAGGGGGAAGCGCGCCCTGCGCTCGAGCGGCTTCAGAGCGAAGGGCGTCGACCTGCGCCCTCCGGTTCGACAGCGGAGTGACGCGGCCGCCGCGCGGCGTGCAGGGGCCGGTCGGTGCTAGGGCTGCGGCGGGCGTGCTGCGTTGCCTTGTCGTTGCACGCGCTGAACGCAGCGCAGGCCGCAGCGGCGGATGAGGCGCCGGCGCCGGTGGCCGTCGATCTCTCTGGCTGCGAGCCCCTGCCCTGCGATCCCGCGGAGCTCTTCGACAAGCTGGGGGTCGAGTTGGCCCGTCGCGGCTTACACCCGATGCCGAGCTCTGAGCTCGCTGGCGGCCAGCCGCCGATCGCATCACTTGCGCTCACGGAATGCAATCCCAACGCCGCGCTGACCTTGCGCGTATTGGACGCGCGGGGCGCGCTCCTTCGGCAGCGCGTCGTGTCGCTGGCCGAGACACCGCTCGAAGCGCGCCCCCGCACCCTCGCGCTGGTGCTCGCCGAATCACTGCCGGACCCGCTCGCGAGGCCTGCGCCGGCGCCTGCGGCCTTACCCTCGACGCCCGCGCCAGCTCGCGCGGCGCGTGCGCGCGCTGAAGGGAACGGCGACGAGAGCCCACGGCAGCCGACGAGCCTCGGGCTCTCCGCCACCGTGCGTTCCCCGATGCGTTACCGGAGCTTGTTCTGGGGGGCGGAGGTCCACGTGCGCGGTCCGTTGTGGAGCGTGGTGCGCTGGGCAATGGAGGGCGCGGTCGCGACAAACACCACGCCGACCCCGCTCGGGGACGTCCGCGTCAGCTGGTGGAGCGCTTCGCTCGGCATCGACTTGGCCGACCAGGGGGCAATTGCTCTGGCGATGGGCCCGCGCCTGTCGGTCGCGCGCGTCTTGGCGAGCGGCGATGGCGAGCGCGGGGTGCCGAGCGTCACTCAGTCGGAGGACCTCGCGCTGCTCGGGGGACGCGCCAGCCTCGGCGTGCCGGTCGGCGCGGGTTGGGCGGTGCAAGCGAGCCTCGACCTCCAGTACGCGTTGCGAGGGCTGGTGCTCACGGCCGGGGGCGCGCCGAGCGTGAGCCTGGACGAGTGGATCGTTTCATCGGGGTTCGGCGTCGCGTATCGGTTGTAAGCTGGTGGTCGGAGAGCCGGGCGAGCTCGGTTGCGTCGGGCGAATCGAGGCATTTCGTAGTGTGCGCCGATCACTCCCCACACCCGCCACCCCGAACCGTGGAAATTATTCGAATGTTTGATATCCTTCCTGCCCGGCGGTGCGGACGCGAGAGTCCCATTTTGGATCATTTAAAGATGTTACCTTCAGCCTGGTGCGTTTTGCGCCGCTGTGAGGCCAGGGTACCCCGCTAACGTGGCCTCAATTACCGGCAACTCGATGGGACCTGTTCCGCCGCAGGATCCGAGCGACGACCAGAAGGCGGCCTTGGTCGACCGCATCTTGCGCGGCGAGCTGACGCCGGACGAGGCGTGCGCAGCGTACGGGGTCTCGCAGCTCGAGCTCAGGCAGTGGGTGCGGGTTTATACGCGCGCCGCGCGCCGCGCCGTAGATGATCAAGTCGCCGCGGCGCTGTCGGCACACGGGCTCGAAGTGGACGAGCTGCCGGCGACCGAGTTCTCCGGCAATCTGGACAACATGGCCGTGGCTGAGCTGATTCAGACCATTCAGTACGGCAAGAAAGACGCCCAAATCCGCATCGAGCACGCCGGTGAGCAGAGCCACATCTGGTGCGTGGGCGGTGACGTGGTCGACGCGCAGACCACGCTCTTGACCGGCAGCGCGGCGGTGTATCGGCTGCTCTCGCTCCGGCAGGGGAGGCTGCACGCGGATTTCTCTCCGGTCCGGCGCGCCCGCAGCATTCACGCCTCGACCCAGGCGTTGATGCTCGAGGCCGCCAAGCGCTTCGACGAGTGTCGGGAAATTCGCGAGCGCCTGGGGGATACCCGGGCCGTCTACGTGCCCAGCGCGAGCGCCCCGCCCGAGTCGGAGATCGAGCCGGACCAAGCCCAGGTGCTACGCGCCTTCGATGGCTCGCGCAGCGTGGATCAGGTGGTTCACGACAGCGAGTTTCCCGACCTCGAGACGCTCGGTATGGTTCACCGGCTGCTCGAGCAAAGGTGGTTGGCGGCGAAGCCGCTGCCGCTCGCACGCCGCCCGGTGGCGCACGTGCCGGCAAAATCATTTGCCACCACCACGGACGCCAGCTTCATGCCCATCGCGGCGTCGATGCGCGGCCGTCTCACGGGTGGTCAGGTCGATCGGCGCACGTTGTGGGGCAGCGCCCTGGCGGGTGTGCTCGTGGTGGCGGGCGCCTTTGCGGTCGGCTTTTACAGCGCCCGCAGCGGTGACTCCGCGACCTTCGTGGCCGCATCGGGCGGGCCCGCGCGCGAACGGCGCAGCTGCCCCGGCGACATGGCAAACATCGCGGGTCGCTTCTGTCTCGGCAAATCGGAAGTCACCGCGGGTGAGTATCAGGCCTGCGTGGCGGCGGGGGCGTGTGAGTCCGCGCAGCGAGAGGTCGTTCGGGCCGCGGCTCCCGGCGCAGCTGGCGCTGGCGCAGAAGGCGGCGCTGCCGCGCGCTGCAATGGCGGCCTGCCTGGCCGGGAGCGCTATTCCATCAACTGCCTCACCTTTCAGCAGTCCAAGCGCTACTGCGAGTGGCACGGCGGGCGGTTACCGACCGAAGGCGAGTGGCAGCTCGCGGCGGCCGAGGCACGCGCCGGGACGACGACGCTGGCGGACCTGCTCGGCAGCCTCTCTGAGTGGACGAGTGAGCAGGGGTCCACGTCGGCGCCAAACAGCGCCCCCGAGGGCACCCTTCACGAGCGTTATGCGGTGCTCGGCGGGGGGCTCAATACCGGACCGAGCGCCAGCGGCACGCCGGCGCGAATGTACATGAGCGCGAATGCACACGGGCGCAGCGTGGGCTTTCGGTGTGCGTTGAGCTTGGCGCCCGCGGAGCAGCGCTAGGGTCTCGACGGGTCGAAGGCAGCGCGCGCGTTTAAAACCGTCGAGCGCCCCAGATCGGGATTTGAGGGCAGCAGTATCGATCGCCGGCTGCATGGCCCGCCGGGGCACCTGATACGCGCACGAAACCGGGCGGCAAAGGCGTTTGGGGCAGCGTTACCGGGCACCATGTCTTCAACTGACTCCGCCGTGGTCCCCCGCGGGAGCAGCAGTCAGGCGCTACCGGGCAATGTTGCAGGAGACAATGGTGCAGGAGAGATGCGCGCCGTCGTCGAACTGAGTCGGGCCCTAGCGTCCAGCGCGAGCCTACGGCAGCGCTTGCAGCTGGCCCTGGCGGTGCTGGAGCGCTGCATGGGCATTGGGCGCTCGGTCATCTACTCCGTGAACGCGCGCACGCGCGAGCTCGACATCGTGGCCTGGCACGGGCTCGGCGCGGAACACTATCGGCCGCGCTTCGGTTCTGGGGTGGTGGGTCGGGCGGCGCAGAGCAAACAACAGATCGTGGTGCCCGAGGTACGTCTGGACCCCATGGCGCGGAGCGAGCTCGTGACCCTCGAGGCCTGGGCCGACGAGGGCTGGACGCAAGCCGCGTTCCCCCTCCTGTTCGGCAAGAGCATCACGGGCGTGATCGCCTGCTACTCTCTGGCGAGCGCGCGCGCTCCGGGCGAAGCGCCTCCCGACCTGTCGGCCCTCGCGCCCCTGTTCGCCGATGCGCTCGGGCAGGCCAGCGCGCCCGAATCGAGCAGCGAGAGCGCCGAGCAGAGCGCCAAAGCGCGGCAAAAAGACGCCATCTTCGAATACGCCAACATGGTCGGTGCGAGCCCTGCCATGCGCCAAATCTACGAAGAGGTCGCGCAAGTGGCGCGCACCAACGCCACCACGCTGATCCGTGGCGACTCCGGCACAGGCAAAGAGCTGGTGGCGTGCGCCATCCATAATAACTCCGACCGAGCAGCGCACCCGCTCGTCAAGGTCAACTGCGCGGCGCTGCCGGAGACGCTCTTCGAGTCGGAGCTCTTCGGGCACGAAAAGGGAGCCTATACCGGCGCGCACGCGCGTCGCCGCGGGCGCTTCGAGCTGGCGGAGCTCGGCACGCTGTTTCTCGATGAAATCGGGGAGCTGCCGCTGGCCATGCAGGCCAAGCTGCTGCGCGTGCTGCAGTCGCGAGAATTCGAGCGGGTCGGCGGCACCGAGACCCTGCGCACCGACGTCCGCATCATCGCGGCCACCAATCGAAACCTCGAAGAGCGTGTCAAGAGCGGCGCGTTCCGTGAGGACCTCTACTACCGCCTGAACGTGTTCAGCATCACCGTGCCGCCGCTGCGGGGCCGGCGCGCCGACATCTGGGCCCTCAGCGAATACTTCGTCACCAAATACGTGGCGGAGCACCGCCGCAACGTGACCGGCATCTCCAGCGGGGCGCTCGATCTGCTCGCCGAGCACACCTGGCCCGGCAACGTCCGGGAGCTCGAAAACGCCATCGAGCGCGCCGTCGTGGTGTGCGACGGCTTCGTGATCGGGGAGCAGCATTTGCCGGCGCCGCTGCGCAACCCGGAGCCTAGCGCCGCGCCGCCGAGGTCTACCTTGCGCGAGGCCGTGGCCGCGCTCGAGACGCGCATGTTGGAAGAGGCGCTCTGCCACGCGCAGGGAAACTGCGCTCGCGCGGCCCGGGACCTGGGGGTCACGGAGCGAGTGGTGCGCTACAAAGCGGCTCTGTACGGCATCGACGTGCAGGTTCTGCGAGATGGCGGCGGATCGCTACTCATTGATTTCCCATTTCGAAAATGAGGCGCGACGACGGCATCAGGCGCCTCGCTTTTCGGGTGTTCGAGTAGACCCAAAGGGGGTCTCGACAAGGCGATCGCGCGTGCTGCGTCTCGCACGACGAGTCACGGCTTCGCCGGCAGCGACGCTCCGGAGGATGGCGCTCCGGGCGTTGCCATGACTAGATGAGGCGCTGCCAGGTACGGCCGAAAGTTGGCTTTCTCCGTGCCGCAGTCCGGACAACGAAAGTCCTCGCCCAGCTCGCCGAAAGGCACCTTGGCGGCGCCGACCGTCGGCCTCGCAGCAGCGTCGTACAGGTAGTAGCAACCGCGGCAGATGAAGCAACCTTGCCCGGCCGGCAGAGGAGCAGACGCTTGGACCTCGGGCGCCGAAGCGCCGAGGTCTGGTACTGTTACGGCATCGCCGACGACCACTTTGCCGGCGTTGCGTGCGATGAGATAGATGCCGACATCCTTGTGACCAAACGCATTGCGTAAGGCACCTGGGATGTCCATGTCGCGCTCACCCGTCTCGGGGTTGACGTTGGTGGCGCCACAGCGACCGTTGCGACGGTCCACCCGAAAGAGCACATCGCCGAGCAGGATGTCGCTGCCCATCCAGTCGAGCTCCTCCCAGGGCCTGAAGCCGTCGAGGTAGAAGTTGGCGCGGAAGCGCAACGGGTGGACCGCGCGGCCCCACTGCGCCTCGAGGCTGCGCACCGTCGCCAGGTTGATACAGGACATCACGTTGTCCGGCTTGTCCATGAAGTGGCCGTCCCGCGCTCGAACGAGCTGGGGCGCAGCCGCCAAACCTGGCACCTGCTGGTGAAAGAACGCATTTACCGCGTCGCGCCCGGCTCGAGTCCCGAGGTTCACTCTGAGCAACGTTCGTGCGCGTGCATCGTTCGCATCGAGGCGTGTGGCTGATCCGCTGGCGGCCGGAGGCGCGTCGTTTGCCAGGATCGTGAGCTCGAGGCTCTCCACGTCGAGGTGTGTCTGCACGCGTGCCAGGGCTTCATCCAACATCAGCATCAAGAAGAGCCCCTTCTTCGCCCAGCGAGGAGCCTCCGGATCGACGGGCAAGTTCGGCCGCACCAGGGCAAACACGCGATCGAACGGAAACGGTTTGCCCGCCTCCAGCATGACGCCCGGTACAGGTTGGGGACTCAGGCCCTTGATGGGATACCGATAGATGGCACGCACGCTGCGCATGAGTGTTGGGTCCTCTCCTGGCCGCCGATTCCGCGTTCGTCGTCGCGCGAAGGTACGCAGCGCTGGCGGCATCCAGGTTTCCTGGAGGCGTCGAGCAGGCCCGGGACGAGCCGACAGGGAGCGCCGTCGGCTCGGAGCGGAAAACCGCAGGTTCAGTCCGGCAAATCCGCGTAGAGCGACACGATGTCAAGTGCAGCTCCGCTGAGCAGCTGCAGCGTGCCCTCGGTCGTCACTCGGTATTCCCAGGCACCGGTGACCAGGCGCCGATAGCACTCCACGCGCGGTCGAGGCGGAAAGGCATTGCACCCGGGCTTGCGCGTAGCCTCGAGCACGGCGCTGAGGCGCGAGGCGAGTGCATTGTGCCGCCTGGAGCCGCCGGCCATCGCGAAGATCTCTCCATCCTCGAACTCGTGCTTGAGGCCGCTGTCACGCTCGTAGGCGAGATATTCGTCATAGGTATGACGATGACGCGACCGTCGCTGGAAGCTTGCGCCGTGCATTCCCGCTAACTTGGCACGGCACCAATGGCCCGTGGGGTTTGTCGACAGTGGGGAAATCCCACGACCAAACCTTCGCCAGAACCCAGAGTTGCACGCCGGCAGCCCCAACACCGCAAATGGCACGCGGGTTGCTCCAGTGGAGGGGGTGAGCAGCGTCGACACGATCGACACCACCCTCTGCTCGCTCGCGAACGCTGCATTGGGGGGAGTGAATAGGAGCCAACATGAAAACGCCATTGGAGAAAACGACGCAGAGCCTCGGCCTGGCCGTTCCGATCGCCTTGATCTTGACGAGTGCTGCTTGTTCTACGACCGGCACCGCAGTGGGTGAACTGAAGGAGCCGACAGGCAAAGCGGAAGCCACTACATTTGTCTGGAAGTCGGATGCGGCGGATCCGGACCGGGGGCAGATTTCAGGCACGCTTCCGGATGGCACTCACTATTCCGGGCGCTACTTCGAGGTCATCAAGACGGCTGAGGCCGATGTTTATGGTCCCGCGTGGGAGGGCTGGTCGCCCTATTGGTCGGGCTGGATGGTCCGCGGATACGACGGCCCTTCGACAGCGCTCGATTGGCCTGGTTTCGTGCAGGTCTATACAGGGCGGGTGATCGCCAACCTGAAGTCTGACGACCAAACGGTACGGCTGCGTTGCCGATTTGCTATCGACGACCCCCGCGCTGGGCTCGTGGGAGGGGGCACGGGCGACTGCCAGCTCTCCAATGGTGAAGCCATCGAGCACGTGACCCTCGCGGCAAACTGACGCGGCGGCAAGAGCTCGCGGAGGCGTGGAGGACCGTTGCATGACATCCATTACACAGATCGAGCCCGTTCCTGACACTGAGCTCCCCGCGGCGGCCGACGCAACGCCCTCACCGGCGTCGTCCGGTGGGCTGCGGCGGCCGCGCTGGTGGGTCGCACTGAGCGCGCTGGGAGTTTGCGTGATCGGTCTGGTCTTGGCGTTGCGCGCGCCCCAGGCCGACTCGGGTTCGCGCTTCGAGACCGTCTCGGTCGACCGAGGCAGTGTCGTCGCCCGTGTGACGGCCACGGGGACACTGTCGGCGCTGGTGACCGTGCAGGTCGGCAGTCAAGTGTCCGGCCGCATCCTCGCCCTGTACGCGGACTTCAACTCGCAGGTCAAAAAGGGGCAGGTCATTGCGCGCATCGATCCCGAGTCGTTTAAGGCGGCGTACGCGCAGGTGCGCGCGAACGTCAGCGTGGCGCAAGCCAACCTGCAGAAGGCCCAGGCCCAGGCCCAGGACGCCGCGCGCCAGGCCGACCGCAGCCGAGCGCTGGCTGCAGATCAACTGCTTGCGCTCTCCGAGCGGGACACCGCCGTGTCGAATTCCGTCGCGGCCAAGGCTCAGGTACGGTCCGAGGAGGGAGCGCTGGCCCAGGCCGAGGCTGCTCTAGCTCAGGCGAAGATCAACCTGGAGTACACCGACATCGTCTCGCCCATCGACGGCAGCGTGATCTCGCGCAACGTCGACGTCGGGCAAACGGTCGCCGCTTCGCTCCAGGCGCCGACACTCTTTACCATCGCCGAAGATCTGTCGCGCATGCAGGTCGACACGAACGTGGCCGAGGCGGACGTCGGCAAGCTCACGCCGGGCATGGCCGCCAGCTTTGGCGTCGACGCCTACCCCGGCGAGCGCTTCGTCGGCCGGGTGCGCCAGATCCGCAACGCGCCACAGACCTTGCAGAACGTCGTGACGTATGACGCCGTGATCGATGTCGACAACCCCGACGGGAAGCTGAAGCCGGGCATGACGGCAAACGTGAGCCTCGTGCATGCGCAGCGAGACGACGTGATTGTCATCCCCAACCTGGCGCTGCGCTTCCGGCCACCCGCCGGAGCGCCGCTGGCTCGCGCCCCTGCGCCGGCGGCGGAGACGCGCCCGGTCTGGGTACTGAACGGTGGTGAGCCTCGCGCCGTCCAGATCCGAACGGGTGTGACCGACGGGTCGATGACGGAGCTGGTTTCGGGCGATATCAAGGTCGGTGACCGACTGGTGGTGGGCATGCCGGCCGAGACGCCCACGGCGCGCGGCGCAGGGGCGAACGGGATGCCTCGATTGTTCTGACGGGGCTGGTCTCAAAGAGCGAGCTCGACATGGCCCATGCATCCATCCCAGCGATCTCCCTGACAGGGTTGATCAAGAACTACTCGGTCGGGGACCTCAGCCTGCCCGTGCTCAAAGGCATCAGTCTGGAGATCGAGGAGGGCGAGTTCGTGGCGATCATGGGCGCCTCCGGCTCGGGGAAGTCTACTTTGATGAACATCATCGGCTGCCTCGACCGGCCGAGCGCCGGGCGTTACCTCCTGGCGGGGCACGACGTATCGCGCTCTAGCCGCAAAGAGCTCGCCAGGACCCGCAACCAGCTGCTCGGCTTCGTGTTCCAGAGCTTCAATCTGCTCGCACGCACGAGCGCCATCGAGAACGTGGCATTGCCCTTGGTCTATTCTGGCGTGGGCAGCCGCGAGCGGGTGGCGCGCGCCAGGGCAGCTTTAGAGCGAGTGGGTCTGGCGGAGCGCATGAACCACAGCCCCAATCAACTGTCGGGAGGGCAGCAGCAGCGCGTCGCCATCGCGCGCGCCCTGGTCAATCGCCCCAAGATCATCCTCGCGGACGAACCGACAGGCAATCTCGATTCACAGATGAGCCTCGAGATCATGGCGCTCTTTCAGGAGCTCGGCCGGTCCGGCATCACCCTGGTCCTCGTCACCCACGAGCCTGACATCGCGACGTACGCCTCGCGCGTCGTGCTGCTGAAGGACGGCAGAGTCGCCTCTGACGGGCGGCAACCGCAGGCGTGGGCCCAGGCACAGGCCCAAGCACCGGCTCCTGAGCGAGGAGTTTCGCCATGAACTTGCTGCAGACATTTCGCGTCGCCATCTGGGCGCTGTGGCGCAATAAGCTGCGCTCGTTCCTCACGACCCTGGGTGTGATCATCGGCGTCGCCGCCGTGATCGCGGTGGTCGCGATCGGCGCAGGCGCCAGGGCGAACGTCGAGCAGAGCTTCACCGCGATGGGCACCAACCTGCTCGTCGTGATGTCTGGCTCGACCACGGCGGGCGGAGTCCGCGGAGGCTTCGGCAGCCAACCGACGCTCACCTCGGATGACCTCCAGGCCATCCAGGGCGAAGTATCGAGCGTTCGAATGGCCGCGCCGCTGCTGCGCGTCAACGCGTCGCTCGCCAGTGACGACCAGAACTGGACGACTCAGGTCTCCGGGACGACGAGCGAGTACTTCGAGCTTCGCGACTGGCCGATCGCCAGCGGGCTCTCGTTCACCTCGTCCGACATCGACGGGCAAACCAAGGTGGTCATTCTGGGTCGCACGGTGGCCGACAAATTGTACGGGGCCGGGGCTGACCCCACAGGCCAATCGCTGCGCATCCACGACGTGCCTTTCGAGATCATCGGCGTGCTCGGGGCGAAGGGTCAGTCGAGCACGGGTCAAGACTACGACGACGTCGCCTTCGTCCCCGTGTCCACCTTCCGCAGCAAGATTCAAGGCGGGCTCGGCAATCTGCTGGCTGGGGTGATTTTCGTGCAGGCCACGTCAAACGAGGCTGTCGGCGCCGCTCAGAGCAGCGTAGCGGCGCTGCTCAGGGATCGGCACCACCTCGAGGTCGGCGCGGACGACGACTTTTCCATCCGCAACCTGGTCGAGGTCGCCCATGCCCAGGAACAGGGCACGCAGACGCTCACCACACTGCTCTCCGCCATCGCCGCCGTGTCCCTGTTGGTAGGCGGCATCGGCATCATGAACATCATGCTCGTGAGCGTGACCGAGCGCACGCGCGAGATCGGTTTGCGCATGGCCGTCGGTGCCGAGCCCCAGCACATCCTCGGGCAGTTCTTGGTCGAGGCGTTCACGTTGTCGTGCCTGGGCGGAGCGCTGGGCGTGGTGCTGGGAATTGGGGTCGCGGCCCGCCTGGCGTCGCATTTCGGTTGGCCCGTGCTCATCAGCCCGCAGATTGTAGTGATAGCCGTGCTGTTCAGCGCGTTGGTCGGTATGGGCTTTGGCTTGTACCCGGCACACAAGGCCTCGCGCCTCGATCCGATCGTCGCCTTGAGGTATGAATGACGTGCGTGGACGAGCGGGTCAGCACGGAACCGCTTCCGTGCCGACGTCGCTGCAGCAGCCTTCACCTCCGAAGCAAGTCAACCTACGAGACGAGCTGAGTGGGGTCGGCGAGATCTGCCACGTTGCTCCTGAGCGCGTCCAGGTCGAGCGGCTTTTCCAGTAGAATGGCCTGCAGTCGGCCCGCTTCGGCGCGGGTCTGACGATCCGCAAAAGCCGTCACGAGGATGACGGGAAGGTTGGCGTCTCTGAGCTCCGGATGGGATCTCAATTCGTCGATGACTTCGAGCCCGGTCAAGCCCGGCATCCGGACGTCGGACACGACGACATCGTAGTCGCCGCCCGGGCGCGCCAACAGGGCGAGCAACTCGAACCCGCTCATCGCTTCGTCCACTTCGTAGCCGTCATCGGCGAGCGTTCTCGCCATCAGCTGGCGCAGAGCGTCGTCGTCCTCGGCGATCAGCACCCGGTGCCGCTTTCGCCCCGAAAATCGCCAGCGCCGAGCGCCGTCCAGTTCTGCATTTCGAGTCGCGTTTGCCATTGGCGTTGCCTTTCCACTTCGAGCTCTCACGGGAGGAATCTCCCGATCAAGCTAGAGCATGCGCCATGCCAATGTTGTCAGGCCGCCTGCGGGGGCGAGAGCGCGCCTGCCCTTATCCCCTGCCCGGCTCGCTCGCCTCAGATCGCCGGCACGTTGGTGTACCAACGCGTGTCATCCGTCAGATGCCCGTCCGCGTACATCTCTCCGAGCCATTCGTAGACGCCGATGAAGCGCCGGATGTCCGCCGTGTTGGAATTGTTGATGTTGCCGAAGCCGTTGCGGTGCCCTGCTAGCCAATTGATGCCAAAGAACGCTCGGCACTCTCGATAAATGGTCGCCTCGAGCAGCAGGTCGTCGTTGATCTCCGCACCGCGCTGGTAGGCGGCGTCGTTGAGCCCGGCATATGCCGGATGACAACGCCGTATCATGCTCCAGTTCATCTTGGTGATCCCGAAGTTGGCAGCGCCGCCCGTCTTCGAGCGACCGTCGGGAAACACGTCGCCGAAGGGGTAGTCGGTATTGTAGGTCTCGCTTTCAAACGAGCCCGACGTCAAAAAATCCAAGGGCACCGCGCCGACCGTCACGGCGGCGTTCAACACCTCTGCTTTGCGCGCGCCGAGATCGTCGATGATGAAGCAACCGCACTCGTTTCGGGGCAGCCCGAGCGGGCAGGTGATTTGACTGGCAGGTGGACAGCCCCCGTTCGGCTCGCGCACGAATATCCCGTCGGCGTTCGGCTGCGGAGCGAGCACCGGCAGCACGAACGGGTCACACGCAACGCTGGCCTGCGCCGGCCCTGAATTGCCCACCACACAGGACTCGCCGTCCTCAAAACCAAAGCCATCGACGTTGCCGGTGGCGTCGGCATCGGTCGCGCTGCTCGCGCAGCCGCGCAAGCAATTGCCGCCTACCGAGAAGCCGCGATCGCTGACATCGGGCGCGGGCGATAACGGGGTGTCCTCTTCGTCCAGACCGCCTTCCGCGGGCTCGGGTCCTGCGGCTTCGCCCGAGGGCTCTTCGCTGTCTGCCAGCTCTGGGGCTGGATCGCCCTCGGAGCGTCCGCCTGCGGCAGTGCTCGCTTCGGGTCTGCTGCCTGCCGGGTCACTGCCTGCCGGGGCACGGCCGTCGACACCGTTGGCGTCGTCCCGCCCGGCGCCGTCCGTGGCCGGCGATGCAGCGTTTGCTCCCAGGCCGCTGCTCGCGGCATCGCCCTCGGCACCCGCGCAGGCCGCGAGTAGCAGTGCGCCACCCAGCCCCCACCCCGATCTGAAACACGCCCGTGTCGTCATCGCCCTGCAGGTTACCTCGCCTCGAAGAGGTGCGGCATGGCGACGAAGCGCCGAAACGGAAATAGACTGTCGCCGAAATATACCGTCCAGCGCGTGCGGCATCGACTGCAGACCCCGTGCGGCCGAGGCGAGAAACCTGTCACCGATGGGCGCATACAGCGTTCACCCCTGTAGGAAGCGACATGCCCGTCGGCATTGGTGTTGGGTTCCGACAATTGTGTCGCATCGCTCTTGATCGCTGTTGTTGCACTGGTGTTTCTCGATTCACGCCGCCGCGGCTTTCATGCCCCCATCGTGATCGTGCGCGGTGCATGGCATGAGCGTTGCTCTAGGAACCTCTCGTGTCACGCTTGTTTGGAGTTGATCGGCGCTCGGGGACCGCGGATGGCGGGCAACGCCCAGTGGTCGCCCTGCTCGAGGCGCGAATGAGCCGAGAGCTGTCACGCCTGGTCGAGAAACATGGTGGAAACCCGCTATGTGTTCCCGCCCTGCGTGAGGTGCCCGCGGCTTCCGAGGACGTGACGCGTGCGATCATCGATGACCTCGTACACGGGCGCCATGACGTCGTGATCTTCATGACCGGCGTGGCCGCGTCGCTCTTGTTCGAAGTGGCGGAGCGAGACGGGCGGCACCAAGCGCTGGTCCACGGCTTGTCACACGTCACCACGGTGGCGCGTGGTCCCAAGCCCATGGCCGCGCTGCGCGGCTTCGGCGTACCGCCGACGCTGACCGCCAGAGAACCGTTCACGTCCGCGGAGCTGATCGACGCGCTCTCCGGTATCCCGCTGGAAGGGCGGCGTGTCCTCTTGTTTCACTACGGCGAACGCAGCGCGACGCTCGCGGAGACGCTGCGCGCGCGGCGGGTCGAGCTGGTCGAAGCCTGGCTCTACCGCTGGCTCATGCCGGAGGACACGCGCGACCTCGAGGGGCTCGTGGCCAGCATCATCTCCGGCGAGGTGGACGCGCTGGTCATCACCTGCCAGGTGCAGTTTCGGCACCTCTACGAGGTGGCTCGGCAGCTATCGCTCGGCCCAGCGCTGCTCGACGCCCTGCGCCGCGACCTGGTGGTGGCCGCCATGGGTCCCACCTGCCGTGCCACGCTTCAGGTGCACGGCGTCCCGGTGCATGTGATGCCCGAGTTGCCCAAGATGGGGCCCCTCATCAGGAGCCTGATGCTGCACCTGCACCAGGCGAGCCACGTCCCCTCGGCAAGCGCGCTCCGCCAGTCCTTGATGCATTGATCGGCGCCGTGAAGGCGCCGCCGTACCTCGATTAGCTTCAACCCCACCCAACGCGAGAAATTGATCCATGACCAGGCACCTCGACAGCGACAAACGCCCCCCCTCCCGTGGCTCTGACCCGGCCTCCGTGAGCTCGCGCGCCACCGATGCCCCACCCGCCGCGTGCCCGCCGCAAGGCACGCTCGACCGTCGCCGCTTCATGCAGGCGGCCGCGAGCCTCGGCGCCGTCGCGACGCTGGGAGCGTGCAAGGCGAACGAAAGCAGTGCCTCGACGAGCGTCGCCGCGGCGACGCCCACGAGCGCTCCGAGCTCATCGGCCAGCTCGAGCCAGCCGGAGGTCACCGATCTGCGCTTCGGCATGATCGCGCTCACCGACTGTTCCCCGATCGTGATCGCGCACGAGCGGGGCCTGTTCAAGAAATACGGCATCAACTCCACCGTGATCAAGGGCGCCAGCTGGGCCGCCATCCGCGACTCGCTCTCGAACGGCGACATCCAGGCGACGCACATGCTGACCGGCATGCCCATCGCCTCCAGCATGGGTCTGCTCGGCGCGCCGAAGAAGGCGATGATCATCCCCTGGATGCTCAACCGCAACGGCCAGGCGATCACCATGCAGAATAAATTCAAGGGCAAGGTGGCCGCCGATCCCAAGGTGCTCAAGCCGCTCGTGGACGAGGCCAAGGCGGCGGGCAAGCCCATGACCTTCGCCATCACGTTTCCACCGGGCACGCACGCCATGTGGATGCGCTACTACCTCGCGGCCGGCGGCATCAACCCCGACAAGGACATCGCGCTCGTGACCGTGCCACCCGCGCAGATGATCGCGAACATGAAAATCGACAAGATGGACGGCTACTGCGTGGGCGAGCCGTGGAACGCCCGAGCCATCGCCGACGACATCGGATACACGGCCATCACCACCCAGGAGATCTGGAAAGACCACCCGGAGAAGGTGTGCGCCTTCACCGAGGAGTTCGCGGAGAAGAACCCGAAGACCGTCAAGGCCGTGCTCAAGGCGCTGTACGAGGCCAGCGTCTGGCTCGACGATCTGAAAAACCGGCAAGAACAGGCCGCCATCGTCTCGCGTCCGACCTACATCAACTGCCCGCCCGAGCTGATCCTCGGGCGCCTACTCGGCGACTACGACTACGGGGACGGGCGCAAGAAGAAGGACGAGTACTACATGAGCTTTCACGCGCGCGCATGCAACTTCCCGCAGCCGAAGTACGCGGTGTGGTGGCTCACGCAATTTCGGCGCTGGGGCATGGTGGAGGCGAACCCCGACTACGCGGGCGTCGCGGCCAAGGTCATGCGCCCCGACATCTACCAGGCCGCGCTGAAAGAGCTGGGCGTCGACGCGGGCAGCCCGAACGACGCGCCCGAGACGCTCTTCGATGGCATTACCTTCGACCCCAAGTCTCCCGAAACGTACGCGACATCGTTTGCCGTGCACAGCATGAAGGCCTGAAACGCTCGCCCCTTCTCCCGCCCCGATTCCGGAAGACGTCCGGAACGAAGGCCCCGAAAGAACCCCATGTCCAAAGAGAAAATCGAGCGCTGGCTCGGCGCGATAGCCCTGCCGATGATCGGTGCGGCATCGGTGCTGGTGCTCTGGTCCGTGGCCAGCGCCACCTTCGCGCAGAACCTGCCTTCACCCTGGAAGACCTGGGAGGTGAGCCGCCTGTACATCGTCGAGCCGTTCGAAAAACGCGGCGAGCTCGATCAGGGCATTCTGCGCTTCACCTGGTACTCGCTCGAGCTCGTGGTGCAGGGCTACGTCATCGCCATCCTGGTGGGGGCGCCGCTCGGCTTCCTCCTGGGCATGTCCAAGTTCTTTCGGGGCAGCTTTGATCCCATCATCCAGATCCTGAGGCCCGTGTCGCCGCTGGCCTGGCTGCCCCTCGGCCTCGTGCTGTTTCAAAACCCCGAGCCCGCTGGCATCTTCACCATCGCCATGTGCTCGATGTGGCCGACGGTGCTCAATACCGCGCTCGGCGTGCGCGCCGTGCCGCAGGATTATTTGAACGTCGCGCGCGTGCTCAAGCTGTCGCGCGCCAGGACCTTGCTCAAGATCATGCTGCCCGCGGCGCTGCCTTACATGTTTACCGGCTTCCGCCTGAGCCTCGGCATCGCCTGGCTCGTGATTGTCGCTGCCGAGATGCTGACGGGCTCGCCCGGCGTCGGCGGCTTCTTGTGGCAGGAATACAACTCCCTCATCTACGAGCACATCATCCTGTGCATCCTCACCATCGGTTTCGTGGGCTTTGGGCTCGATCGCTTGATGGGCCTGGTCGAAAAGCGGTTCCGGACCGCCTGAGCGGAGGACGATAGGCCATGCCGATTCTTGCTTTGAACGAAGTCTCCAAGTCGTACGGGTCGACGCACGTGCTGTCGAAGGTGTCGCTGGCGATCGAGCCGGGGGAGGTGGTCGTCATCGTCGGCTTCTCGGGCGCCGGCAAGTCCACGCTCATCTCACTCCTGGCCGGGCTCGAAAAGCCGGACTCGGGCGAGGTGACCTTTCACGACCAGCCGGTGCGCGCGCCCGGGCCCGAGCGCATGCTCGTGTTTCAGAACTACTCGCTCTTGCCCTGGCTCACGGCCTTCGAGAACATCGCGCTGGCGGTGGACGAGGTCTTCTCGAAGTGGCCTAAAGAGAAGCGCCAGGCCCACACCCAGCGCTTCGTCAGCATGGTGGGGCTCGATCACGCGACCGACCGCAAGCCGGCGCAGCTCTCCGGCGGCATGCGCCAACGCGTGGCGCTGGCGCGCGCCCTCGCCACCGACCCCGAGGTGCTGCTCATGGACGAGCCGCTGAGCGCGCTCGACGCCCTGACGCGCGCGACCATGCAGGACCAGCTCGAGCGCATCGCCCGCACCAGCGGCAAGACGATCGTGCTCGTCACCAACGACGTGGATGAAGCCATCCTGCTCGCCGATCGCATCATCCCGCTCAGCGCCGGGCCCGCCGCAACCCTCGGCCCCGAGTTCGCGGTCAACATCGCCCGCCCGCGCGAGCGCCGCGCGCTCAACCACGATCCGGAGTTTCGGCGCATCCGCGTCGCCGTGATCGAATACCTCCTGTCCACCAAACGCCCCCTCCACACCGCGCGCAGCGCTCCCACCCCCGCGCTCTCCGCCGCCACCCTCGAGCCCTCCACATGAACCAAAAATTCCTCGAGATCACCGGGCTCGGCAAGACCTTTCAAACGCCGACGGGTCCCACGGCAATCGTCAAAGGCTTCGAGCTCGTGCTGGCGGAGGGGGAGTTCGTCAGCATCATCGGTCACTCCGGCTGCGGCAAGAGCACCGTGCTCTCCATCGTCGCCGGCCTCGCCGAGTCGAGCGACGGCGCCGTGATTCTCGCCGGCAAAGAAGTGGTCGACGCCGGGCCCGATCGGGGCGTCGTGTTTCAATCCCCCTGCTTGCTCGGCTGGCTCTCTGCCCTCGGCAACGTGCGGCTCGGGGTCGATCAAGTGTTCTCCGACCGACCCTCCGCCGAGCGCAACCAGATCGCCGCGCACTATCTCGAGCTCGTGGGCCTCGGGGACTCGCTGCACAAGCGCCCGGCAGAGCTCTCCGCCGGCATGCGCCAGCGCGTCGGCCTCGCCCGCGCCTTCGCGCTCTCGCCCCGCATGCTGCTGCTCGACGAGCCGTTTGGCATGTTGGACTCGCTCACCCGCATCGAGCTGCAAGACGTCCTGCTCGAGCTCTGGGCGCACGACAAGAAGACAGCCCTCATGGTCACCCACGACGTGGACGAAGCCGTCTTCCTCTCCGATCGCGTGGTGATGATGACCAGCGGGCCCGAAGCCCACGTGGGCGAAATCCTGCGCATCCCCTTCGCCCGCCCGCGCAGCCGCCACGCCCTGATGGACTCGCCCGAGTTCTACGACCTGCGGGAGCGCCTCGTCGGCTTCCTCGAAGACCAGGGCCATCGCCCCGCCCCACCGGCGCCCGCCGCCAAGCCACGCCGAAGCAGCCTCTGGGACCTCGTCCGTTCCCGCAGCGTGGGCTGAGAAGATAAAAAGGGGGCTCTCTCAGCGCAGCGTCAGTCGTGCCTGATTGGCCAAAGAGCGTCACCTTGGGTGGATGTGCGGTGCGCCGGAACGTCTCGACCCGGCAGAGCTCTCCGCCGGCATGCGCCAGCGCGTCGGCCTCGCCCGCGCCTTCGCGCTCTCGCCCCGCATGCTGCTGCTCGACGAGCCGTTTGGCACGTTAGGCTCGCTCACCCGCCTCGAGCTGCAAGACGTCCTGCTCGAGCACTGGGCGCACGACAAGAAGCTTCAGCCGTGCCTGATCGGCCAAAGAGCGACACGTTGGGGTGTCCGCCGTGCCCGAGCTCCGCTGCGCGTCGTCCCCGAGCTCCACGCCGGCGAGCAGCCCGTGGCTCCTTCGTTAGCAGAGGGAGAAACGCGGCCGCGTGTTCGGCGCAGTGCCAGCGCGGAGCTCTAGGCGTCGAGCTCTAGGCGTCGAGCTTACTAGCCTCAGCGTTCCTGACAGCCTCGATGAGCTGCTCCGCACTGAGGCGACGCCGCACGCAATCCTTCGACCTGACCGCCCGCAGAGCCGAGGCGCGGCGCGGCGCGGCGCCTTATCCCGCACTTTACGCGAACGGCACGAGCTTCGATTTGCGAATGCGCTTGTCACGGGTCAGGAGGGGAATGTGCTCGACCAGGCTCGTGGCCGCGATGAGCTCATCCGCTGGGTCACTCTTGAAGTCCAGCTGAGTGGACAGGCGCGCGATCTCCAACGTGATCGGCAGCACCTGGACCGCCCCCAAGGCCCGTACCGTCGCAGCAGCGTCCAAGTCCATCTCGAGCCGGCCGAGTTGCACGAGCTTGGCGAGCTCCCACAGGACGATGGCCGATATGCTCCAGGGCTGGTCCGAGAGGATTCGCTGCTCGCGCGGCGTGAGAGCCCCTGCCAAGGCATGCACGAGCACGTGAGTATCGAGATTGATCACTTTGGTCGCGCGCTCGCGTCCCAGCTGACCCCGGTCTGAGTGATGTCCCCGATCACGCGGATCTTACCCTTTAGGGCTCCGATCAGCTGGACTCCGGAGCGCTCGAACGGAATCAAGCGAGCGACGGGCTTGCCCCGTTTGGTGATCACCAGGCCTTCCGGCGAGAGCTCATCGAGCACCTGCAGGCACTTTTCCTTGAACTGCGCCGCTCCCATCGTCCGCTCGGCCATATGGTCATATTATACGACTAGTCACATAATATGTCCAGATACGGGGACGCCGCGATGGGGCGGTCGGGTGCGCATCCGAGCCCGGCGGCGAAAGGCCCACGCTCGCGCGCCTCAGGCAGAGCGAGGCGAGCGCCGGCCAGGTTTGACACGGAGCCTGGCGTCAAACGACCCCTGGACTGTGGTGGACCGCTCGCGAACGCGGTGCTGGACGAGCTCTCGATTCGCCTCCCACCAGGCTCGGGCCTGGGCGGGAGACCAGGCGCGCGCGGCGCTGCACGCGAGCAGGCGTTCGCTGAGCTCGTCGGCATTCTGAGGGCGCTGCCGAGGATCCTTCGCGAGGCAGCTCATGATCACCCGCTCGAGGTCGGCGGCGATCGGTGCTCCGCGCCGGACTGGAATCGGCACGGGCTCGGTGTTCACCTGGTCGAGCAACACCTCGAAATCGGCGCGCCCGCCAAAGAGCTCTTGCCCGGTGAGCAGGAAATAGGCGACCGCGCCGACGGCATAAATGTCGCTGCGGGCGTCGACGCTCTCCGGATGGACGATCGACTCCGGCGACATGAAGCCCGGCGTGCCGGCGATCGACCCCGACAGGCCGCTCAGCGTCTGGGAATGCTGACCGCGCACCTTTGCCAAACCGAAATCGAGGACCTTGATCACATCAGCCACTCGCCCGCGCTCGCAGACCATGATGTTCGCCGGCTTGATGTCGCGATGCACGAGGCCGACGCCATGCGCCTCCGCGAGGGAGCCACAGACCTGAACGAGCAGGGCGATGCTACGCCCTGGAGGCTGCAATCCCGTGAGTTGGACGAGCTCATACAGCGTCAGCCCCTCCAGGTATTCCATCGCGTAATAGAGCACGCCGCTCTCGTTGCGACCGAAGTCGAAGATCTGGATCGTGCTCGGATGTGTGAGCTGGCTCGTGAGCTGCGCTTCTCGTTCGAACTGGGCCAGCGTGCTCTCTTCGATCTCGCTGGGCAAGAGCAGCTTGATGGCGGTGGGCCGGCGCAACAGCGCGTGGCTTGCCTTGAAGACCACGCCCATGCCTCCCCGCCCCACCTTCTCTTGGAGCGTGTATTGCCCGAGCTGACGCGAGCGGGCCACCTGCTTGCGCAACCCGAAGATGCGGCGCGAGGCGAGGGCCGAAGCGACGACGGTGGCCGCCGAGCGGCTCATCATCTCGAGCACATCGGACGCCTGCGCCGGCCCCGAGCTCATGTGACCGCTGATGTAGAGCAGCACACCGGGCGCAGTGGTGAGGATGCCGATCCAGACGGTGCGCCGCCCCGAGCTCGGCACGAGGCCGGCGCGCAACATCAGCACGTGCGCGACGGTGAGCTCGAACACGAAATGTCGCGCTTCAGACGGCACGTCCATCAAGCGCGACACCATCCACGCGAACCCGATGCCGCTCGCGATGTTCAGCGCGTAATCCGCGAACACGAGCGGCCGCGCGCCGAGCCGCAGCGGGCCCAACGAGAACCCCGCGGCAAGGAAGATCGCGCTCAGCGAGAGCTGTTGCATCCAGGGCGGCGGATGGTCGACCCGCACCTCGCCCAGCGACAGCCGAATCACCGTGATCAGGAAGCCGATGCCGAGGACGATCAGCGCGTTGAGCCGCGCCCAGAGGATGAGCCCACTCTCGAGCTGAGCCCGCGGATCGAGCGTGGCGCTGTGGCTCGCCGGATGCGAGCTCGACGCCGAGGCGCTCGCCCCATAGTCGCCCATCCATTCAGCGTCGGCGACCATGCGCAGCGTCACGGTCGCCGAGTCGCCATGCGGCGCGACGCGAGCGGGGGGCGGCGGCAGCTTGGGCCGGGTCAGGTCGTCGGGGTTCACACTACAGTGTGGCCTGGGAACGCCGCCGTGGAGCTCCTAATCCGACATGGCGATGTACCATTCGTCTGTCCGGATCGGCCACGGCGGCGCTGCTCGAAGCGGGGCTGAAACGATCCTCATCGAGAGGCAGGAAAATTGCCGCGGCGACGGCCGCGCGCCGCACCACCGGGTGTACCGGCGCCGCGAGTGCCTCTTCGACACACGAGCGTTTCGCCTCCCAGATCAACCTTGCCGTGGAGGACCACCACGTCCAGCATTAGGCGGATGCCGTCGCTTGGTCAGAGCAAGGGGGGCCTCAGAGTCGGGACGCGGGAGCAAAGGCGCCGCTCGACGTGGGGTTGAGGTCGAAGAGCTGATTCTGCGTAGACGCGCTGAAAACATTTCCGCGTCGTCAGATCCGACCGGAACAGCGACACCTCGCGGGCGCCCATCGAATTGGGATGGCTCCGCTGATGAAAGATCACGAAGCGCCGCATCCAACCGACGTACGCCTCCCGCGTCCTCGCGCTGTAGTGGCGGAGAACCAGCGCCTCGCGCACGCTCTCGAGGAGTAAGCCCTCGGGTGCCGTGTCTTCCAATGCCGCAACACCGATGCGCAGGCACGGATCGTACCGTCTCAAGAGCAGCCGAGCAGGCCCTTCGAGTAGCGCCCGGTGCAGTCTTTCCCCCAAGCGAAACCTGGCGGGCGCCAAGCGCTCGCCGGTCAACGGGGCGCGGCCAAGTCCTCAGCGCCGCACCTCTCTCCCCCGCTGAAAGACCGCGAGACGCACAGCTTGCGGGCGGTGTTGCGAACAAAATACTTCCCTACTGTCGGCCTCTGCGAGGTTGCGCCGGAAAATCGGGGGAAATGCAGATCGGCAAACGCCCGGTGCGCAAGGAGCGCTTGCTGGGCTCTGGCGGACTGGCGAGCGGGGGTAATCCGGCGGCGCGAATGGCGGCGGGGGATGCGGTCTAATGGAGAGTTCGGCGCACGTCGCGGACGGAAGAGTGTCGAGACTGCAGCTTCGGAAACCTTGCCGGACGCTCCGACCGTCGCGTGAGGAATGCGCCCTCGGACCGAAGGAAGCCATACCCAATGGGCGTCGTCATAGCTCCAGCTGACTACCCGATCCGCTGGCTGACGCCTGGAGCTGGTGGCGTTTTCCTCGCTGCCTTGTTGGCTGCGCCCAAGGCAGCGGTTGTCGTGACCAGGGTGCCGGTACCGCCCTGATCGGATCGCGACTGGGCGGCCTTTCGCGTGACACGTACCCGGGACGCGCCCTCCTCGCTGCCTTGTTGGCTGCGCCCAAGGCAGCGGTCGTGGTGACCAGCGCGAACTGTGCCGACGGGACCGGATCGCCACTCGTCCGCCGTTGCTGACTGGAGGGTGTGGCTGACTTCGCTGCCGGGCACGTTAGGGGGTGAGATCGCACCTCGGAGCGCGCGCGGACCGGCCGTCATTCCCCAACCGCCTTCTTGCGCTGACCCAAAGCGCTTGCAATCTGCCGTCGGGTTGCGCCCGCGGCGAGGAGTCCCTGGATGAGCAGATCGAGCGAGACGGTCGGGTCTCCCGCTTCCATCTTTGCCACTCTGGACTGACTGGAGCCCATCCTTTTGGCCAAGTCGGTCTGGGTCAAGTTGCCGGACTCCCGGGTCTTACGAAGTCGCGCACTCAGTGCGAGCTTCATCTCGACCAGCTCTTCCTCGACCGATGAAAGACCAAGGAACTCGGAGGTTGAGCCGACTTTCCAACCTGCTCGTTCGAGGCGCCTACGCTTGCTCGCATCCATTCAACCACCTCCACGCACGATGGCGTCGTACCGTCGAAGCCGGTCCTTGCTGACCCGAATGACACGTGCCGGTGTGGCCTGCTGCTTCTTCGGGAACACCTCGGCGATTACGATTGCGTCGTCGTCGACCCGATAGATGATGCGCCAAGTCACGCCGGCGTCCGGGATACGGAGCTCGTGACAGCGAGGCCCAATGCTGGGCATTGGCCTCGAGTGAGGCATTCCCAGAAGCTCACCAGCCTGGAGCTTTCGCAGCAGGAAGCCGGCCTCAACCCTGGCATCCGCCGAGAACGGCGGAGTCTTGACCTCGCCGCTGAGCCAGACCAGGGGCTTGTCCTTCGGCGACACATGGGGTACTATATGTCAGAACAGACATGCTGGCAAGGAACGGCGCCTAACGTAGTAGCGTTTTCGCGGTGACGGAGCGCAAGCGCACGCAGTGAGCGGCGCGGAGACCGGCGCGAAGACGTGTGTTGAACAAACCCAGGCAGGA
>JAYTOL010000242.1:0-1223 GCA_043747815.1 Deltaproteobacteria bacterium
GCCTCGAAGCCTTCAATCACCGTCTCGCCGTCCACGAGAATGTTCCGCGTGGCTCTGACGTCGACGTTGCCGCGCGGATCGGCCCATCCCTCGACCACGAAATCGCGGATCGGTGCGGGAGGCTCTGGAGCGTTCGTGATTCGAGGACGCTTCACCCTGAGCAACGGGGCGTCGGCGTCCTCTCCGCTCTCGCCGGCAGGAGCAGCGTCGCCCGCTTCAGGAGACGCAGCGGAGTCGGGCGCGGTGATCTGCACGCAGGGGTGCGCTGGCAAAGTGCGCAGCCACAGCGACCACGGCTGATCGGCGATTGTTCTCTTCGTCGGAACCCTGCGCTCGGAGAACGCCTTCAGAAACTGAAACAGCTGTCGGGCACGATCCAGCTCAGGGGGGTCCTGCCGATCGGGTTCAGACGCCATTTCACTCCTCTATCGGCTCGAGCGAGAGCTGGGCGGCATCCCCACCGGGCTGCCGGGACAGTTTGAGGATCTCAGGCCAGCTCTGCACAAGGCTGTTGTAGGCCAGCGCCTCGGCGGCTCGCTTCTTCCGCTCGCAGAGCGTGTAGAGGCGGTAGGCCAGCTCACGGCCGATCTCGGCCCGCGCTCCGATCTTGGCCACCAAGTCGGCCGCCGCGCCTTCTCCGCCCACGCCGAGCACGCGAATTAGCTGGTGGACGATCTCCCACGCCGTGAGGCGAGCGTCGGATGCAGGGTCCCAGTCCGTGGGCAGTTCCTCGGGCCGGAGCAGCCGCACCTTGCCGCGCCTCGATTCGAGGATGCCGGCCTCGACCATGCCGGCAACGCTCGTGTTCTTGGACTTGGAGAGCTGCTCGGCCACGCCGAACTCCCCCTCGTCGAAGCCCGCCTGTTCGAACCAAGTCAGAGCCCAGCGGCTGTCCGCGTCGAAGTCCCCCTCCTGCTCGGCCAGCGCCTCGTCGAGGGTCTGGTTGATGAGCGCCAGCGCCTCGCGCACGCTGAGCGGGTTGCCCTCGGCGTCGAGCACTTTGGCGTAGCGGGTGTAGACCGCCATGCCCGGGCCGATAGCCGCCTGCGCCAGGTCCACCGGCGCGATGTTGCCGCGCTGAAGGTGGGCGAGCGCCACGGGCAGCTCGGCCTTGAGCACGGTGACGAACTCGCGGCGCGTGGCGATGGGGGCAGAGGCTTCGCGCGGGCGGCAGACTAGGATGATGCTGGAGGCGAGCGCGTTGGCGTCTTGGTTTCGCTTGC
>JAYTOL010000243.1:0-2784 GCA_043747815.1 Deltaproteobacteria bacterium
GGGATCTGGCGGGGCATCAGCTCGTCTCCAGGGGGTGAGAGCCGAGTGAACCGCAGAGCGAAGGCCGGCGTCAAGCGCGGCTGGCGTCGCTCCGTGAAATCACTCGCCCGCCTGGTGCTCGTCCAGGTCGCGCAGCCGCGCTGCCGGCGACGCTCGCCCGCGGGGGGTGACTTCCATCCGGCGGAGGTGCTCCTCCGTGTCGTCGTAGAAGGGCTCGCCGGGAGGCACGTGGATGCGCGCGTAGGCAGCACTCCCGCGGGCAGAAGCCGTAGACGCTGTCACCCCACTCGTCCAGGTGTTGATGGCCTCCGCGATCCGCAGAAACCCGACCGTCGCCACGTGCCGTCGGAGCCCCAGCAGCGCCGCCTCCCGCACCCCCGCCACCTGCTCCCCACCCTCCCGAGCTTCCTCCAGCCTCCGATCCAGCTCCCGGATCATCCCCTCCACCCGATCCGGAATTTGATGCCCGCCCCCAGTCCGTGCTCGCTGCTGCGCAGCTCCGCGCGGCCTGCCCCGCCCAAATCGCATGCTCTGCATGCTCAGGGCGGGGAACGCTCTGCTCGCGAGAGCTCCCTTCCTCCCTCCGCCGTCTCGGAGCGAGACTATGCGCAGACCCGAGCCTCAGCGTGTGATTGGTGCTCACCGCTTCGCAGCTGCGCACGCTTTGCCAAGCCTTCCCCAGGCTCAGCACAGAGCCAGAGGAAGAGTAAGGGGTGCTCCGCACCTCCATCCTCGCTCTTGTGTAAACGCCTCGCGTAGGGCAGCACCCCCCCCGCGGGTAGAAGCGGTAGACGACGTGGAGCAGCTCGGAGCGAGGTGTCATCATTTCTTCGGCTCAACCCACCTCCAGACGTGCGAGAAGAGGCAGAGGTAGATCGTTGCCTCACCCATCAACGCCCCGTCCATCGCCACGTCTGGCACCAGCTCGTTCCCAAGCTCCGGCGGAATCTGCCGGTAGCCGGGGTACGTGGCCTCGATCTCTTCGGCGATCACCGCCGGCTTCTCGTCGGGCTCGCCCCTATCGTGGATCCCATAATAGGGCCCGAGGAGGCTCACGTGAAAGCTGAGCGAAGCCCGGTTGCTGAACGAGGGAACGGGCTCCAGATCCTTGGGACGATAAATGCGGGCCGAGTAGGCCGAGTCGACGTTCCCCGACAACAGGCTGAGCGACTCGTTTTGAAGGCTGTAGCGATCCCCCAGTCGGCGGGTCATCGCCTTCCACGTCGGGTACTCCGCTCGCCCGCGGTTGGCGGCTTCCTCCAGGCGGATGTGCTCCTCCGTGTCGTCGTAGGAGGGCTCGCCGGGAGGCACGTGGATGCGCGCGTAGGGTAGCACTCCCCGCGGGTAGAAGCGGTAGACGACGTCGAGCAGTTCGGCGCGAGTTATGTTCATCATTTCGGCAACCTGGCGCCGAGCCGCGGGTACTTGAACTCGAACGCAGCGAGCACATTTTGGGTAAACTGAAAGCAGAAGATCCCCGTCGCGACTTTGGACTTCAGCATGTCGCGTGCGACGCTCTCCGTGATCTCTTCGCTGAAGTCGGCCGCACGCTTTGCCGAGACTTTCCCCATGAACTCAGTCCGGAGCGGCATTTCGATCTTGAAAGGGCAGTACCACGTTTCGGCGATGTACGGAATAAGGACTCGGTCGAACCTCAGGTTGACCTTGGCCTCTTGAGACCCGCCGCCCTTGTCCGTGCCGTCATCCTGAATCGTGGTGACGAAGGGGAAGTCCGATGGACTGAAGTCTACGAAGACGACGCTCCTTCCAGGCGCCGGACACTTCGAGCTGCATGCCTCGCTACAGCTCCAGGCGGTCGCCCCCTCTGCTGCCGGGGTGGGCACCTCGCATGTGCTCTGCGGCGGCGGCTTCTTTGGCGTCTCCTCTGCGGTGCAGGGGTTCTCAGGGGCCCCGCCGTTGTTGAGCGGTCCACGGGGCGGTTCGGCCTGGTCACCGCCGGTGGTCGCGCCGACCCCCGCACCGATCGGAATCGGCTTGGCGTCGCCGAGGCCGCCCGACGTGTTGACCCAGCACTCGTCCGCGTCGACCGTGAGGCACCCAATCGCGAGCATCGCCGGCACGGAAACCGCGACCAAACAAGAAAATAGACGCATGGGCGGATCCTTTGGTGGTCAGGAGTGAGGAGCGAAACGAAAGACGGGCCCCGCAGAGCAGCGCACCGAGACGCCGTTCCAGACGGCAGATGCGCCGCCCGTGAACCAGGTGCCAGCGCAGTCGATCGAAATGCCGAGGTTGCCCGAGAGGTACGGGCCGAAGAGGTCGAGTCGCACGTCGGCGCCTGGAGCCAGGCCGCGCACCTGGCCGCAGAGCCGTGGGCCGCAGATCGGGAGCGAGAGCCCTGCGAGCGAGAGGCCGGCGCTCACGTTCACCAGCTCCCCGAAGAGACCGGCGCCGAGCGTGGTCTCGTTGTGGATGCCGAACTGGTCGCCCGTCGCGCCGAGGAACGAGACGGTGTCGCGGGCGACGAAGAACCAGCCGTCGCCGCGCAGGCTGATGCTCGCGCTTGGGCTGACGGCGAACCGTGCTTTCGTGACGCCGACGGCGAGCGCGCCGAAGCCAGTTGCACCCGAGAGCTCGACACGCGACTCGGCGCGGGCTCGGCGGCACCCGAGCAGCAGCGTGATGATCAAGATCACGAAGCCATCCAGACCCCTGACCGCACCTCGTCGCCCCCTTGTTCCCACGGTCTTTCCCTCCGTTTTTCCAAGGCGCCAGCGGAGCGCGACGCAACCTCGAGCGCCGCGAGCGCGCCGTCCCTGATGG
>JAYTOL010000244.1:0-217046 GCA_043747815.1 Deltaproteobacteria bacterium
CTCTAGCGGTAACTCCGCCAGGGCGTTTACTACAACGTCTGGCCCGCGCCCATTTTCATCCCCGGTGGTCGGCGCCCGGCGCCGGGGTTGTCTGAAGCCTGAAGCCTGAAGCCTGAAGCCTGAAGCCTGAAGCCTGAAGCGTCGATGTCCGCGCTGGCGAAAACTGCAATAGTCGAGGCTAGCGTGCCGCCCCTCAGCAGGCGGGCTAGCTCCAGTGACCGGCTTTGACGGCGGCCGGGTCGTACTCGCGAATCCTGGGCGCCACCGCTTCGCGAAACACGCGCTCGTTGTCCATGTCGTAGTCGTCGATGTCGAACCCCTGAGCGACTTCTAGGTTGATGGCGAGGATGCGCACGAACATCGCAAACGTGGACGCGCACAGCTTCGGCTGCCACGCCTCGGTGCCGCTCATCGCCGTATAGACGGGGCAATCGCCCTCCGCGTCCGCCTTCGAGACATCCAGAAAGTAGGGGTCGCCGAGCAACCCGCTGTGGCCAATGATGATCCACTCCGGACGCCAGCCGGACTCCGACGGAGCACTGATGAGCTCGCCGCTATCGCGCAGTGCGAAGCCGCTCTGCTCCCGCTCGAGATCGTCGGCCGCCAGCAGGCACACTCGTTCGACGGGCGTGGCCACCTCCACACCGTGTGGATCGCACGCCGAGAGGAAGCTCCGATAGCGCCGCGGCAGCCGGAGCCGCTCCTTCAGCCTCTCCAGGAGCGCGGGTGAGGCGTTTCCGAGCCTCGGCGCTTGGCCCGCCTTTTCGAGTGCTTGCTTGAGCGCAGAAACAGATTCGGCGAGATCGCTATCCACGTTCGCTGCCCTTCGGTACCGGGGAGTAACTGCTCGGTATCGGGATGAAAAGGTTTGCAGGAGTCTGCTCGACCCAGCGAGCGGAAGCGTAGTGCCCCGAGCAATAACTCGCAATCCGGAAGCCACTCGCACCGAGCCCGCAGCGCGGCAGCGGCAGGCTCACGCTGACGGAGCCACAGCGACGGGGCTCCTCGGCCGGCCGCCCCTCAGCGTTGTGCACGGCTCCCTCGCGCTTGCGCGGCCGGCCCGGTGCAGCGCGCGAGCGCGGCCAGGATCTGAGTGCGATCGGTACCGCTCGGCCCCGTCATGTCGAGCGCCTCGCGCAGCACGCCCTCCGCGTCGCCGAAGTTACCGGCTTGAGTGAGCGCCTCACCCAGCTTGCGACCAAAGATGGCCATCGCGCGCATCGGGTCGTCGAGCTCCCCACGGGAGAGCTCGCGCCGCGATAGGTCGAGCCCGCGACGCAAGGCATTGATCGCCGCCGCCTCATCCCCCCGCAACATCGCCCGCTCGGCGATCTGCTCGAGCAAGAGCAGCGCCTCGAACGATTCTTGCGAGTGAAAGGCGTGCAACGCCCGAGCCTCGATCGGGGCTCCTTGCTTGTCAAACAAGCGGATGGTGCGCCGATGCAGCTCGATGCGAACGCCCGCCGGCGTCGCGAGCAGGATGACCTCGCGAAACAAAGGGTGACGCAGGCACACCTGCTCCTCCACGAGCTCGATCAGGTCACCCTCGCCCACGAGCGCCAGCGATGCCTTGATGTCGACGTCCTCGCCGAGCAAGGCGCTCAGGGAATCGATATCCGCTCGGTCCCCGAGCACCGCCAGCGCCTGCAGCACCTGCCGCGCCGCGGGTTGCAGGGTCCCGAGCCTGTGGGCGATCAAGTCGGCGAGTCGCGTCGGCGGCTCACTCCCCCCCTCGTTCAAGAACCGAATCACCTGATCGACGTACAGCGGGGCGACCCCGCGCTTGGCGAGCTCTTCGAGCGGTTGGCGCTCCACGAGCGGGCGATTGCCCATGATGCGGCTCAGCACGGCCACCGGCAGGCCAGCGAGGACGCGCGACGGGGACACCAAGCCCCAGCCTGGATCGAACTGCGTCGAGTGCGTGGCCAGGAACATCAGCGGGCGCGCCGAACGATAGGTCTTGAGCGCATCCTTGAACGCGCCCAGGCTCGCCGTATCCACCCGCTCCAGGTCCTCGATGGCAAGGATCACCCGAGAGCCGCGCCCGCGCGAGGTCGCCCGCTCGAGCGCCCAACGAAAGGCCGCGTCGATGTCCTCGCGGCGCTGGCTCGGCGGCAGCACGCGTTGCGGATCGCTGCTGCCAAAGATCTCGGCCAGCCCGCGCTGCTCTTCGTCACGGGCGTCGCGCCACTGGCGGCGCGAACCGGTGCCCGGCTTTGCGCCGATGAGCCCATAGATGGCCTGGCGTAAGGTAAAGAACGCAATCTCCGCCCCGTACGGATCGGGCCCCGCCTCGACCACCATGTCGCCCTCGGCCTTGGCGCGCTCGAGGAATTCCGTGAGCAACCGGGTCTTCCCCAGGCCCGCGTCGCCCACGATGCGGTAAGCCCGCAGCTGCGAGGCGTCGTCCTGGCGCGCCTTCTCTAGCCACTCCAGATCTTGTTCGCGCGAGTACAGGCGCAGGGGCAGCTGCGGCAGGTCCGCCTGGACTCGCGACGTCGGTCGCTCCGTCTTGAGCGGCAAACGCTCGCCGCAATCGCAACAGAAGCGCGCGACCGGCACATTCGCCAGGCAGGCTGGGCACTCGGTGGCGCCGCCCGGGCGCAGTGAGGCAAACTGCGAAACGGCAGCCTTGTGCGTGGCGTCCACGGCATCCATGGCCGCTTGCAAGGCGTCGGCGAACTCCAGCGCGTCCTGATAACGGTCGCTCGCGTTCTTCTCGAGCGCCTTCTGCACCACCCTCACCAGCGGCTCCGGGATGGCGCGCTCGGGGGCGATCTCCGTCGGGTCGGGCACCGGCGCAGACAGGTGCATCAGCACCACCTGGGTCGGGTTTTCAGACTCGAACGGCAGCCGCCCCGTGAGCAGCTGGAACAACACCACGCCGACGCCATACAGGTCGCTGCGACCGTCGATCGGATCGCCACGCCCCTGCTCGGGCGCCATGTAGTCGGGGGTGCCGCAGACGATGCCCGGCATGGTGACGTTCGGTTGCGTCGTGTCGGCTTTGAGCTTGGCCAGCCCGAAATCAACCACCTTGACGAAGTCACCGCCGCGCCGGAGCGGCTCCAGGATGATATTCTCGGGCTTCAGATCGCGATGCACGATCTCGAGGTCGTGCGCTTCGCTCAGCGCTCGCAGCACCTGTTGCAGCACGTCGACGATGCGCTTGAAGGGCAACGGCCCTTGCTCGTAAGAAACGCGCGCCAGGTCTTTGCCGCGCAAGAACTCCATCACCAGATAGGGCTGGCCGTCCGCCGTCTTGCCAAAGTCGATGACGCTGACCGAATTGGGGTGATTGAGCTGACTTGCAGCGCGCGCCTCGGTCATGAACCGGACGATCGAGTTCTCGTCGGCGAGCAGGTGCGGGTGGATGACCTTGACGGCCACCGTGCGTCCGAGCGCGCGTTGTTCAGCGCGGTACACTCGCCCCATGCCGCCCACGCTGATCAGATCCAAGATCATGTAGCCGCCCGGCAGGATCTGCCCGACGAGCTTGTCACCCTGGTCCATCACCACGGAGCCGATCGGAAAGCCGCAACCCGCGCAGTATTGGTGGTCGAGGTCGCAGCCGGCCCCGCACTGGGGACACGGCCTCAAAGAAGGCGCAGCGCTCATTCGGGTTCAGACGATCAACGCCCTCAACCGGCCCAAAGATTACCCTCTTCCCGAACGGTCCAGCTCAGTTGGCCCTATTCCTGCTAGCCCTCCAGCCGACCACCGGCACCGAACCGCCCCCACCCCTACATCACCGCTAGTCGCTTACACGTTCTGGCCGTCGCCTGGACCTTCTGCTCCAGCGCTCGGCGCCTTGGCGCGCTAACAGAGGTCGGGGGAGTTCAGATGCCGCCCGTCCCCCCGGGCGGGCGGCATCCCGATAGTCTAAAACCTAATAGGCGAGCTCGGCGCGGCCGCCGGTGAGCTCGAGGTCTATGCTCTTCGGATCTTCACCGATCAAATCACCGCTGCGTTCGTCGGGCTGGCTGCCGCCCACGAATACTCGATAGCGGCCCGGCTGATACATGCGAGCACCGCGCTCGTCAATCAGCGACAGGTCCCGCGAAGTGAGCGTGAAGGACACCTGCTGCGATTGGCCGGGCTCGAGCGGGATGCGCTGAAAGCCGCGGAGCTCGTGATGGGGCACCACGAAGGGCGCCTCGAGGCTCTTTACATAGAGCTGCACGACCTCGTCACCAGCGCGCTCGCCGACGTTCGAGACCGTAACGGTAATCGTGACCGCCTCCCCGTTCGACACCCTCGCCACGTCGCTGCGTAGCTCCGCGTACTCGAAGCGCGTGTACGACAAGCCGTAACCAAACGGGTAGAGCGGCTCTTTCTCCAGGTAGCGGTAGGTCCGCCCCTGCATCCGGTAGTCGGTGAACTCGGGCACGTCCGCCAGGCTGCGCGGGAACGTGATGGGCAAGCGCCCCGCCGGCGAATGGTCGCCGAACAGGATGTCCGCCAGCGCCTGGCCCGCGGCTTGACCCGGGTACCAGGCTTGCACGATGGCGCGCACGTGTTCGTCAGCCCAGCCGATCGACAGGGCGCTGCCGCTGATCAGCACGAGCACCGTGGGCTTCCCGAGCGCGACGATTTGCTCGAGCAGCACCTGCTGCAGGCCCGGCAAGTCCAGCGTGCTCTTGTCGCCCGCGGCCTCCGAATTGCCAGCGTCCCCCTGCTCGCCCTCGATGTCCGCCGACAAACCCAGGCACAGCACCGTCACGTCGGCGCGCTCCGCCATGCTCAGCGCCTCCGACAGCAGCGCCGAACGGCCGAGGCCCTCACGCTTGGTGCCCTGAAGCTTGCAGCCCTGAGTGTACCAGACCTTGGTGCCCGGCGAGACCGCGGCACGGATGCCGGCGAGCGGCGTGATCGGATTCGACGGAATGCCGAAGTAATTGCCGACCAACACGTCCGCGTCGTGCGCGTTGGGGCCGATCACTGCGATGCTGCCCAGATCCTTGGGCAGCGGCAAGAGCGAGCCTTGGTTCTTCAAGAGCACCATGGCCTCGCGGGCCGCCACGCGCGCCAACTCGGCGTGCGCCGGGCTGTCGTTCACTTCGTACGGAATGGAAGCGTACGGCACGCGCTCCGGGGGATCGAACATGCCGAGCTTCAGCCGCGCCACGAACAGGCGCGTGAAGCACGGGTCGAGGTCCGCCTCGCTGAGCAGCCCTTGCTCGACTGCCGCGGGGATGTGCTCATACGTGCACCCGCAGTTCAAGTCGCAGCCGGCTTTGACGGCCAGGGCGGCCGACTCCGCAGGGGTTTGCGTCACCTTGTGGTGCTCGTGGATATCGCGGATGGCCCAGCAGTCGCTCACCACGTAGCCGTCGAACTTCCACTCCTCACGCAAGATGTCGACCAAGAGGGCCTGGCTCGAAGAGCACGGCTCGCCATTGGTGCGGTTGTAAGCCGACATGATGCTGTAGGCCTTGGCCTCCACGATGCAATCACGGAAGGCCGGCAGGTACGTCTCGCGCAGGTCTTTCGGCGAAGCGAGGGCATTGAAGGAGTGCCGGAGCCCCTCAGGCCCGCTGTGCACGGCGAAGTGCTTCGGCGTCGCGACCAGCTTGTAGTACTTGGGGTGGTCCCCCTGCAGCGCCTGGCAGAAGGCCACGCCGAGCCGCCCCGTCAAATAGGGGCACTCACCGTACGTCTCGTGGCCACGGCCCCAGCGCGGGTCGCGAAAGATGTTGATGTTGGGCGTCCAGAACGTGAGGCCCTTGTAGTAGCCCCGGTCCTCATGGCGCGCGAACTCGTGGTGCTTGGCCCGCCCCTCGTCACTGATCACGCTCGCGATCTGCGACAGGCGCGGCGCGTTCCACATCGCGGCCAGCCCAATGGCTTGAGGGAACACGGTGGCGATGCCGGCGCGAGCGACACCGTGCAAACATTCGTTCCACCAGTTGTAGGCGGGGATGCCGAAGCGCTCGATAGCCGGCGCCTCGTGCAGCATCTGCGCAGCTTTTTCCGCCACGCTGAGCCGGGACACCAGGTCTCGGGCGCGCTCCTCGAAGGAGAGCTCCGGGTCGAAGAACGGAATGATTGGGAGCGTGGCTTCAGACATCGAAACGGAAATACCCTCGCGCGTTATCAAAACAAATGCCTTTGACGAGGGGTGCCAGAAGCGAGTGGTCATCTGGCAGGTGGCCGCGCTTCACATCCTGCCCGAGCATGTTGCAGAGCAGCCTGCGGAAATATTCGTGGCGCGAATAAGAGAGAAAGCTGCGGGAATCGGTCAGCATGCCGACGAAGCGGGACAAGAGGCCCATGTTGGAGAGGGCGTTCATCTGCTTCTCCATCCCGTCCAGCTGATCCAAAAACCACCAGGAGCTCCCGTACTGCAGCTTGCCGGGCACGCTGCCGTCCTGGAAGTTCCCCGCCATCGTGGCCAGCACTTCGTTGTCTCGCGGGTTCAAGTTGTACAGCACCGTCTTCGGCAGCTGATTGTTCTGGTCGAGCGCGTCGAGCAGCCGCGCCAAGGGGCCCGCCACCGGCGCGTCCCCGATCGAATCAAACCCGGTGTTGGGCCCGAGCGAAGCGGTCATGCGTGAATTGACGTTGCGCAAGGCGCCGATGTGCAGCTGCATCACCCAACCGCGCGCATGATCCAGCACCGCCAGATCGTGGAGCAACCGCCAGCGCAGGGCGTCGTTCTCCTCCGCCGAGAGCGCTTGCTTGCTGCGTGCCTTGGCAAACAGCGTGGCGGCGCGTTCACTCGTGCAGGCCACGTCCGGTACGATGTCGAGCCCGCGATCGGACAGGCGGCAGCCTGCCTCGTGAAAAAATGAGTGCCGGCGCTCGAGCGCGTCGAGCAGCTGCGGGTACGTGCGCACCTCCAGGTTGGCGACCGCTTCTAGCCGCCCGAGCCAGGTGGCATAGGCGCCCAGATCCCTGACGGCCATGGCCGCGTCGGGGCGCCAGGTGGGCAAGAGCCGCGTGGCGCGAGTGCCCCTACCGTGTGCGATGTGGTGCTCGAGGCTGTCCACCGGGTGGTCCGTCGTGCACACCACCTTCACGCGGTACTGCTCGAGCAGCCCTTGAGTGGTAAAGGCGGGCTCGGCGAGCCGCGCGTTACAGGCGTCGAAGATGCCGCGCGCCGTGTCGGGGTTGAGCAGGCGGTCGCTGATACCAAAGGGGAAAGCGAGCTCGAGGTGCGTCCAGTGGTAGAGCGGATTGCGCAACGTGGCGGGCACGGTCTGAGCCCAGGCGCCAAACTTCTCCCAGTCGCTCGCGTCACCCGTGCAATAGCGCTCGGCGACCCCGTGCGCGCGCATGGCCCGCCATTTGTAGTGGTCGCCGTCCAGCCAGATCTCCGTCATCGACCGGAAGCGGTGGTTCTTCGCGATCTGCTCCGGGGACAGGTGGCAGTGATAGTCGATGATCGGCTGAGCCTTGGCGACCTCGTGATAGAGCCGCCGAGCGGTCTGCGTCTCGAGCAGGAAATCTTCGTGAATAAACGCTGTCACTGGTTCACTCCACTCGCCAAAAAGCCACCATCCACGGTGAGGATCTCCCCGTTTACGAAGCTCGCCGCCTCGGACGCCAGGAAGATGCCAGCGCCGACGAGCTCATCCACGTTGCCGAAGCGCCCCATGGGCGTGCGCAGCTTGAGCTCCCGACCGCGCTCGGTGCCGTCGAGCAGACCCGCATTGAGCTGCGTGCGGAACACGCCCGGCGCGATGGCGTTGACGCACACGCCCTTCGGCCCCCACTCGACCGCGAGCGACTTGGTGAGCGCCCCGACGGCTGCCTTGCTCGCTCCGTAGGCCGCCACCTCGTGCAAGGCCACGTAGGTGGACAGCGACGCGATGTTGATGATCCGACCGTAGCCACGATCCAAAAGGTGCCGCCCAAACACCTGGCACCCGCGCAGCGTCCCCGTCAGGTTGCACGCCATGATGGCATCCCAGTCCTGCTCGGCAAAATCCAACGTCGGCCCACGCTTGGTGAAGCCCGCGCAGTTGACCAGGATGTCGACCTTGTCGAAACGCTCCAGCGTGAGCGCGAGCAAGCGCTCCAGGCTCGCGCGATCGATCACGTCGGAGACCGCCCGCAGCGTGCGCGCGCCGAGCGCCTCGATCTCGTCCGAGACCTTCTCGACTTGATCCATACGGCGGGAGGACGCCACCACGCTGGCGCCCGCCTGCGCAAACCCGAGCGCTAGCACCCGACCGATGCCGGTGGTCCCGCCGATCACGACGGCGACACGCCCGTCCAGACTCAATTTATCGTAGGCCATACGCGGGCTGTTATAGCGCTCCTCGCGCCAAACGATCGCAAATTGTAATGGCCCGAAGATGGCGTATTGATCGCAGTCGAGCAGCACAAATGCGAGGGCATGGGCCCTTTTTTAGCCATAAAAGCCGGGCAATGTTGAATTTCGATGCGCTCGACCGCCGGGGCGCGCCACGCGCGTCCAGCGCCATCCCCGCGTCAGTGGCCTTGCTCTACGACAGGTCGGAGAACACTTGCTCCCACTCCGAGCTACCCCGCACCGACTCGGTTCAAAATCAGAAGCTCGCGAGCAGGACATCCCCACCCCGCACCTCACTCTGGCGCAGCGCCCGTAGCTGCAGTTCCCACAGGTTCTGCGAGCTCAGCTCGAGCTCTACGCGCGGCGCTCTGACCAAAGGCGGCCCCGTCACATTCACGACGTTGGCCACCACGCGATCGGCCGCACCCAGCACGCCGAACGCCTCGATCCCGGAGCCCCAAAACACGTCCCCCCGGGCACCTTGCCGTAGTGAGCGGTAGGGCTGGCCACCCGCGGGCTCCTTCACTGCCAGCACTCTCTCGATGTGCAGCGCTGCCCGAGAAGGAGAGGTGTCCAAAGAACCGGCCCCGGAACGCATGCGACGCCGCCCCGAGCGAAAGCCGAGGTGAGTCATTCTCCGAAGCCGGGCCGCGCGATATGATGCCCAAACCTCATCACGATCGTGCAAATCTGCCCAACGCGTGCCGAGACACCCCCCTACCACGCCCACCTGGAAACGTTACCCGAAATGGTCTACAGCTGCGCAAAAAAGCCGGGGCGGCGCAGTTTTCGAGCGAAACGTGACTGGCAGGGCTCACGGAACGACCCCCCCAACATCGGAAAAGAGCCATGACTCAAAGCTATTTTGGAAGCATCGCGCCCATCAAATTCGAGGGCCCCGAGACAGACAACCCCCTGGCCTTCCGCTACTACGACAAGAACCGCCTGGTGCTCGGCAAGAGCATGGCGGACCAGCTTCGCCCCGCGGTCTGCTACTGGCACTCCTTCGCTTGGGAAGGTAGCGATGGCGTGTTCGGGCAGCCGAGCTTCGAGCGCCCCTGGCACAAGCCGGGTGACGCGCTCGAGCGCGCCAAGGAGAAGCTCGTGGCGGCTTTCGAGTTCTTCGAGAAGCTCGGCATTCCGTACTTCACCTTCCACGATCGCGATGTCGCGCCCGAAGGCTCTACCCTGAAGGAGAGCCATAAAAACCTCGACCGCATCCTCGAAGGCATGCAGGGGCAGATGCAACGCACGGGCGTCAAGCTGCTCTGGGGCACCGCCAACGCGTTCAGTCACCGCCGCTATCTGGCGGGTGCCGCCACCAATCCGGATCCGGAAGTGTTCGCATACGCCGCGGCGCAAGTCCTCAAAGTGCTCGAGGCCACCCACCGCCTCGGCGGGGAGAACTACGTGCTCTGGGGCGGCCGTGAAGGCTACGAGACCTTGCTCAACACCAACATGAAGCAAGAGGTCGATCAGCTTGGGCGCTTCCTCGCGCTGGTGGCGGAGCATAAGCACAAGATCGGCTTCAAGGGCACGCTCCTGCTCGAGCCCAAGCCGAAAGAGCCCACCAAGCACCAGTACGATTACGACACGGCCACCGTACACGCCTTCCTCCAAAAGTACGACCTCGTGAAGGAGTACAAGGTCAACATCGAAGCCAATCACGCCATCCTCGCGGGCCACAGCTTCCAACACGAGATCACCTACGCCATCAACAACGGCATCCTCGGCAGCGTGGATATCAACCGAGGCGACCCCTTGCTCGGTTGGGACACCGATCAGTTCCCGAACGACGCCGCGGAGATCTCCCTGGTCCTTTACACCCTGCTCAAGGGCGGCGGCCTCACCACCGGCGGGATGAACTTTGACGCCAAGATCCGCCGGCCGAGCATCGATGCAGAGGACCTGTTCCACGCACACATCGGTGGTTTGGACACACTGGCGCGCGCCCTCCTAGCCGCGGAGAAGATGATCAACGACGGCAAGCTCGAAGCCGCCGTTCGCCAGCGTTATGCCGGATGGGAACGTGATCTCGGCCAGCGCATCCTCCAAGGTAAGGCCAGCCTCGCCGATCTCTCCAAGCTCGTGCTCGATCAGGATCTCGAACCTCGCCCGAAGAGCGGTCGGCAGGAGTATCTGGAGAACCTGGCTAACCGCTACATCTGATACGATAACGCCACGCCGAGCAGTACCGTCACTCGTGGGCTCGCCCCCGAGTGACGACGTGCTTCGCTGCTCGCGAAGGTCCCACGTATGATCGACGTGTCGCGGCAGTGGCGTGGCTGCACATGATCGCTCTGTCACACGAACGATCGCGCCGATCGCACGCTCGACTACGGAACAGTTTAAGCGCACCAGTGCGGCCTTTTTGCCGCACAAAACCTGCCCGATCAGCTCATGAATTCAGCTCTGCTGGAATCACCGAACAATCTCGCCGCAAGTCACCAATTAGCGCGAGCTCTGGTGATCGGCGGCACGCCCCGTGCACATTACCGGGATAACCGTGCTGCAACACGGCGTGAGCCAACCTACCTCGTACCACCCAAACATTAGTGGTCGAGAGTTTGTCTTGCGTCGCGTAGGGCCATTAGTGATAAACGCTCAGCTCGACCCAGGGGGGTCGTGAGGGGCCTGCCGCCGGTTACCGTCGTTATATATGGCGGCGGTAACTACGGGATTCGTTTGAGCCGAGCCCCATCCTGCTGAGGCAGAGAGTGAAAGGAATAACATAATGCGTAGTTTTATAACCCTCGGGGTTCTTTCTTTAGTTGGTGTCGCCGCCTTCGTGGGCTGCGGCGATGACGACAGCAGCGACGGCGGCACCGCAGGCACTGCGGGCACCGCAGGTACCGCGGGCGCAGCAGGTGCGGGCGGCGCAGGCGGCGCGGGCGGCGCAGCAGGCGGCGCCGCGGGTGCCGGTGGCGCAACAGGCGGCGCGGCGGGCGCGGGTGGTGGTGGTCCGCCTGCGGCCCTTGCCACTTGCACGGGCTGCGCGGAGTTGATCGTTCCGGTAAGCGGAGCGAATACACCTGCCAACGTGCAGGATCAGGCCCTTTTTCAGTTCAACTTTCCCGCCCCTGGAGTCGACTTCAGCGAAGGCGTAGTTACCTGGCGTGTCCAGGCCGTTGAGAACAACGACAACTTCTTCGTTCGCCCATTCATTCAAAACGGTGCCCACCCAGGGCCAACCCCGACGGATCCGCCGGACCCAAGGAACTACGCCGGTATTTTCGCGCAAACACCGGACCTGTATAGGACTTTGACTGCCGCGGCATTTCCACCGAACGCGTGGGTTGAAATCACGCTGGACGTGTCCGCGTACGCAGCATACGGCGCTGGTGTTGCAGACGCTGGTGCACCTGTAGACGCCGGTGATGCAGGAGATGGCGGCGCACCGCTGGACCCGGGCACCTTCGACAAGTCTGTGGTGGAATCGTTGGGTATCCAGGTCGGCACTACTGCTGCTTTTACGGGCACTGGCATCGCTCGCGTGGCAATCGACAGCGTAACGATTACGGGCGTTCCTGGGCAAGCCACTCGCACCTTCACTGCCGGTGTTGAAGGCCTAGCCGCTAACACTTACGAGCTGCCAACGGGTACGCCGGCTCCAGTTCACCACCCATAGGTTCGGCGGTGAGCGACTCGGCGAATTGAGCGTCGTGTCGACAGAGGCAGCGAGCACGCGCTCGTTGCCTTTGTCGTTTTGTGGCCGGCGAACGCTTTGGGCGATTTCGACGACCGGGCGCAGGCTGGTCACTTCCGCTCGTCGCTCCCGGTATGGCGCCTGACGTTCAACGTGCAGCTGACGTCCGCGTTGAGTCACTGATACGCTCGACCAGTAAAGCGCGGGCTTGACCCGCTCAGCTCGCGTACATTCAGCTGCTCCGCACTACCGGCCCTCCTCGGTTGCAACCCTCGCAAACGGCGAAAGGCGTCGACATTGGTCGAGTGCGCAAAGGACCAACGGTTGCGTGGAGCGAATCGGCGTTCGGCACGGCGCCTGAATGTCGAGAGCCACGGGCGGATGGAAGCTGATCTCATCAGCGGATCGCGCACCGGACGTGGCCGGTGGGGCGCGCCAGCATTTTGGCCTTCCTACGCGCTCAGCGCCGGAATTACGCGGATTCGGAGGTGTACCGCCCCGCGCTGGTCGCGTGAGTTTGTCCCACGCTCGCCGCGTGAAGCTCGTCCTCAAGCTGCTGTGCGGCGTTGCTCAAAACACTATCATGAACCGCGGGTGTTGCTTCATCGGGCCAACTGGGCCGCGTCAATGACATTCCTTGCTGACCGCTCCCACGCCGTTTTGAGTACATGTCCCGTTCCCATCAGTATCATCGCAAAACGTGACGCCGACGTTCGCTTCGCCGCAGGATGCGTCCCTAGGATAGCCAATAGTTCCTGCTGTTCTCGTGCAGCTCCCTCCTCCCACCGCGACAGTGCGAACCGCTCCAGCGCAGCTCACAAATAGTTCGAACCTCGGCTCCTGCGCGCCGCTGCAATTGTAGTCGAAGCCATTTGAAAGGGCGGTCGAAGGCACCACGGTGAAACGCGTGGGAAAAAAGTCAGTTTGACCTGGATTGACGAGTGCGTTGCCCTCCAAGCAATCCGTCGTCGCACGAGTCGTAGGTTCTAACGGCGTAAAGCCGCCCACTTTATTGGGCAGCCTACGCGATTGGGTGCCCGGGACGATGCAGAACCTGTCGTTGGGGTTGGACGGTCCCGCGGCGGCGTATCCGTCATTGTCGCCGTCCGTATAGTGAATCGTGCACGTGCGGAGGCTTGCGCACTGCGCATCACCTGTGCACCTCGAACGATCCGGCAAAGGAGCGTTGCAAGCGCCGGTGCGTTCATCGCAGCCGTTGCCACATTGCGGGTCGTTGTCGTCTCTGCACTCGATGCATTCGTGCCGCCCCACCGCCACCGTTCGGCAGAATTGCGTCGCTCCACAGTTTTCCGAGCAACAAATTCCTAGGCTCGCGCTCGTGGCCGCGTCCCCGGCGAGCACGCAGTTGTTGCTCAGGCAGTTGGCGTCTGCCGTGCAGGTTGCACCGTTAGCGCTCAGGTTGGGCGTTTCGCAAAATCGCCCGCTGCCGGTCGCGGCGCTGCAATTGCAGGTGAATTCACCTCGGGCCTGGCCGTCGACGCAACGACCGCCATTCCGACACTGAGTGTTGTTGACGCAAGCGTCCGCATTGTTCTGACAGCGGTCGCCTTCGAAGCCGGTTTGGCTGCAATCGCAATTTGTGTCCATGAGCAGGTCAATGCACCGGCCACCGTTCAAGCACGAGGAGGCATTGCAGTCTCGTTCGTCCAGCGAGCAGTCGGGGCCTGTAAAGCCGGTGCCAGAGCAATTGCACCGGAAACCCTTGTTCTGGTCGATGCATGCGCCCGGACCGCAAGATGCGGGCCGACAATCGACAACGTCTGTTTGGCATCGATCGCCAGTAAACCCGGTGTCCGCACAGTTACAGCTAAATCCGGCGACGCCGTCGATGCAGCGGCCCGTGTTGCAGGACGTAGGTGTGCAGTCGTCAATGTTGGTCTGGCAGGTGTTGCCGCTAAAACCTAGCGGACACTCGCACCTGAAGCCATTGACCTGATCGCGACATACGCCTCCATTTCGACACGGGTTTGTCGCGCACTCGTTGATATCCGTCTCGCACTCGTTCCCGCTATAACCCGCGGCGCACGTGCAGGTGTGGGCGGCGACACCGTCTCGACAACTGCCCCCGTTGCGGCAGGGGTTGGGCGCGCAATCGTTGACGTTCGTTTCACATAAGCTCCCCGAATACCCCGCCGCGCATTGGCACGTGAAGGAGTTGACCTGGTCGCGGCAAGCGGCTCCGTTTTGACAGGGGTTGTCAGCGCAGTCGTTGGCATTGATCTCGCAACGCTGCCCCGCGAAACCTTGCGGGCAACTGCAGCTAAAGGCGTTCAAGCCGTCGCTACATGAGCCTGCGTTCAGGCAGGGGTTGGGGAAGCACTCATTCGGGTTCGACTCGCAACGAGCGCCCGAGAACCCGACCAGGCATTCGCAGCTAAAGCCCGCGACGCCATCGGTACAGGTGCCTCCGTTGAGGCAGGGGTTATTCGCACAATCATCGATGTTGGTCTGGCACTCCTTTCCGGTGAACCCCTCCACACAGCTACAGGTGTAGCCGGCGACGCCGTCTTGGCAGGTGCCGTCGTTGAGGCAAGGGCTGGCCGCGCAATCATCGACGTTCGACTCGCACAACTCGCCGGAATACCCGGGCTTGCAGGCGCAGTTGAACCCGTTGATCAGGTCAGTACAGGCGCCATCGTTCAGGCAGCGCGTGCCCGAGCAATCGTCGATGTTCGTTTCGCAGTGCACGCCGCCGAACCCATCCGCGCAGGCGCACTCGTAAGTGGTTTCACCTTGCGAACAAGAGGCGTCGTTCTGGCATGGAGTATCGGCACACCCCGAAATCGCTCGTTCGCAATTGATTCCCGAAAAACCAAGCGGACATTGGCAGGTGTAGACGTTCGTGCCGTCCACGCAGCCCCCGCCGTTGAGGCAGGGATTCCCCGCGCAATCGTCCGCGTTGCCGTCGCAGCGTTGCCCCGTGTAGCCCGCCAGGCACTCGCACCGGAAGCCGTTTTCCTCGTCTACACAGGCAGAGCCGTTTCGACACGGGTCTTGAAGACATGCGTTATCGCTGACTTGGCAAAAACCGCCCGAATACCCCTCTAGGCAGAAGCAGGAGCCATCGGGCAAGCAGGCTCCGTTGTTTTGACAGGGGTTCGGAATGCAGGAGGTGGGGCTGAGCGACTGAATCGCCCCAGGCAGACCCTCCTCTCCTTCGGACCCCAGCGATCCCCGACCGCCCACTCCTACGCCGGGATCGCTCCCACTGTCGAGGCTGGCGCCACTGCTGAAGTCCCGCCGCTTGCCACTACACGCGGCCAGCGCAACGCAGCAGAACACGACCACACCGAGCCGCCACCCCCAAAGTCCCGACATCGCGCACTTTCCTCCCGACCGGCATCCACACCGGCACGCCGATGACCCTACCAAGCAGCATCGCTCGCGGGAATAGTTGATTTGTGCGGGGCTCGACGTCGGTCGGGTGCCCAAGACGCGGCTGAACGGAGAACGGTCGAGCTAGCGTGGTGTCTCCCACCCGCCCAACGTTAGCGCCAACCCAAGCGTCGTGGTCTCGGCGAGTGTCCGGCAACGACCCGACGAGCCACGGGCGACGTATCGTGGCCAGGTTCACCAAGTCGCGTTGCGGTCGGTCATTGCTGAAGCGCTCTCGCTCTCATCATTTATCCGACGATTGGTTCAGCAAGCACGGACGTGCGTTGACCGCTGAGGTCGCCGCTTCGATCCGCGCCGCTTCGTCGGACCCTGCCTCGACTCGTTCCGTAACGCAGCTCCCCAACACTGCTACCTTGGCTACCGCCCAGTACGCGGTCACCCTCTCCGACGCGGGGTCCTCATTCGCGATCACCTTGATGACCAATGCCAGCGAGTCGCCACTCGATCCGCGCTCGACCACACGCCACAGGGCAACCGGCGCCAGACTGGTGAAGGGCGGCGATATGGTCTTGTCATAGGCGAGCGCCCATTGCTGTCCTCGAGGATCGACGACGGTGACGCTCATCCGCGAGTCGGAATAGAGCACGAGCAGCTGATACCCTGAGATACCCGGACAGCGTTGCGTGGAGTTCCCGCCTTCGGTTGGACCTGCAAAATGACGCACGCTGGCGCGGTCAAGCTCGTTGATATCGACTGCGTCGGGGTGCTCGCCGATTGACCGATCGCCCGCGGCTCGCGCGCTTGTGGCTGGGATGGCGGGCCACAACTCAGACATGCAACCAACGTGACGCAGTACGCCCACCACATCAGAACGCGGCCGCCGTATTGTTGGAAGAGCCGCCTTGCGGGGCGAGTGCACTGGCCTTGTATGCCGTGCCGACATTGCCCTACGCCAGGTTGGCTGTCCTGGGACCAAGGGCCTCTAGCCCAGTCCGGAGTAGCGCGACGCGAAGGGTGAACAACGCGGGCGTTCCGATCTGTTGGCTGCCGGGGCGTGTGAACCCTACGTGGACGTGATCAGTGTGAGCGCGGTGCCCAGTATATTGGTGGACCAACGGCCGGCGAGCGCTCCAGATCTGTCGCCTCCAGATTGCTTCCTCGAGCTGCATTGCCTGACCCAAGTCGCAGAAGATCTGAAATAGCCTGTCACCAATGACGACCTCGTTCGCATCAAACGCGTTTAGGCCGATGTCCAGGGCGCGTCCTTCTGAGTGCAGAGACGGTGTCCTCGTACCGGCAATATTGCGCCGATTGAAGATGCCGACGTTCCGAGCAACAGGAAAATTGGCTTGAATGGTTGCCCAGAGAGCCTTGGGTGCCGGTTGCGGGCCATTCCGATCCGCCATCAGAGTATCCACCTCCTGACAGGCGAAGGGGCCTGTTCCGGATTGTCCGACGTACCACGTCCTCCGTTATTCTACCACGTAGTCTCACCCGAGAGCCGCGACCGCGCCAACGCGAGCCACTTCAGTCCCCCTCGCGAGTCGCTCCAGAATCATAGGCAAGGTCCGAATTTCGGAAACGGTCGCCGATCGAGGTCCGATACAAAGGCTCGGAACGCTTGCCGCTCGGGGTCACGGTGCCTCGACCGGAAACCCAAGCATCGAATGGAGCGTGTTATGCTACTCAATCATCCATGGGTCGTCTCGTTGTTTATCATCGGCGGTGTGGTCGCCGGCTGCGGCGCATCTGAACACGCTGATCCTGCGGCTGCCGAGCAGGGCGCGACGGAGGAGGAACGGTCGCTGGTAAATGAGCCGCTCGGTGAGCTGGAACAACCTTTGGGGGAGGGCTGCGGCGGGATTTTCGGCGTCTCTTGCACCGCTGGTGAGGTGTGCGAAATAGCTGAGGACTGCCCTCCCGAGGTCCTTTCTCTCTGTGTTGGCACCTGCGTCACGCCACCGGACACGTATCCGTGCATCTTCCCGATTTGCGCCCCTGGCAGCGTGTGTATAGGCACGGGCAGCATCGCGCACTGCGTGCCCTCTCTTTAGCCGTCGTGGCGGGCCAATCCCCTAGTACAGCGTGACTCGGGCTCTCGTCGGTGAGCGTCCATGGCGCCATCGCGCTCGACGCGGTCGCAATCGAATCCGAGCCGCATCCGACTCGCATAGACTCCAAAGGGCCGATGCCGATGAGCCGATGAGCTCGCGGTCACACGGGCGCTATGCTGGTCCTCGAGGACCACGGAGGCCTTCGGTGCCGTGGACCCGCCTGCCAAGCGCTGCGCCGATGCAGTGCTCGACGAGCAGCAGGCAGAGTCGCCGCGCTCTTCATAGGCTCTCGCCGAATCAAGCGGGTCGGGTTGCGACGAACTATCGCCCTCGTTGAAGAGCAAGCAGTGAATTGGGAGCACTGCGACTCGCCGTGGAGCGATGCCTAGAGCAGGTTGGGCTGCCCTTCACCCCGCGTTAGAGATGAACGCCACCAAGCGCGCGATCACGTTCGCGTCGACGTGACCGGGGGTTCTGTACTCGGCCGGCCCTGGTTTTCCCGTGCCCTGGATGAACAAGTGATTGGCGCCCGCAATGGTCGAGAGCTCAACATTGCGTGCGCCCACCAAACCCCTCCTCCACGTCGCGAGGTCTTCGTCGGTGACCTGATAGTCGCGATCCCCTCGCAGAATCAGCATCGGCTTGTGCAGCTTCTTGCTCATGGCGACGCCATCACGAGCGCCCCAGTCACGCCAGTAGGCGGCGGGCACGCCGAGCAGCTCGCCCTCAAACTTTCCCGCTCGGAACTGGGCTACGGCCTTCTCCACGGGCTTTAGCTTGTCTTCGGGCAGCTCCAGATAGCGCATCTGAGCCAAAACCGCGTCCCACGGTGCGCGCCCCACAGGGGCCAACAATACGGCGCCAGCTACGTGCTCGGCGCGCAGGGCGATCTCCGGAGCGAGCGACGCGCCGAGGCTGTGCCCAATCACGAATACGCGCCGCGCGTCTACTTCGGGCCGCTTCAGCAGCAGTTGCACGGCCAGAACGGCATCCACGACCACTTCGTCATCGAGCGAGATGCCTGGCTCGACGCGCGTGCCATGCGCAAAGGTGCGCTTGTCATAGCGCAATACAGCCACCCCCTGAGACGCGAGCCCGTCAGCGAGATCCTTGAAGGGCTTGTTGGCGCCGACGGTCTCGTCCCGATCGTTCGGGCCAGAGCCATGCACCAGTACCACGGCGGGAAATGGACCTGCACCAACGGGCAGAGTCAGCGTCCCTGGAAGGACGAAGGGCTCACTACCGACCGATACCTCTTCGGCTCTGAACTTCGAGGCATCCGCGTACGGAGCGGGCCTTGCCGGGGCAGGCACGGGCTGAAAGAAGATTCCCGCGAGCGCTCGCGTTTTCCGATCGATGGCGATAATCGACTGCAGCTGCCCGCGCTCGAACTCGAGGCGAGAGACGCGTACGTCTTTTCCCCCCTGCGCCACGCGCTGCACCGCGCGCCATGAACGCAGCGGCCCGAACTCGGCGAGGTGTGAAGCCATGAGCGCTGCCAATTTCTCCTCCGGCAGGGCCAGCTTCAACGTGGCATCAAACCGTGCCCATGCACGCGGCGCGTCCCGCGCCTGCAGGGCTTTGAGAAACTCCTCCGCCACGCTATCTCTATCGGTCGTCGGGGGCGTCGTCCCAGGCTGGGCTGGCGGCGCCGTAGAAGCCGTGGTCAGCGGATCTGCCGGGGTGGCCGTGGCTAGCGGCATCGACGGCACCGGACGAGATCGCGTAGTCGCCACACAGCCCGCCGCGCCTAACGCTAACCCTGCGACGAGCACCCGACAGATCGCCCGCCCTCGTCGACGGGCCTGAGACATCGCGTGGACCTGTGAAGAACTAATCATAAGCCTTCTTCAGCTCGGATGCGAGCTCTCCCTCCGCGCGGAGCCATTCTTGAGTGTCTCGATGCGCCGGTAGACGACGTAGGAGTAGACCGCAGGGATACCGGCCGCAATCCCCACAGCAGTGAGGACGACCGAGCGTCCGCCGCCCAGCATACCTGAAACGACCAGGACGAGCCCCGCCAGCACGAAAAGCCTGCCGCCCAGACGATGAGTTCTCAGCCAGACTTCGTCACTTGCCAACGTCCAGGGCGTTCGGATGCCGACAAGGAAGTTCCTCGTGAACTTGCTCATGTAGTTGCCAATGACGATGAACAGCAGACCGAGCGCCGTATGAATCACGCGATTGGGCGACAGCGTTACGCCGGTAGCCGCCAGCAACGCCAGCACGCTCACCAGCGCCAAAAAGGCGAGCACCGCGACCTGCACCGCCCCAAAGGCCTCCCGGAAGCGCCCGACGCGAAAGCCCCGCGGTGAGACTCGGGGTATGCACGCCAAGAGCATGTAAACCCCCGCCATGACGAGCGGCAGCACGAAAGCGCCCCATGGTTTGGCCATGAACCCATCGGGTTCGCCACCGCTGTTCCAGTGGCTGGGGACCGGATCGGGAAGATGGCCGTAAAGAGCAGCCGCGGCGCCGAAGGAAAGCACCACGAAGCCCAAGCTGAGAGCGTTTGTACGAGTCATGGTCATGCCTACTTTTTCTTCCGACGGTCGACTTGAAACAATTCGATCAGGAGAGCCGCCATATCCTCGAATACCGAGGTGTTGAGCGAATAGACGATTTGCTGCCCACGCCGCTCGCTGCGGACGAGATCAGCGGCTTTGAGGATGTTGAAGTGATGCGATAGCGACCCCTTGGTGATCTCGAACGACTCGGCAAGCTCACCGGCCGTCTTTGAGCCACCTTGCAGGAGTTTGAGCACCTTGCGTCGTGTGGGATCCGAAATGGCCCGAAAAGCATCTTGTGTCTTCACCATATTTCGATATTTCGATGACATTCAAAATACGCCATCTCCAATGTTTGTCAAGACCGCCGCGAAAACTTCTCAAAAGCCACGCACGCCGTTCCGTCGCGCTGACGCGCCCCGCCACGCCAAAACGTTTGATCGACAGCTACTTAGCAACTCGGGTCCAGCACGTGCCGAATGCAAGTCTGGCAGGAGTTTCGCCGCCGAGACTCTGTCGCTTCATAGTGAAGTGAACGCGAGGTCTCGGGTGATCGGCGCCTCCTCCTGCTCGGAAAGAGGAAGAATGTCAAAGTTCAAGACACAGTTCGGCGCTCTTGTCGGGATCACGTTCGCGCTGGCGTGCTCGGCAGATACGACCTCGCGCGGCTCCGAAGATATCGCTGGTGAAGCGTCGCTCCAAGGCGACGGCAACGATTTCAACGCAACAATCAGCGCAACACCGCAATGCTCATCAGCGCGTGACAGCGATGCGTGCAAGGATGTGGTCGGGGAGCTCATCTTCCGCGGAGTCGTCCTTGGCGAAGGGCCCGCTGCGCACCGCATGGCGAACACCCGGGACGATTCGAAAGCCATCGAAGGGCTCGACACCTCCAAGCTCGCGGCCAAGCTCTCCGACCTCGCCGCGTCCCGCGCGGCGTACTGCACCGAGGGCAACGGCAGCCAGTGCGCTGCCCAGCCACGGCACGACGCTACCGCAACCAACGATAGTCTGTCCACATTGGCCGGAGTCGTATCGAAAGGTGCGGTTTCTCGGGCCGAGTTAGAAAGCGGGCTTTCGCAGTTTTTGGAGGCACCAGACAGCCTGGCCATGGCCGCCGCCATGCGAACTGTCGAAAGCAGAGCCTTCATCGACTTCGCCGACAGCATCACGAGTGGTGACCCGCTGCAAGTGGGCGCTGGTTTGAGACAGGTTACCGACGTACTGTTGACCTCCCTTCTGCCGGTGGCTGAACCCGACGGGTCGGTCTTGAAAGCCACGATCCCGCGAAGACCCATCCCAATCGATCCCTTCCCGCCACTCGACCCCGTCGTCGAGGTCGAAATTGCCGTCTACGCAGTGGCGATCATAGCGGTCGCGGTCGTGGTCACCATCGTGGCCGTAATCGGTGAGGATCCGTACTCATCGTCCTTTCAGAGCAACCTAGTCGTCGGGGATTTGACGAACAGCTTTGCGGGATTGCTCCCGTAGCTGCAGTAACGACCTCGCTTATCTGGCGGTGTTTCACCGAGGAGGGCAGCGGGCGCTGCCCTCCTCCTTCGAAGGAGTCTGTCATGTCGAAAAATAGTCGAGACGAGAGCCAGGCGCAGCTGATGGGGCTCGTGACTTTGGTGCTGATGAGCGCTTGGGGTGGGCTCGCGGTGTGCACTCTGCACGCCAGCATGGCCTTCAATCCTGTCGCGTTGCCGATGACCCGGATGTTGCGTTCGGATTTGATCTTGCCCCAGGGCTGGAAGTTTTTCACCAAAGACCCTCAAGTTGCGCAGATGCGACTGCTCGAGATGCGGGATGGGAGTTGGCACTCCGCTGACCTGGGCCCTAACGCCGAGCCCAGCAACGGTTTTGGAGTTAGCAAAAAACCGAGAGCGCAGGGCGCCGAAGCGGGGCTTCTGACCTATCATCTGCCGAGCGCCGCTTGGCGGGAGTGCACCGATGCGCCGATTGATTGCTTGGACCGTATGCAGACCGCCTACCGCTTGGAAAGCCCGTCGCCAACGCCGACCCTATGCGGAACGATCGGCTTCGTCGTGCAGAAGCCGGTGCCATGGGGCTGGACCTCCGTGAAAACCCCGTTCGTGATGCCAGCCCGCGTTGCAAAGGTAGAGGTGTCATGCTGACCCGCATGGGACGTTGGGCACTGCGAGTGTCGAGCACTGCCGCTCCGTGGACTAACGTGTACGGTCTTGCGCGCAGCTTGCTTGCGTTCGGGACGGCGTTGACCCTGGCGTTCAACGATTCGAGCATCTTGTTCCCGCTGGTGGCGGGGGCTGAGCCGCCACCGTACTGTAACGGACTGCGAGGCGCCGGCGCGTTTTGTCTCATGTCGCACGACCTCGACGCCGGCCGTTGGTTGCTCGTCGCTGCCCTTGTCGTCATCGCGTCCGGCTGGCGGCCACGGTATACCGCGCTCCTCCACTGGTGGATCTCGTGGAGCGTGCAAGCCAATGCGGGCATGGTGGAAGGAGGTGATCAGGTCACGGCCATCATCACATTGCTACTGCTACCCATAGCGCTGACGGATCAACGGTCCTGGCATTGGTTGGCGTCCGCCGTCCCCGCGGTCCAGCCGCCAGGCCCCGCGAGAGCAACGATCCCACTCTTGGCGCTGTCTGCGCAGCTCGCCATCCGGCTGCAAGTAGCGGCCATCTACTTCGACTCCGTCGTGGGCAAATTGGGCGTCGCCGAATGGAAGGACGGTACAGCCCTGTACTACTGGCTGACGCATCCTACCTTCGGAGCTCCGAGCTGGCTTCGCCCGGCATTGGTTCCCCTACTGACGAGCACCGCCGTCGCCCCATTGACTTGGTCAGTCATCCTCGTCGAAATCGCCTTGTTCATGGGACTCACCATGAACAAGCGCTACCGGGGGTGGTTGCTGGTGGCCGGGCTCTTCTTACACGGCGGCATCATGGTCGTTCATGGCCTGGTCAGTTTCGGGTTGGCAATGTTCGGCGCACTGATTCTCTTTTTGCGTCCCTCGGAACGACCGTTCGACGTCTCGTGGTTGACCAAGCAGCCCGCGGCCTGGGCGCGATGTAAGCCGTGGGCACACTCGCTCGCAAAGCCATGAAACGAACGCGGCCCCCCGATGGTCGAGCAGCTCGGGACCGCCGACCTAATCACCGGCGCGCGCAGCTCGTTCTCGGGCGTCCAACGCGAGCCAAGTCGGGCACCGGTCGCCGCTTGGCCAGTTGGGGTGCCGCCTGGCCATTGCGGCATAGTGCTCGCGCTTGCTCGGATTCTCGCGGGCTGCTGAACTCAGTCGAGTCTATCCCACTGAGAGGCAGATCATGAATGAGCAACGTCCGACCAAGCCCCGTTCCTTTTACTCCGCAAGGCCAAGCCGAAGGGACGTGCTGCGCGGCATTTCCATGGCGACGTTGGTGAGCCCGATCTTCGGGTGCGGCGGAGAGGGCGATGGCGCGGCTGACGGCGCGACGGGAGAGCTGGAGGAGCCGCTCTCGTGTGTGCTTTATCCAGAGGCAACGGAGGGCCCCTTCTACGTGGAGGCGCCGGAGCTCAACCGGGGCGATCTGGTGCAGGGCGAAACGATCCCGCAGATCGTGAGCGCCGTTCCACTCAGCCTGGTCATGAAGTTCAATGCCGTGAATGGCTCGCAGTGTGCCCCCCTCGCCGGAGCGAGGGTCGCGGTCTGGCAATGCGACGCGGTGGGAGTTTACTCGGGGCTGGAGAGCAACTTCATTCAGATGCTGGACACCTCCGATTCGAAATACCTGCGCGGTTATCAGGACACGGACGCTTCGGGCACAGTTCGCTTTCGGACCATTTACCCCGGCTGGTACGGGTCACGTACCATTCACATCCACTTCAAGGTGAGGGTGCCGTCGGCGCAGGGGGGCATGATCTACGAGTTTAATTCCCAGATGTACTTCGATGACGAGACTTCCGATGAAGTGTTGGCTAGTGCGCCCTACTTGCCAGGGCGAGTGGTGCGCAACTCGAATGATCAGGTCTTTCTGGGAACGGGGCCTGGTGCCGCCGCCGACCCCGCTCCGCCGCCGGTTGGAACGCCAGCGCCCGGTGACGGAGCCCTGCTGACACTCGTGAGAACGGCAACCGGCTACACGGGGTCAGTCAACGTCGGCCTAAATCTGGCGCCGGCGACTCCAGCCTAGGCGACCTGTCCCGGGCGGCATACGAGGAGGGGCTGCAGCCCATCCAGCGCTTGAAGGCACGGTAGAAGGCGCTGGAGTTGGCGAACCCGAGCTCGTGGGAGACTTGCTTCACTCCCAGGCCGGGTTGCCGCAGGAGCTGAGCGGCCACTTCACAGCGCGCCTCGGCCAGGATCGAACGGTAATCTGCCCCTTCACGAGCCAGGTACCGGTGGAGCGATCGCTGACTCATCCCCATGCTGCGCGCGACGCCTTCCATGCTGGGCTGCCCGGAGGTCCAGCTCTCTCGCAGATGGTAGCGCACTCGCCCCACGATGGTCCGAGGATACGCGCCGCTCCGGCGCCGCGCTTCGGCACGCCGGCGAAGCTCGTCAGCCAGCTCGGGCCGGGCCAAGAGCTGCTCACGCTGCGCCAGCTTCCGATCCACCACGAGCGCCACTCGGCTCTGCTCGAAGAGCACTTCAGAGCCGAACACGCGCTCGTACTCGGCGGCGTGGAGAGGAGCGGGATAGTCAAACTCGACCCGTCGCGGCACGCCGCCGCGCCCAGCAAACTGGCGGAGCAGGCTCGCTAGGCAGGACAGCACCAGCTCGGCCAGGCACTCTCGGACGGGTGGCTTGGCGTCAAACAAGTCATAGCGAACCACCAACGTGTCCTCCTCCTCGAGCAAGAACACGTCCTGCTCATCCCGAGCGACGTTGTGGTAGCGCGCCATCGCGGCGACTGCGTCCATGAAGGTGGGCACGAGCGAGAACAACAGCCCCGCCGCGTCGAAGGCCATGAAGTTGGAGCCCTCGCCCGTGTGTAACCCGAGCGCTGGGTCGCCTGACAGCCGAAGACCGCGGGCGACCACCTCGTAGAACTGCGCGTTCTCTAGCCAGAGATCTTCTCGTTCGAGCGCGGACTCGGCGAGCACGCCGACCAAAAGGTCGTCCCGCGCGATGTCCATGCGCTCCATACTCTCCAGAAACGATCGCAGAACGAGCACGGAAAATGCCATCGCTCCCCTAGGGTGGGTCACGCCACCCGCCAAAGCAACAGGGCGTTTGGGCACGCTCGGGAAAGCATGAATGCTGATCTGCGCAGCAACGCCGCGCGCGCAATTATTCAGCGCCGGCGCACGGCCCGCGCATGCTTCGTAGCGCGTCGGCAAGGGAAGAAAGGTGCTGCCTCAAAAAGGGGCTAGCCGAGCTGACCCAGATCGGCTCGCTCGTGCCGCAAACACGCGTTCGAAGCGGACCCGCGTTTCATTCACAGGTGGAGCCGAGCTGCGGCCTGAGCCCGTTGATGCGCTGCTCGTAGGCGTTCGGCGTGGGGTAGATGAGCGCACCCACGACGCCCTCGGCGATGCGTGCATTGAGCGTCGCCGCGTTGCCCGTGGACCACGAGTCTTCCTGGGTGGTGATCCCAAAGCTCGTATCCGCCAGAAGCGGCTTGCCGGTGAGCTGGCTCAAGAAGCGGAATGTCCCGTCGTCGCGGCCGATGGCGTCGTAATCGTTGAAGTAGCCACCTGGCACGTTGGCCATGCTCGTGACGTGGACCATATCGATGAGATCGAGCGGCATGTTTTGCCAGTAGCTCCGGAGCTCCGCGTCGCGGGTCCAGGTCGAGTGGTTGAGCGCGATGACGGCGTTGGGCATGTTGCTCTTGATCGCACACATGATATCCGACGCGAACTGTCCGAGCTCCTGCATGCTGAGAGCGTTGGTGCCGCCGGTATACTGTATGAAATCGGGCTCGATGATCCAGAGCACGGGGCCGTTCGGATGGATGGCGTAAGAGCCGCGCGCGTAGCTCGCGTAGATCGAGATTAGCCGGGCGCGGTTGCTGCGGATGAACTGCGCGCCCCCCGTGCACAGGTTATTGCCATCGAAATCCAGGTTACAGTCGCCGAGGCCTGCGTCGGTGTTGGCGCGGAACGCCGTAAAGTAGGCGATGTAGGTCGGGATCACGTCCGTGCCGTTGAAGCTCGAGAGCCACGTACAGCCGTCACAGCGCGCGGGGTCGGGCTCATAACCCACCCATTTGGTCGCAAACGTCACGAACGGCTGCGGTGCAAAATCCGGATTTGCCCCCCACCCAAACTCGCATCCGAAAGGGTTGCCGAGCCGGCGAGTGGGCTGCCCACATCGATTGGACGTCGTGCCCGCGTCGCCGCTGCACTGCCCGGCGTTACACGCCGCCCCGATGGCGCAGAAGTTCCCGCAAGCGCCGCAATGGCTCGTGTCCGTCGCGACGTCCACGCAGCTGCCCCCGCAGAAGGTCAGGCCATCGGGGCAGGCGCAGCCTCGTTCGCCAGCGCAGGTGCTGCCGCCGGTGCAGGCGTTGCCGCAGGCCCCGCAGTGGTCGTTGCTGCTGACGAGGTCGACACAGCCGCTGTCGCAGACGACCTGCCCGGCCGCGCACAGCTCGGTGGTGCGGAAGAAGGCGATGTCATCGACGGCGAGCTCATAGGGCGCGCTCACCGGGCCATAGGTGCCCGCCGCACCCGGAACCTCCGCCCACTCGAGCGCGACCGCGAAGCTCAGACCGGTAATTCCATCGCCGGATACGGGGAGCGTCGCCTGATCTGCCGTGCCGGGCGCGAAGGCTGACCACGGCAGAACGACGCGCTGCCACTCGGCGGTAACGGGAACCGGCGCCGTCGGAGCAACGCAGCCCGCGAGACAGGTGCCACCCGCGTTCGGGTCATCGACGGCGGGGGCCGAGGTGCTCTCCGTCGGCGTGGAGAGGGTGACGCTGCCACCGGGCACCTGCCCGCGAATGGAGAAGGCGATGCCGTCGTAGCTCGAGGCGTCGATGCAACCCATCCAGAAGCCGAGCCCACCTCCCCAGACGCTCGCGCCCGTGTTCGAGATGCTGGCGGCGTAGTTGCTCATGTTGCCGGGCACCATCGCCAAGGCTTGAGCACCCGTGCCGTCGCTGTACTGATAGGGCCCCGCGTACACGGCGAGCGGCGTGCCGGGCGCGGCGTTGAAGCTGAAACCGAACGTCTCCGGCGCAGCACCCGCCACGTACGTCTCGAAGTCCGCGAGGCCCGGCGCCACGACCTCCTTCTTCAAGGCGCACGCCTTGCCGGGCGGGCAAGCCCCGTTGACGCACTGCCCAGCGCCGCAAGCGAGGCCGCAGCCGCCGCAGTTTTGCGCGTCGGTCCTCGTATCGGCGCAGGCCGTATCACACTGGGTGAGCCCGACGCCGCATGCGGCCGAGCAAACGCCGGCGTTACAGACCTGACCGAGCGCGCAGATGACCCCGCAACCTCCGCAGTTGGCGGCGTCCGAGCCCAGGCTCACGCAGGTGGCGCTGTCGCTGTTGGCGCCGAGCAGCGATCCGAGACACGAGCTCTGACCTTGCGGGCAGACACAATTGGCTCCCGAGCACGGCGGGGGCTGCGCAGGGCTAGCGCTCGCGGCAGGGACGCCGGGCATACTGCTCAAAGCGGGCGCCTCTTGATTCGGGGCACCCCCGCCTGGGAGCGCCGCGGCCACCTCATCCGAGGGCTCGCCCCCCGCGCAGCCGAGAACGGATAAGTAGAGGGCCAGTGCCTCTGAGAATCGAATCGAAAACGCCTGCTTCATACGAGCTCCGAACGGGCGCAGCGAGCGCCGCGAAGGTGTGAAATTCCGCGCCGAAAGGACGCCCTGAGGTGCTCGCGCACCCCGAGAGCATGCTGCAACGTATCACGAGTCAGGTCAGCAAGAGCATGGCGACAGCCGTGCCACGAACATCCTGTCGCAGATCCTTGCACGGTAGACCTCATAATTGACCAAACGCGCGCAAATGCCCTCACCGGCAGAGCTCGGGACTGCGCGTAGCAGACGGCCCGGGGTTAGTGACCGCTCAATCCCAAACTCGATAAACGACGAGCTCCCCCTGATCGACGGTCGACACGATGACCCGCCCGTCACGCTGCACGGCGACGTCCACTGAGCTCCCCACCTCGACGGCGCCATCGAGCTGCGCCACGCCGCCCGCCGCAAACGTCACGTCCCTGGCCCAGCTCGTCGAGTAGCGCACGACCGCAGGGATGGCGGTTTCGCTTCCGGGGTCGGGGAGCGCGGCGGCGACGTAGAGGCGATCGCCGGAGCGCTCGACCCCTTGTGGCGAGCTCCCTCCGCTCGCCAGGGGGTCGACCACGACGGTGAAGTTGAAGACGCCGGGCGGGCGCACGGCGTCGGGCAGGAAGCGCACGAGGTTCCAGCGGCTCGCGATCGCGAAGTAACGCCCCTGCGCGTCGGCGGTGGCGTCGAGGATGGAGGTCGTGCTGGGGGCGAGATCGGTGATGCGGCTCACCGCTATCTGAGGGGGCGTGACGGCGTCATTGAGCCGAGCGAAGCAGGCGTCGGGGTCGCAGTTGCCGGCCAGGACGAAGTCGTTATCCGCAGGGCTCCAGAACACGGCCTGCAGGGACGCCAGGATGCTGAAGTCGGTGACGCGCAGCGCGCTACCGCCGTCGAGGCCGGAGCGGTAGAGGGCAGCGTTACCGAGGTTCTGGCCTACCGCGAAGAGGGTGCCGTTCTGCACGGCGACGGCGCTCAGGCGTAGGCCGCCGCCGAGGGTGGGGGCAGCGAAGCCGGGCGCGCGATCGCCGGCCACGCCCAAGCGTGTGATGAAGGAGGCTTCCTGCACGGCGCCTTCACCGAGGGGCCCCACAAGGACGTAGCCGCCGGGAGCGAGAGCCACGCCGCCGAAAAAGGTGGTCGGGCCCTCGCCGAGGCCCGGGCTGCCTGGCGTCTCGAGGTAGGTGCCGCCATCGGCGAAAGCGGCGTCGAGCGCGCCCTCTGCGGAGAGGCGCGTGAGGCTGGCTCTGGCGGGGACGCCGAGGGGGTCGAGAACGAAGCGGCTCGTGGCGGCGACGAGGATGCGATCGTCGGCGTCGACGATGACGCGCGTTCCCTGAAAACCCGGTGCCCCGGCGGGCGCGGCCCTCGCCGTACCGCCGTCCCCGAAGGAGAGATCAAGGCTGCCGGGCTCGCCGCGCACGAACAGCTCGAGAGGCTGGCTCACGACGCGCAAGCCGTCGCTGGTGCGCACGGTCAGCGGGGTGCGCACACCTTCCGCGGCCTGGGGTGCCACGCTGAGCGTGAGGGTACCGAAATCTTGGTTGCCCGATAGCTCGAGCGCCTCGGCATCCACCCCCGGCGGCAACCCTGTTACGCTGACGACCACGGGCAGAGCGTGGTCCTCGCCGCGCGCGAGGCTTAGGGATAAGCTGGCTGACGAGCCCTGAGCAATCACCACGCTCGCGGCGCCGAGCGCGACGGTGTAGGCGCCCACGCACGTGCCCGTGCTTTCGCTGCAACGCCCGTCAGAGGCGCAGGGGAGCGGCGTGCCGGCGCAGCTGCCGCTCTCGCACCGATCGCCCTCGGTGCAGGCGATGCCATCGTCACAGGCGACGGTGCTGCCAGCCGCAGTGAAGGCGTCTGCGCTCGCCGCAGGGTCGCAGACCTCGCAGGGGTTGGCTGGATTGGCGGCCCCTTGGGCATGGCAAACCCCCGCGAGCACGCAACCCGAGCAGCCCAAGGAGCACTCGCCCGACGTCGCATCGCACAGCTCAGCTTCGGCGCACTGAGTCGCCCCGGGCAAGCACTCATCGCTGTCTTCGTCACAGGCGTCCCCGAGCGTGCAAGCGACCCCGTCGTCGCAGTCACGAGGCGTGCCTTGGCACTGGCCCGCGACGCATGTGTCGGCGACGGTGCAGAACGAGCGGTCGTCGCAGGGATCGCCGTCGTTGCCACAGTCAGTGGCCTGCCCAGGGCGCTCGGGGCCGGTGCCCGATTGGACGCACGCGCCGTCCCTGCACCCGAGCTCGCAGGGTGCCGGCTCCCGTTGCCAGGTGCCCGGCGCGTTGCAGCGCTCCACGAAAGCGCCGTCGCAGCGCGGCAAGTCCCCGCCCAGCTCGCACTGAGGCATGACGGCTGCGGTCGAGACCGTCGGCCTGCGCTCGTCCACCGAGCAGCTCAGCGCCGACGCGAATGCCAGCCAGCATGCCGCGCTCCTCAACCTGAAGGCCATCGGAACAGCCTACCACAGTGTCGATCGCGTCCGCCCAGCATCTTCCCGCGCCGCCTTCGCCCCTCATGAGCGTGGCGCCGTCAGCGCTCGCGGCCATACATGCGCATGGCGATCGGGGCGCTGATGGACACGATGACGGCGGAGGAGATGAGGACCCAGAGCACGTCGGCGGCCGCGCCGGTGCCGTGCATGAGGCCGCGCGAGGCGTCGGTGAGATGGGTGACGGGGTTGTGGCGGACGATGGCTCGCAGCCAGGGCGGCATCGTGTCGAGGCCGACGAAGATGTTGCTGGCGAACGTGAGCGGCATGAGAAAGACGAAGCTGGTGGTCATCACCGATTCCGGTGTCTTCACCTGCATGCCGAAGATGATCCAGATCCAGGAGATGGCGAAGGCAAAGACGAGCACGAGCAAGAACGCGAGGAACACGCCGAGCATGCCGGCGGCGGGACGGAAGCCGAGGATGAGGCCGAGCACGATGATCAGGAGGGCCGCCATCGAGTAGCGAAACAGGTCGCCGGCGAGCGCGCCGAGGATGGGCGCGGGCTGCCACATCGGCAGCGAACGGAAGCGGTCGAACAGCCCCTTCTGGATGTCGGTGTTGACGCCGACGCCGGTGTACACGGTGATGAAGATGATCGTCTGCACCAGGATGCCGGGGAGCAGGAACTGGATGTAAGTGCCGGGCGACCCCGCGAGCGCGCCCCCGAAGATGTACGTGAACAGCAGCGTGAACATGATCGGCGTAACGGTCACGTCGAACAATTGAAAGGGCACGTGCTTGATCTTGAGCATGGCGCGCCAGGCCAGGGTGACGACAGCAGATGCCGCTGAGGCGGGCTCGGGCCGGGGGCGCAGGCGGAGAGCCTCGCGCTCGGGAGGAATGACATCCATGCTCACGAGCTGACCTCCCCCGCATCCGGCGCGGTCTCTTTGCTAGGCGGGCGCCCCGTCAACGTGAAGAAGACGTCATCCAGGCTCGGTGTACCTAGAGAAAAATCGCTCAGCACGATCTTGGCCCGCGACAGGGCGCTCAGCAGGTCTGCGGCGGCGGCCGCATCGCTCACCTTGACCGAGATCGCCGTCGGATCCGTATTCGGTAAGACACTGTCGACCGAGAGGCGGCTCACGAGCGCGTGCGCCTCCGCTCGCTGCTCCAGGTTGGCGAGCTGAAAACGCAAAGCATTGCCGCCGATGGATGCCTTGAGCTCAGTGCTCGTTCCCTCCGCGATGACCCGCCCATGATCGATGACCGCCAGCCGCTCCGCGAGGCGGTCTGCCTCTTCCAGATACTGCGTGGTGAGCAGAACCGTCGTGCCGTCTGCTGCGATCTGCCGAACCAGATCCCAGACCTGGTTACGGCTGCGTGGGTCGAGCCCTGTGGTCGGCTCATCTAGAAATAGGATCTCCGGGCGGGTGACGAGGCTCGCGGCGATGTCGATGCGGCGCCGCATGCCTCCTGAGAAGGCCCGCACCTGGCGGTTCGCGGCATCCGAGAGAGCAAACGCGGCGAGCAGCTCCGTCGCGCGGCTGCGAGCGTCGGCCCAGGACATGCCGAGGAGGCGGCTCACCAGGACCAGGTTCTCGTGCCCCGTCAGGTCTTCGTCCACGGACGCGTACTGGCCGGTGAGGCTGACCTTCTGCCGAACTGCCGCCGCGTCTTGCGCCACGTCCAGGCCGAGCACCATGGCTTTGCCACCGCTCGGCTTCAGCAACGTCGTGAGCACGCGGATGGCGGTGGTCTTCCCAGCACCGTTGGGGCCGAGCAGACCATAGACGGAGCCGCCGCGGATCGTCAGGTTCAAGTCGTCCAGCGCCCGCGTTTCTCCGAAGCTCTTGACCAACCCGATGGTCTCGATTGCGTTTGTCATTCTCGAGCAGAACACCTCGGCAAATCCTCCGAAAATGTCAAGGGGCCTGCAAAGCTCGTCTCGGGCGGCTACAGGGCACTGCGCGCCTGCTGAATCACCCACAGGGGCTGCGCCTCGTGTGACAGGACCACGTCGGAGACGGAGCGTGGCTGGTCTGGATACGGCGACGCGCAGTGTCACGACCGCTCATTTGCGGCTGACGTGGCACGTTGCAGCGGGCGCCAGCTGAGCTTCAAAGCTCGATCAGTGGAGGGGCTTCCAGAAGTGCGCTGAAGCGCAGCGGGGAGGCTCGCGGGAACCAGCGAGTCTGGAGCACGCGGCAGCGCACGATGCGACCGGTGCCCTCGGGATGCGCGAGCGGGTGTGAGCCGTGCAGCAGCTCGGCGCTCGCTTCGATCTGCAGCAGGTGACCTTGCACGGGGTCGACGAACAACAGTCCGGCGAGGCGATTGAGCTGCAGGTTGCCGAGAGTATTATACAGGTTATTACCGCGGAAATCGGGGATGATGAAGCTGCTATCGTCCGTGAAGTGGGCGAACCCCGGCGGTCCGCCCCGGTGGGACACGTCGACGCCGTGCGAAGGTGTGACGCTGGCCGGCGCTTCAGGGTGCGCACTCGCGAGATAGAAAGTGTCCGCTGCCTCCACCAGGGCCCGTTGGGGAGCGCTGAGGCCGGCAGCGACGCTCGCTTCACCAGGCTCGTCGCTGCCTAAGTAGACCACCTCACGCGGCTGGATGTATTTCGGGCAGTTGCCGAAGCTCTGGTCGACTTCCAGGGAGAACCCCACCTCGTCGCGCGTGAGCACGCTGCCGTTGACGCGATTGCGCCGCCGAGTGTGGAGCTGGATGCCCAGCAATCCGAGGGACGTGCCGACCTGGAGATTCCGGTCGAGCGGATCACCTTGGGCTGGCAGCGCGTCGATACGCAAGCTCTCCGGGTCCGGCGAATGGACGAAGCCGGGCGGGCCCCCTAGCAGTGACGCCGTGGGCTGGCCGCGTTCATCGACCGAGCCGACCACGATGAATGGCAAGAGTGGGAAGAAACGCCGATGTTGCTCGGGCAAGGAGGCGCGCATGATCTGAGGCCCAAGCCGATGCATGCGCTCGGACACGCCCGCCTCGCGCTGGAGCGCGACTTCGCCCTCGTGGAAGGCTCCCTCATCCCTCGGTCGCTCGCCGCGCATGTCGCTCAGGCCTCCGGCGGGCTCTTCGGCATGCCGACGAAGCGCGGGGTCGCTTCGACGCGTGCGAGCCACTCGCGAACGTGCGGATAGCCGTCGAGCGAGACCCCACCTTCGGGCGCGTGCGCGACGTAAGCGTAGTTGGCCACGTCCGCGAGCGTGAGCTCGACGCCCAACAAGAAGGATCTGGTGGCGAGGTGGTTATCCATGACCCGAAAGAGCGCATGAGCCCTGGCCTGGGCCGCCTCGAGGTCCACCGGGCTGCCAAACAAACGATGGGCGCGCGCTGCCGCAGGCCCAAAGGCGAGCGGCCCTGCGGCGACGGAGAACCAGCGCTGCTGCTCCGCCGCGAGCGCCGGCGCCTCCGTGGCCCAACGCACACCGCCGTACTCGGCCGCGAGGTACAGCAAGATGGCGTTCGAATCGGCGAGCGTGAGGCCGCCATCCTCGATCACGGGCACCTGCCCGAAGGCGTTCATCGCGACAAACCGAGTGGACTTTTGCTCATTTTTACCGAGGTTCACGTCGATGGCTTGAAAAGGTAAAGACAGCAGCGAAAGCAGCAGCTCCACCCGATGACAGTGGCCTGAGCGAGCGAAGCGGTGCAGCCGAATCGGCCGTGTTGGTGATTTGAACGCCATGACCTGCCTGCGTGTGGGGATTGACGAGAGCAAGATGGACCATCCCAAGATTGAATCAAATGCCCAATTGTGAAGTTAACTACTCCACTTTATGGAGTAATGTAACCGCATGGACATGCTCCGGGCCATGCGCAGCTTCGTCACGATTGCCGACGCCGGCAGCCTCACGGCGGCGGCCCGCCTGCAGGGCAGCTCGCTGCCGACGGTGGTGCGCTTGCTCGCTGCGCTCGAGGCGGAGCTCGGGATGGTCCTCTTCAATCGCACGACACGGCGCATAGCTTTGACCGATGCGGGGCGCCGCTATCTCGAACGCTGCCGTGAGGTGCAGGCCGCGGTGGAGGAAGCTGCGGCAGAGCTTCACGCCGAGCAGACCGAGCCGCAGGGCAAGCTCGTGGTCACCGCGCCGGTGTTCTTCGGAGAACGCCATGTCACCGGCGGAATCACCGCTTATGTGCAGCGCTACCCAAAGGTGAGCGTGGACGTGCAGCTCTTCGATCGCGTGGTGAACCTGGTCGAGGAGGGCATCGACGTCGGCATCCGCATCGGCCTGCTACCGGACTCTTCGCTGATCGCTCTCCAGGTAGGCAGCATGCGCCGCCTGACGGTGGCGGCGCCGAGCTACCTCGGTCGCTCGGGCGCGCTCGAGCAGCCGAAGGATTTGCTGGCTCACAACTGCATCCGGGTCTGGCGTGAAGGTGCACCCGGCTGGGCCTTCGAGGCCAATGGTAAGGCCATTTCGGTCGCGGTGAAGGGCAACCTCAGCTTCAATCAAGTCGCGGCCGCCGCAGGAGCTTGCGTCGCAGGGCTTGGCGTCGGCACTTTCTTCGCCTACCAGGTGGCGCCTTACGTCGCGAGCGGCGCCCTCCGGGTCGTGCTGTCGAGCTTCGAAACACCGCCGCGGCCGATCTACATCGTCTACCCCGAGGCGCGCTGGCTCCCGGCGCGTACGCGCGTCTTCATCGACTTCATGCGCGAGCACATCCTCGCCGAGCAACGTTTCTGGGAGCCGTCGCCTCCCAAGCGCCGAGCAGGCGGCGGCGCGGTTCACCCGAAGGGCCGCCGCGTTGCGAGGCACTAGTAGGAGAAACCCGAAGTCCGCGCCGGGTTTCTCCCAATGTAGAGGAAGTACCGAATGCACAGAGGCCCATCTGGCCGGGTTCGACCCGCCCCTCACCCGCGCAGAACCCGCGCAGCGGGGGCGGGGGGAACCCGGCACGGACTTAGGGCATGAAGTACTAGGCCCAGGGCGCGAGCCGCACGTGCTCGTGGGCGCCCACGTGGTTGGCGGCTTGCCGCCGCCCCAGCAGAGATCGCGCGCAGGGCGCGATCACTTCCGCCAGCACCCGCTCGCGCAGCGCAGCACGCAGCCCGGCGCTCAGGATGCCGCGCCGCAAGAGCTCGAGCTCGAACGTGCTCGGGCTGACGTCGCCGCCGCCGCCGCTGGCGAGCGCCGCGTCAAAGGCCTGCTCGACGCGCACTTTCAAGTGCTCAGGGCCGGTCGCGAGCGCCCAGGCCACGAACTGCCAGGCGAGCTCCGCGTGCCGGCTCTCCTCGACCGCGATGCGCTCTAGCACCGCGCGCGTGGCTGGATGCTGGCAGTGGGCCAACGCCTCGGCGGCCTCGAGCGCGGCAACTGTCTCGCCGATACACCCTTCCAAGAGGGTGCTGAGCACGACCGAGCACAGATCCCACCCCTCGAGCGCGCCGGCGATGGCCAAGGGCCCCGGGCCGATGTCGCCGCCAGAGTAGTGGCGGGCCAGACCGAAGCACGCCTGTGCGTGCCGGATTTCGTCCTGCATGGCTTCTGCCGCGCGCGCCACCAGCTGCGGCGGCGCGCCCAAGCCGAGCAGCTGCAACGAGAACCGCGCGAAGGCGGCCACCGAGGCGTGCTCCATCAGCCCCTGCTCGGTCCAGCCACGCACCAGCTCGGCGCGCAAGGCCGCGTCGATGTCGGCGCCGGCAGTTCTGTCGGCTGGCGCTGGCGAAGACCAGTCCACGCGAGCCACGGGCGAAGCCAAGCGCTCTCGCCCGGCAACCAGGAAGGGGCGGCCGATCGCGCACACCGCTCCCGAACAAACACGCGAGCCGCGGCTAGCGTCCAATGTACAGTACGGGTGCTCGGTGCAATCGCTGCCAGCGGCACACTCGTCAGCCTCGGTCTGGCAGGCGAAGGCCATACCTCCGCAACCTGGACTGCTGACGTAATCTCCACACAGCCGCCCGGCGCAGTCGGCGTCCGTGGCGCAGAGCGCTGGTGCGCACTGACCGACGAGGCTCCCGCAAACGCACACCTTGCCCGCGCCGCAATCGGCATCGACGACGCAACCATCGTTACAGTAGGAGCCACTCACCTGCCCGTGCAGCCAATCGCAATGTCCATAGGCATTTGCTGTGCAATCGCTATCCTGCCGGCAGGACAGCTGCGCGGGGTACGCGCCGACGCCGGCGTCGGCGGAGCCGGCGTATCCGGGCGGAATGCTCACGGGGTAGGGCCGAGGCAGGCTGGAAGGGCAGGTGCCCATAGTTGCACGATGCAACATGCCGTTGTCGCAGCGCAACCAACCCCCTCCGAGCTCGCTCGCGTTCTGACACGTGGAAGGCGTTGACGTGGGCTCGGGCGTGGGGCCACTGCCGCCGGCCTCCACCGTCGAGGTACCCCCAACGCCGCCCGGCATCCCAATGGTTCCGCTGCCGCCGACACCCGTACTCGGGTGTTGCGTGCCGCCCGTCCCGCCCTGGCTCTCCAGGTTCACTCCATTTGATGCCGCCGGGTCCGCCTCCGCGTGCCCGCCGCAGGCAGCCGGAGCCACGCCGAGCGCGCTCAGGATGAGCCAACGCCAGGGGCCGACGTCGGCACGCCACTCGAAATTTTGGCGCGCCGTGGACGCGAGCGAGAGCTGCAGATTGGGCGAAAGAACCATGGTGTCATCCTAGAGAAGGTGGGTTGACTCTGCTTCGTGACCCAAAGCACGTTGCGTGCCGCCCGAGTCGAAGTCCAACTACGTAGTCTGCTTCGCCTTCTGTCCCCCGCTGGAACGCTCGGTCGCGGCTCGTGGCACAGACTGGGCCAGTATGCGCTGCGGCCGTGTCGTGAAGGCTGACGCCGATGACTGGCCCCAGATCTCATACCCGGACCCAACGCTGCCGACCCGCGGCGTGCACGCCTCCGCACGAGGCACGGCCGCCGACCTCATCGGATAATCAATACTGGCTAGATTCGCGGGTTAAGCTTCAACCAGGCCTCAAAGCTACAAAGGTCATGTGGGTAGGCTGCCTGCGCCGCAGCGCGCCGTTAATTTCTGAAGATTGCGATTCTATGTCAGCGAGCCTCGTTTTCCCTTTGTTCGAGGGCATCATTTGCCGTTCGCTCCGGAGTAATGTCAGGTTTCGACGCTCGGGTCGAAGCGCGTTCATCGCGTGAGCCGAATGACCCCGGGGAAGGTTTTGCCGGTCAGCTGCGCTGTGCGAGCTTAGCCGATCTCATTCAACTGCAGTGCGGCAACCGCACGCGAGGCGCCGTGAGTGTGCGCTCGGAGGACCGCGACGGACATCTGTTCTTCGCCGACGGTCAGATCGTGCACGCGTTCACCGGTCACCTGGTGGGCGAGGACGCGGTCTACGAGATCCTGAACTGGACCACCGGGACCTTCGGTCACTCGAACGCGCCTTGGCCTAGCGACGCGTCGGTGAGCAGCTCCTGGCAGCAGCTGCTGCTCTGCGCTGCCCAGAAGCGAGACGAAGAGCAACCCGGCTTTCCGGGAGCGAGCACGAGCCGCTTGATGGCCGTCAAGCGCGCGCTGTCTTCGACACCAGGGCCGCCCTCGGGCAAGCTAATGGAGGCGGAGGCGACCGTGAGCTTGCCGCGGCCGCCGCGTAAGCGAGCGCCGGTCGCAACACCGACGCGAGAGCGGGCCTGGGTCGCTCTGGCGGCCATCGACTCCGTCAAGGCTGCCGCGCGCTTCGACGACAAAGGGAATCTACTCGAGGTGCGCGGTGACGCGGAGGAGCTCATCGCGCTCGCCGCGTACGTGCGCCGGCTCGCTGACGTCATGGGCGATGGCCTGGGGCAGACGGGGTTCCGCTCCTTCGAGTGCCGTTGTGCTACGACCGATCTGGTCTTGTTCGTCGATGCACCAGGCAGCTACGTCGTCGCAGAGACGACGGCGCTGAACGAGCTGCGTCCGCTATATCGCCCGGGGGCCTGAGAGCACGTGCCGAAGTGGAAAATCAAGGACCTGTTCTGGGTGAGCCCAGCGTCGGAGGGCTCTGAATCCGCTGGGACGGCGCTGGATGTCGACGTCGTGCTGGACGAGTCGACGCGCGCTCCGCAGGTGGACCAGGTGCTCTCCATGTTACGCGACGTCGAAGGGGTCGTCGGCAGCATCGCGATAGCGAATGCAGGCGACGTGATCGGCAGTGACCTGCCCAGGATGTTCGACAGCGTCGCGATGGAAACCCTTGCCATGCGCCTCAGCCAGCTCCGAGCCGCGCTGGCGAGCGCCGACAAGCCGCTGAAGACGGCAGCCTTTCGCTACGAGAATCACGCACTCTACATCAGCCAGCTCAACTGCGGCTTGATCGGCGTGTTGGCAGAGCTACGCACGCGCGAACCTGCTCTGGAGATGGCTGCGCGCCTCGTCGGCCAGCGTCTGGAAGCTACCCTCGAACGTGCCTCGCGCGCGTAGGCCCTGGGATTCAACCGCTCCTCAATAGCTGATCGATCGGGGAAGGATACTTCAAATGGCAGCGAGCAATAAACGGGGGCGGCCTGGCCCGGCGATCACGATTGGTATTCCAGCTGTGGTCGCCGCCTTTGCCGGTTCGTGGGGCTACGCTTACTTCAAGGACCAGGGCGGAGCGGCAAAAACGCCCGACGTCGCGCGTAGAACGACCTTCAAAGTCGCGGCAGATCCGTGGTCGGGCTACAGCACCTTCCGCAAGGAACCACGCTTCCTCGCGGCCCTCGCCAAAGAGAACATCGATCTTCAATACCTCGACGAGGAGAAATACTATGATCAGAACGAGCGTTTGCGGGCGCTCGCAGCGGGTGAGATCGACCTCGCGCTGACGACCCTGGACGCGTTCCTCCAGTTTGGGTCCAAGCACCTCGAAAACGGTAAATTCCCGGGCGCGGTCGTCTTCGGCATCGACGAGTCCGCCGGGGGCGACGCGATATTCCTAGCTAAAGGCAAAAAGAGCTTCGACGACGTCACGAGCACGGACAAGGTCTGCTTTGCGGCGGGCACGCCGAGCGAGCACCTCTGGGATTTTGCGTCGCTGTCCTTTGCCGCGCTGAACGCGGATTTGAAGCAAGACACGGGCGTCGTCGCCAAAGACTGCTGGCAGAAGCTCGAGCAGGGCACAGTACAGATCGCCGTGCTTTGGCAGCCATACACCGCGCTGGCCGTCAAAGCAGGCTACCCCAAGGTCTTTGCAACGGGTGGGCAGGCCGACGACCTGATCGTCGACGTGGCCGTGGCCAACCGTTCCGTCCTACTGAAGCAGCGGCCCGCCCTGCAGGACCTCGTCAACGCGTACTTCAAAACCATCGACGGCTACGTGAAAGACCCGTCGGCGCACGCCAACTTTGTCACGACCGACTGTGGCGCCGACTGCGCCGGAGACAACGCGCTCGGCTCGGCCGTCCTCGATGGCATCGATTTTCTGACGCTGGAAGAGAACCTGTGCCTGTGGTTCGGCCTGTGTGACAAGCCCAGTAAGCTCGCGCCGCGCGTCGGCAAGACCGGACGCTTGCTGGTCGCGAAAGGCAAGCTCGACAGCGCGGCGCTGCCGGATCCCGAGAGCATCATCGACGCGTCATTCCTGGCCGCCCTGAAGGAAGAAAAGTTGGAGAGCGCGCGACTGGCGCGCGCCGTGGCGGGCCCGGACACGCAGCTCGTCGAAGCGCCGCCGTTGCAGGCCAAAGATCAGATCTACGCGTATACCGTGCCGGGTGCCGAGGGTGCCGCCGTGGGCACGCTGCAGATGCCTAACGTCGCCTTTCCCGAGGCCAGCTACATGCTGACCGAAGAGGCGCAGTCTTCGGTCGCAGGCATCGCCGAGACGCTCCGCAGCTTTCCCGCCCTATGTGTGCGCATCGTGGGGTACACGAACTCGACGGGTGAGCCTCAGGCCAATCGTACGCTGAGCAAGCTCCGCGCGCTGGCCATCGGCGCCCAGCTGACGCGCATCGATCCGAAGGCGTTTCCCAAGGAGCGCTTCGACGTCCAGGGGCTGGGTGCCGAACGGCCCATCTTGGTCGATGGCGTGGAGGACAAGACCGCCAGCCGTCGCACCGAGTTCACGCTCTACACGTGCTCCGGCGGTGCTGAGCGTTCGCCCCCGTCGCCTGCCGCAGCGACGTTGCCTAGCCCGGCAGCCAAGCCTCTACCGGTGGCGAAGCCGCCGACAGCAACCAAGCCGCCCGTGTCGACGAAGCTACCCCCGCCGACGCTCAAGTAAAGCCCAGCCCCTGGTGCTCGGGCGCTCTCGGCCGCGCCAACGTTTCGGGACCACCGCCACACGTCGAAGCCAAAGCCACGCGCCGGCCACAATCCGCCGAACCTGCGTGGCTCAAATCGGACGCCTGCGATAACGGTGAGACAGGGACGCCGAGCGCATCGAGCACGGAGCCGGCGCGCCGTGGACCAGTGCCTAGTAGTGAGGCGAGACCTCGTGTAGGCTGGTGTGGATTCGATGCATTTTAGCCGCAAACTCGCGCCTTCGATCGTTATCGTGGTGCTCACCGCGCAGGCTGGGCTGGTTCGGCGCGCTGGCGCTCAGGGCTCCCGTACCAACCCCGCGCTAGCCCAGGCGCTGTATGATGACGCGCGTCGCTTGGTCGACGCGGGCGACTACGCAGCAGCCTGCCCGAAGTTCAAGGCGAGCTTCGAGCTCGAGCCCGGCGGAGGCACGCTCTTGAACCTCGCGGACTGCTACGAGAAGCAGGGCAAGACAGCGCTTTCGTGGTCGACCTTCAAGGAGGCGCTAGCGAGCGCGGAGCGGGACGGGCGCAACGAGCGCGTGGCCTACGCGAACCACCACATTCAAAAGCTCGAGGCGCGGCTGGCCTGGCTCACGGTGAGTATCCCGGCGGCGGCTCGAGAGCCCGGTGTCACCGTCAGCGTGGACGGTGTTCCACTCTCTGAAGCAGCCTGGGGCGTCGCCGTGCCGGTAGATCCGGGTGAGCACTCGATCCGCGCCGAGGCCCCCGGCAAGCTGCCGTTCGAACGCAAGCTCGAGCTCGGGAATGAAGGCGGCGTGCGTGAGGTCGTGGAGATTCCCGTGCTGGACGAGGCGGCCGTCCCGAAGGCGGCCGTCGACGTCGATGCTTCGACCCTGCCGCCGCCTCCCGCCGAGTCAGGCAGCACCGAGCGCACGGTCGGCTGGATCGTGAGCGGCGTCGGCATCGCCGGGTTGGTGATCGGCAGCTACTTTGGCCTCAGGGCTTTTTCGCGCTGGGACGAGCGCAACGCGCTGTGCGAAGGGGGCTGCACGAAAGCCGCGCAGACCGCAGGGCAGGAGGCGGAGGACGCGGCCACGCTCTCGACGATCAGCGTAGGGACCGGCGTCATCGCGCTGGGCGTGGGCGCCTATCTGCTGCTCTCGGCGGGTGGGGACGCGGGGAGCGAGGTGGACGCGCGCACGGCGTTGCAGCTCTCGGTACACACGGCGCGGGGCGGCGCGGGGTTATCAATGGGGAGCACCTGGTGAAATCGAAGCAGCAGAGGGGACGCGCCGAGGTGCTGTCCACGCCGCAACGAGCGCTCGCCGCATACACGGGCCTCACCGGGCTGCTTGCGCTCGCGGGCTGCGCGAAGCTCGTCGGCATCACTGATACCGAGGTGGCAGAGCTCCAGGCTGGGGCGGCAGGCGCAGGTGGGGGCTCCGCCGCTGGCGGCGCCGGAGGCGGCGCCGGAGGTTCCGGCGGCGGCAGCGGCGGAAATGCTGGGTCGGGCGCCGGAGGCGGCGTCACCGCCGGAGGCGGTGGCACGCCGAGCACTGGAGCTGGCGGCGTCGGCGGCAGCGATCTGGCGGAGATGCCTGACGCGGCGGTGGAGTCGAGCTGCGAGGACGGCGCGAGCCGTTGTGGTCTCAATGCTCGGGAGTCTTGCAGCGCGGGCCTCTGGCAGAGCTCGCCGTGCCCCCCAAACCAACCCCTGTGCGACGCCGGCGCGTGCGTGCTGCGCGGGCCAGCGATGGTGGAGGTGCCGCTCGTCCTTGGCAGCTTCTACATCGACGCCACCGAGGTCACGGTGGCCCAGTATCGTGAATTTCTGACGGCGAAGGCCAGCGACACCAGCGGTCAGCTCGGCGTGTGCAGCTGGAACACGTCCTACTTCGAGGAGGTGGCGTTCAATCCCGACAATTGGCCCATGACCGACGTCGATTGGTGCGACGGGGCCGCCTACTGCAAGTGGGCCGGCAAACGCTTGTGTGGCGCGGTCGGCGGCGGAGCGATCACGGAGCTACAGCTGGCCGATCCCCGCGTGAGCCAGTGGGCACTGGCTTGCGGCGGCCCGGGCGGCAACGCGCGGCCGAATGATGCTCCCGTGTGTAACGCCAACGACGGCTTCGAGGACGTGGGCCCCGCGGGCAGCTTCCCGGGTTGTGAAGGCTTCTACCCCGGCCTCTTCGACATGGTGGGCAATGTGGCCGAGTGGGTCGACAGCTGCAACGCCAACACCGGGCCCCAGGATATTTGCTTCGCGCTCGGCGGCAACATCTACTCCGAGATCCCCGGCTCCTGCCAGGACGTGGCGGGGGACACCGCCGGCACCGAAGTGTACTTGCGCAACACCAAGAATTCGAGCTTTGGCTTCCGCTGCTGCTCGGGCTGAGCGCGGCGAGAGCAGGGGGGCTCGGCCGCGAGGCGATAGGCCATGCTAACCGACATCAAACCCGGCGTCGTCATCGACGATAAATTCCGTATCGAGCGCGTGCTGGGTAAAGGCGGCATGGGGTTCGTGGTCGAGGCCACGCACCTGCAGCTCGATCAGCGCGTGGCCCTCAAGTTCCTCTTGCCGCAGGTGCTCATGCAACCGGAGAGCCTCGCCCGCTTCGCGCGTGAAGCTCGGGCAGCAGCGAAGATCAAGAGCGAACACGTGGCGCGCGTGCTCGATGTCGGCACGCTCGACACGGGCGCACCCTACATGGTGATGGAGTACCTGGACGGCGTGGACCTGGCGCGGCGCGTGGCCGAGCAAGGCCGCCTGCCAACGTCCGAGGCCGTCGACTTCATCCTGCAGGCCTGTGAGGCGCTCGCCGAGGCGCACGCGGTCGGCATCGTGCACCGCGACCTCAAGCCAGCGAACCTGTTCGTGGCCAGCTACCCCGACGGCACCCCGTGCGTGAAGATCCTCGACTTCGGCATCTCCAAGCTCGCCGACGCGGGCTCCGGGCCAGCGCTCGACATGACGACGACGGCGACCATCATGGGGTCGCCACACTACATGTCCCCCGAGCAGATGCGCTCGACGCGGACGGTGGACGCCCGCACGGATATCTGGGCCCTCGGCGTCATCTTGTACCAACTGGTCTCTGGGCACGTGCCGTTCGAAGCCGAGACCATGCCGCAGCTCTGCGGCATGGTGCTGCAGGAACCCCCTCCCCCGCTCTCTAAATTCAATGCCGATGTCCCAGGTGGGTTCGAGGCGTTGATCCTGCGCTGCCTGGAGAAAGACGCCGCTCAGCGTTATCAAAGCGTGGCTGAGCTCGTGTTGGCCCTGGCCCCATTTGGCAGCGGTGACGCACATCGCTCCGTCGATCGCGTGCAACGCGTGTCGGGCGCCGTGCCACGCGACGCGGGCGTCGTGTCGGCTCCTATGAGCTCTACCGCTCGATCCCCGCTGGACGCGGGCGCTGGTGCGAGCGCGGGGAGCGGCCATCGCTCACGCTTGCGTTGGGCGCTCATGGTCGGTCTGGCGCTGGTCGGCTTGGCCGGCGCCTGGATAGGGCTGCAAGCAAAGGGGTTGTCCTTTGAGCCTCGCCCGTCAGCGGCAGCGTTCGACACTGACGTGGAGCAGATCACGCCTCAGAGAGCTGCGCCGGAGGCTCGGTCGAGCACTACGGCGGCGGTGCGAGCGGTACCGGGGGCGCCGGGCTCCGCCGAGCCGCGCGCCGCGTCCCCAACGCTAACCGGCACCGGCATTTCCACGCCGCAAGCGAAGCCCAAGCCCAAGCCCGTCAAAAAACGAGCCGCGACGGTCAACACCGCAGCACCTCCCGGAGCGGAAACCGAGCAGCCCTTGCCCCCACCCAATCCGTTGAACGGCAGGTTTTGAACGCGCGCGCGGCTGGCAAAATTCTAGATCACAGATTGAGCTCACGTTAGAGGCAAAGGACGCACGATGTTTCGCTGTTCATGGACCCGCTCTTCGGAATGTCAACGCACCGGGCAGAGCTCCCACGTCCAGGTCAGATCGGACGCGCTCGCCGCACTGCTCGCCATCGCCACGGCAGGCTGCGCTGCGACCGCCCCGCCCGGTCCAAGAGAGCCCGTTCCGCCCGTCACGGGCTCACCTAGCGCGACCTTGCCAGTAGTGGCTCAGCCGCCGCCCGTACGCGACAGCGACAGCGTGGCGGATGATTTCCTGAAGGCCTTGCAGGCTCGCGACGCAGCGCGAGCACGCGCTCTGGGTGACACCGCGGTGAAGCAGGCGCTGCCGGAGGAAAAACTTGCGGCCATCATAGATTCGCAAGTTGCCGAGCTCGGCCCGCTGCGTTCATGGCGGGTAGTCCAGCGCACGCAGCAAGGGGGGAAAGACGTCCGCGTGGCTCGGCTCGAATTCGAGCGCGGACAACTCCAGGCCCTCGTCGCCGTGGATCCCAAAACGCTCGAGGTCGCAGGCATTTTCTTTACGGACGTCCCCGCAGCGGCCAGCCCTGCAGCCTATGTGGACGCCTCGAAGTTCAGGGAGGAAGCAGCGTCCGTCGGAGCTGCGCCCTTCGTTCTACCGGGGACGCTGAGCTTGCCGGCGGGGGCAGGTCCGTTTCCCGGGGTAGTCCTGGTCCATGGCTCAGGCCCTAACGATCGGGACGAGACGATCGCCGCCAACAAGCCATTCAAGGACCTCGCCGAGGGCCTGGCGTCTCGCGGTGTCAGCGTGCTGCGCTATGACAAGCGGACGCTCACCCACGGCAAGCGCCTGACGTCGGGGATCTCGCTCGATGAAGAGGTCGTGGTCGATGCCGTTGCCGCCGTGCAACTGTTGCGGCAGCGGCCCGAGGTCGATGCGCGTCGGCTGTATGTGATCGGGCATAGCCTCGGCGCCTTGCTCGCCCCGGAGATCGCCCTGCGAGCCGAGCCCGTCGCCGGCGCCGTGCTATTGGCGCCGCCCGGTCGCGCCCCCTGGGACGTGGTGCTCGGACAGATGCGTCACCTCGAGCTGCCTCGAGAACAGCTCACGGCCGTGGAAAAAACTGCGGAGCAGTTCAGGGCGGGTCGATTCGAGGGCGAGCTGCTCGGCGCGCCGGGCAGCTATTGGCGAGAGTGGGCCGCGCGAGACGGAGTGGCCATGAGCAAGAAGCTGCACAAGCCGCTGCTCATCCTGCGCGGCGATCGCGACTATCAAATCACAGAGGCAGACCTGGCGACCTGGAAGAAGGGCTTGGCCGGCGTTCGCGACGTCGAGATCTCGACCATTCCCGGTAATAACCATCTATTCATCCAGGGGACAGGCAAACCCGGTCCCGCGGAATACACCGTCCCGGGTCACGTCGACCCAGCAGTGATCGAACGGATCGTGTCCTTCGTGACCCAGGCCCGCTGAGGCGAGCGACACGCCGCCTGCCCGGCGCCCGCGCGACGTAGACCTGCAAGCAATACCAACGGTCCGCAGCCAGCGCGACGCCAGAACGGGTGGTGCGCTCACCTCCGGCTAGGCCGTCAACCGCGACTTCTAGCTTTATTACCAGAACGGACGCGTACGCGCGATCTCGTCTGCAGGTTTCGCTGATATGTCATCAATGTATTGATGCGCCGGCAAAAACTTGCCGGAAGCGGTTTAACGCAGGCGTGACACAAACGCCTCGCTGCGGCTCCGTTGCTTGTGTGCGCTCACGGCTCGCTGCAAGTGCACAAACCCGGCGATCTGATTCCACTATCACTGTGCCGCGGTCGGCTGACCTTACTGCGATCGAAGCTACTTCCGCCCTTTCGTCGAGCGCGTGTGAGCTTCGCGTTGCGCAGATGCGAAGAAACCTCGACTGGTCTGGACAATTGGGCTCGCGGACACCAGGAGAAGAGAAGAGAAAGGGTTTGGTGCATCGATATCGAGCGAGCACCCCCTGACGGTCTGGCTTCCGTCTCGCTTAAAGTGATCATGGCGCCGCCTGCTTCGCAAGCTTCCATCGTTGTCCATGAGCCCTCGGAGAGCGAGGCGCCTATGGCTTGGCTCGCTCGGCATCCGAGGTTGGGTACCGGGCTCAGCTTCGCAGCCTATCTGTCACCCTTCGTCGCGGCGATTGTCGTGTACGAGGCGCTGCGGGGCTTGTTTCGATATCGGGGTGAGGTGCACGTCGGCGACCTGTTTGCCTTGGAGGCGCGCCTGTTTCCCGTGGCGACCGCGGACGGCCCGCGTGCGCTGAGTGAAGTCATCGCCAGCCACACAAGCCCCTGGTTGGACGTGCTCTCCAGCGCCACCTATTTCCTCTTCGTGTTCGAGGCAGTAGGCGTGGCCGCCTATCTCTTCTTTCGCGCGCGCCCGAGGATGCTCGAGCTGTCGATTGGGTTTTTCGTCGTCAACCTGCTGGGTTGGGTCGTGTGGTTCGTCTATCCCGCGGCCCCCCCTTGGTACGTCGATCAGTACGGGGCGGGGCCCGCGATCCTGGATGTCGTGTCGAGCCCAGCGGGTTTGGCACGCATGGACGCTTGGCTCGGCTTGCCAGTGGCCACGTCCTTCTATTCGAAGAGCGCCAACGTTTTTGGCGCCCTCCCCTCCCTGCACGTTGCTTATGCAACGCTCGTGGCGTGGGTGGTGTGGCCCCTCGGCGGCTGGCTGCGCACCGGCACGCTGGCCTTCGCGTTGAGCATGGGGTTTTCAGCGGTCTACCTGCGCCATCATTACCTTCTCGACGTCCTAGCGGGTGGGCTCTTGGCGCTGCTGGTCGCGCCCGTCGTTCAGGCGGCCTTGCGACGCAACAGCGTGAATCTTGGAGATCCAACATGACAGAGAATATCGGCCACTGGTTCGTCGGGCGGCTCTCTGGCATGGAACGCGTCTTCAGCGCCGCAGGGCCCGCCTTGCTGTTGATCGCGTACTTCGGGCTGGCGGCGCTCGCGTATTACGCGCGGCGCTGGTGGCGAGGTCCGTTTCACGACGAGGAGATGGATCAACGGGCCAGCGGGGGTTTGAGCCTGGGCTTGCGCCATTTCTTCGCCTGGACGATGCGGCCCTGGTGGACGGGGCTGGCGCGCGTCGGTTTCCCGCCGAACGCGATCACGTCCCTGTCCTTTGCGTTTGCGCTGGCGGCAGGGTTGGGCGCGGCGGCGGGCCGCTTCGCGCTCGGCGGTTGGCTATTTGTGATGGCGGGCGCGCTGGATTTTCTGGACGGGCGGGTGGCGCGCAGCACCGGGCGGAGCACGCTGGGGGGCGCCGCGCTCGATTCGGTGCTCGACCGTTACGTCGAGAGCGCGCTCATCGCCGGCTTGGCGTGGTACTATCGGCATGACTGGGTGCTCGTGCCGTGTCTGCTCGCGCTGACCGGGTCACTGCTCGTGCCTTACGTGCGCGCGCGCGGCGAGTCGCTCGGGGTGTCGCTCAAGGACGTCGGCTTCATGCAACGGCCGGAGCGCGTGCTGCTACTCGGCGCCGGCACTGCGCTGAGCCCCATCGTCGAGGTGTTCGCCGCGCCTTTAGACCCGCATCCACCGCATCGGTTAGCGATCGCCACGGTGGTCATTTTGGCTATCACGTCGCACGCCACGGTGTTGCAGCGCCTGTATCAGTTGATTCGCGCTCTGGGCGGTGACCGAGCGCCGAGCCTGGCCCAGCCGCTCCGGGTGGCCACGACCACGGCCCTGGCGACGGTCGCTGATTTTGCTGTGGCGAGCGCGCTGGTGTACACGCTCCGCGAGCACGCGGCCGTGGCGACGGTTGCGGGCTGCATGGTGGGTGCCCTGGTTTCGTTCGTGTTGGCGCGGATTTGGGCCTTTGAGAGCGGCGGCGCCTGGCTGCCGCAGATCGGGCGTTATGCGTTCGTCTCGATCGGCACCGCCGCGTTGAACGGCGGCGGGGTCGCGCTGTTGGCCATGCTGAACGCGCCTTTCCTTTTGGCTTGGTGGCTCACGCGCGCCATCGTGTTCGCAACCTGGAGCTACCCATTGCAGCGAGATTTCGTGTTCACGGGGGCCGCTCACATCTCCGCGGAGGCACCCGTTGCCTCACGCCCTTAAGCGAGCGCCAGCTAGCGTGTCAAAGTCGAGCTTGGGCGGCGCGCGGCGCTACGTCGCGTTTCTTCTACGGCGCTCACGCTGGGTGCTGCTCGCGGCGACGTTGTTAGCCATCGTCGCGGGTGTCCGCACGGTGATGACGTACGCGAACCTGAGGAGTGATCTCGAGGAGCTCTTGCCGGCAACGGCACCATCGGTGGTCGCCCTGGAGCGAGCTCGAAAGCGCCTGCCCGGTCTACGGCATCTGGGCGTCGTGGTGGACGTGGGGCGCCCGGAGAACGCGGATGCGGCGCTGCGATTCATCTCCGAGCTGGAGCAGCGCGTGGCGAGCTACCCGAAGGGCCAAGTGGCGCTGGTGCGTAGCAACGTGAGCGCCGAGCGGGAGTTCCTCGAGACCTTCGCGTTGCAGCTCGCCGACCCCGCAGACGTGAAGGCGTTACGTGAGGCTGTTGAAGCTCGACGCCGCTGGGAAATCAACCGTGCCCTGGGCACGCAGCTGCTCGACGAGGCAGAAGACCCAGCGCCTTCGGTGCCCGTGCAGGCGCTGATCGACAAATACGTGGCGCGCCACGGAGCTGGGCCCAAGTTCCCGGGCGATCGCTTTCTGTCCGCAGATCGCAAGACGGCCGTGCTGGTGATCCAGACGGGCCCGGACGTGACGAGCTTCAACGCGGACCAGGCCTTGCTCGAGCACATCAAGAAGGATAGCGCGGAGCTCGGTTTTCCACAGGCATACGCGCCGGACATGCGCATGGGGTTCGGGGGGGACGTGGCCACGCGCGTGGAGGAAACGCGCGGCCTCGCGGTCGATCTCGGCGTTTCGGGCGCGGTCGTGTTCGCGCTGGTGCTGGCCGTCATCTACTGGTTCTATCGGTCCTGGGTGGCGTGGGTGGTGCTGCTCGTGCCGGTGTTTTTCGGTGCGCTTTACTCTTTTGCAGTGGTCGCGCTGCCCCCGCTCGGCATCCGTTATCTCAACTCGAACACCGCGTTCTTATCCTCGATCATCGTCGGTAACGGCGTAAACAGCGGGGTCATCCTGCTGGCGCGAGTGCAAGAGGAGCTCAGAGCAGGCCATTCGGTGCGCACGGCGCTGGAGACGGCCATCCGCGAGACCTATCGACCTACGCTCGCCGCCGCGCTGGCGGCGTCGGCCGCCTACGCTTCGCTGGTGTTCACCGACTTCCGTGGCTTCAAGCAATTCGGCTGGATCGGTGGGCTGGGCATGCCGATCTGCTGGGCCGCGACCTATGTCCTCGGGCCGGCCTTGCTCGGCTATTGGGGTGAATCGCTGGCCCGCCACGGTAGCCGTCGGCCCGCCTTCGCGGGCCGCATCGCCGCTCTGGTCACGGCACGCCCGCGTTGGGTGCTGGGCGTCTTTGGCGTGCTCTTCGCCACTTCCGTGTTGGGCATGCTGAGTCGGCGCGGCGACTGGCTGGAGACGGACTTCTCGCGCCTGCGCCGCGCGGACTCCTTCCAGACGGGCGAGCGCTATTGGGGCAAGCGCATGGACGCGACGCTCCAGCGTTACCTCACGCCGACGGTGGTGCTGACCGATTCGGCGGAGCAGGCCGAGCAAGTGGCGGCATCCGCTCGAGAGGCGGGTCTGCGGGGGGAAGCCGCCGGGCTCATCGCCAGCGTGCGCTCCTGGAACGACGTGTTGCCCTCGACGCGCGTCGAGGCGCTCGCCGAAGCGCGACGGCTCGCGCGCTTGCTGTCACCGTCGATGCTCGACGCCCTGTCGCCCGAGCAGCGAGCCCTGGTCGAACGTATGCTCTCGGAGCGCGCGCTCACCCCGGTCACGCCAGAAGACGTGCCGGCCGCGCTCAGCGCGGGTTTGCGTGACCGAGACGGCAATTTCGATCGCAACGTCTTGATCTTCCCGAAGCTGAGCTCAAACACTTGGGATGCGGCTCACCTGGCCGAGTTTGCGCACGACGTGCGGGGCGTGGCCCATTCCGGCAGCGCAAATGCGGTGGTGACGGGGCCACTCTTGCTCTCTAGCGACATCATCGACGCCATGCAGCGCGACGGCCCGCGCGCAACGGCGGTCGCGCTCGGTGTGACCCTGCTGGTGGTGCTGGCGGCGTTCCGCTCGCTCGAGCTCTCCCTGCTCGCCATGGGGAGCCTCGCCCTGGGCGTCAGCTTGATGCTGGGAGCTGCCGGCTGGGCGGGCCAACGCCTCAATTTTTCTAACTTCATCGCGCTGCCGATCACGTTTGGAATCGCGGCAGATTATTCTATCAACGTGCTCAAGCGTTGGCAGTCCGACCCCAACGTGGACGCGGCGGTCGCGCACACGGGAAGCGCGGTGGCCCTATGTTCAGCCACGACCGTGATCGGCTTCGGCTCGCTGCTCGTGGCCCAAAACCGCGCCTTATTTTCCTTCGGCTCGCTCGCGGTGACGGGAGAGCTGACGTGCCTGGCCACCGCCGTCCTGGCGATCCCTGCCTATTTGGTGCTCACCGCGACGTCGCTACGTCGCCCGAAGGCGGACGCGAGCCGGAGCGCGCCAGCGCCGCGTCCCGTCCCCGACCACGACGAAGCCCCGCTGTCCGAGCCGACGCGCGCGGGGTGGGGAAGATGAGGGTCGCCACCTCGGTTGGGTTAGCTGCGGTCGCCCTGTGCGCTGAGATGTGGTGGGCCCCGATCGTGAGCGCGGCGCCGAAGCCTCTGAGCCTGCAGCAGGTGATCGACAAAGTCCGTGACAACCCCGTGGCGCGCGCGGCCGTTATGCAGCACAGGGCAACCCAGGCGCAGGCGGAAGAAGCGCGTGGGGCGCGCTGGGTGCGCGGGCAAATGACGGCCTTCCTCGCGCCGAGCCCCGAGATCCGCTGTGACAACGCCGACTGCACTCGCACGTCGCCGATCGACATCGCCCCCAACATCGCGGGCGCCTTCGCCGGGGCTCGGCTGGAGCTGTTCCAACCGCTGTACACCTTCGGCAAGCTAGATGCGGCCGCTCTGGCCGGCGAAAATGCCGCCGAAATGCAGGGTGCTCTCGCCGAAGGGGTGAAGGGGGACCTCGGCGTGGAGGCGACCCGCGCGTATTTCGGAGTGGCGCTGGCGCGTGAGCTCGGGTCGATGTTGAAGGACGGCGCCGAGCAGATCGCCAAGGGCAAGCAAGCGCTCGCCGAACGGCTGCAACGCGGCGACGCGGAGGTCACGGTCCAGGATAGGCTGCGAGTGGAGGCGCTGGAGACGGAAATCTTACTGCGGCTGAGCGAGGCCCGAGAGAAGGAGGCCACGGCGCTCGAGGGCCTGCGGGCGCTGTGCGGGGATCGCAACGTCGACGTGGCGGACGCCGTGCTCACGCCCGTCGAGCAGGAGCTCGAGCCACCGGACGAGTACTGGCGGCAGGCGCGCACGCAGAGCCCCGATTTGCGCGCCGCGGCCTATGGCGTCTCGGCGCTGCGCGAACGCGCGGAGCTGGAGCGCGCGCGTTGGTGGCCCGATCTGCTGCTGATGGGTGCCGTTCAGGTCTCGGCGGCGCAGGGCGTGGACGATCCGCCCTCGGCGTTTGCCTACGACCCGTTTAACGCCACGCGCGCCGAGCTCGCGCTGGTGCTGCGCTGGATACTGGAGCCGAACATGCAAGCCGCTCGGGTCAAGCGAGCGGGGGCCGAGCAGCTGCGCGGGCAGGAGCTGGCCCAGGCGGCGCAGAGGTCGGTGGAGTTCTCGGTGCGCGACGCGCACAATCGAGCGGTCGAAGCGCGCAAGCGGCTCGAGCTCTCGCGGCAGGGAGAGAAGAGCGCGCGCGGCTGGGTGACGTCGGTCATGCAGGCGGACGCGGTCGGCGCTGCCTCGGCGCGGGACCTCGCGGACGCCTACCTCGCGTATTTCACGTTGCGCAGCCGGGTGCTCCAGAGCACCTACGAATGGAACCTGGCGGTCGCGGCGCTGCAGCGCACGAGCGGCAACGCGCCGCACACGCCGGAGCGTTCGCCATGACATTTCTAGGCATGACATTGCTCCCCATAACATTGCTCCCCATGACATTGCTCCCCATGACACCTCCAAGCATAAATAAACTCTTCGCCGAAGGCCTTAGCATGACAACCCGTGTGCTCACTCCGCTGCTTCTGCTGCTTGCCTGCTGCCTGGCAGCGGCGCCCGCTCGTGCGGATGAGGGTCCGGGCACGGCGGCGGTTCGCAAGGCAAACGCCACAGTAACGGCCCTCCTACAGCAGAAGCCCGCCGTGGGCAGCAGCGCCGAGAAGCGGCTGGCGACCGAAGTGAGCTCGCAGCTGAAAGGCTTCCTCGACGTCGACGAGCTCGGGCAACGCGCGCTCGCGGACCACTGGAAGGACTTGACCACAGCTCAGCGCAAGCAGTTCCTGACCCTTCTGCGCGAGCTGGTGGAGGCCAACTACGTGAAGGCGCTGCGCTCGAACCTTCAATACGACGTACGCTACTTGGCGGAGGAGGAGAAAGACGGCGCGCGGCTGGTGTCGACCGAGGTCCGCTTCGAGCGCAACGGGCGCCCCGAGGCCATCGGCGTCGACTACAAGCTCCAGAATGCCGGCGGAGCCTGGCGCGCCTTCGATCTCGTCACCGACGGCGTCGGACTGGTAGAGAACTACCGAGCCCAGTTCAACCAGATCTTCGCCAAGGAGGGCTTTGCCGGCCTCATCGAGCGAATGAAGAAGAAGAAGAAGGCGCAAGGCAGCTCGTGAGCCCGGTTGGCGGCGAGGGCCGCTCCCTTGCGCTCAGCCTGAATTATCGCTTCCGCGCTGATCTCGAGTCGACAGCGCGCTCACGCTCCTTCGGGAGCAGGGCAGCGCGAGAGCTCGCCGCGTGAAGGGCATCTGGCTCTCCGGCTCTACATCGGCATGGCGTGCCCGCAACGAGCGCGTCTACGCTCCCAGGGCTTCGTCGTCACCTGGGAGCTCGAACACGCCCGCGTAGAGCTCATCGATGTCGAGCGTCACCGCCAGCCGTTCGAGCCGCGCAACGCCGCCCGGCCCGTGCACCCGAAAGCGAAAGCTGGCATCGGGCTCGCGCGTGTACACCTCCACGCGCCGCTCGCGTTGTGAGACGAGGGCGAAATGCTCCACAGAGGCCAGCGCCAGGTAGCCAGCCTGCTTGGCTCCGCGGTCGTAACTCTCGGTGCTCTTCGAAAGGACCTCGATCACGACTCTCGGGTTGGTAACGACATCCGTGGTCCTCGGGCGCAACACGAGCGGACGGCACACCACCACTGCGTCGGCATACACGAAGTGGCCCTCGTCGAGGCCGAGCCTCAGGTCGGAAGTATGCACGTCGCAAGCGCCCCCTCCGAGGGCCGCGTCCAGCCGAGCGATGATGCGTGATGCCAAGCGGCTGTGCCTGGGAGAACCACCGGCCATGGCAAAGACGTCGCCACGAAAATACAGATGGCGCACTAATTGGAGCCGTTCCCAGGCCAGAAACGCATCGGGATCCAGCGCGGGTGTCGGGATCAATTGCGTCACAGGCGAAACCTACCACGGCCTAGAGGCGGCTGCCTGGGTCCCTTCAGCAGCGGGTCGTAGGCACCGCGCCCTGGGCACGCCACGCGCTATTGCCAGGCGGGCCGCGCTCGCCGTGGCGCTTCCGGGCTCCCAAGCCAGAAGCGAGCGGCGATGCCCGCGGTGAGCGGGATGAGGTCGGCGCCTTGATAGCACTGGCGTGTGACTGGACCGCGCAGCGTGCTTCGAGGCGCGCGAGCCGCGCCTGGAGCGCCGAGTTGGTGGCTCCAGACCGAGGTCATCAGCAGCGTGCCGCGGTCGCCGTCACTGAGATCCTCCGCGCCGAGCCGCACGGGGTCGTGGAACTCGGTGTCGGCATAACCTTCGACCACCTCCAGGCGCTCAGCCTGCACTCGATAGACCACGGTGGCCCCCTCGATGTCACCCGGGCCGTGCAACAGATAACGCAAGCCCGGCAATACGAAGAAGAAGTGGCTGTACACGCTGTCGATGGCGAGCGAGGCCAACATCGATTTATCCCCCCAGGGCCGCTCCGTGGACCAATGCACGAAGTATGAGACACGCAGGGTGTCTCCCTCTCGGCGCGAACGGAAGACGATCTTGTCGCCGATGTCGCCCGCAGATTGGAGCGTATTGAGAACGCAGACGCGCTGGGCGCGGATCAACGCTTGATCCGCCGACACGGGCTGAGCTTCCGCGGCCTCGGGACCCGGCCAGTCCTCGTGCGTTCTGAAGCTCAGCAGCGTCGCAGCGACAAATAATGGCAAACCCCAGAGCAACCGCGTTGCGCGGTTAGCCCTGACCAACAACGATAACATCCTGATTCCAAACTCGATTCACGCTTGTCTCCGGATGAGCAGCGGCTACCTCGAGAAGTACGGCACGCCCGGACGATGCTAGCGGGCTTGGTTGTCTTGGGTTTACAAATGTGTCACAGGTGTCGTGATATGCTACGCCTCGGTAAGGCCAGCTGCGTGCGTGCGTGTGAACGTGCGCCGACGGGGCGCGCTCGCCCTACCCCGCGCGGCGCACGAGCGGGCGTCCTCGCCGGGGGTGGCTGCCTTGCTCGCTTTTAGTGGGTGGGGCATGCTGATGAGGGACGCGATTGACGTCCAGTGATGGTCCTGCCTCCCTGCGCGCGAATTTTGGTCCTTGGGGCCTTTGTAGAGGCCCTCGTGGCATGTGGCGCGAGCCCTCCGTCCGAGCCCCCGCTGCAACTTTCCCGTCGGGCTCAAGCGTTCATCAACGGCGGTGACGATCGTCTGGAATATTTTGAGCTGACCGAAGGCCAACGCGGAGCGCTGCAACAGTTCACCGTCGCCTTGATGACGAGCGGTGCTGCAGAGGCGTTGCTGGACGGGGACCTAGGAGCTTTGCCCACCTGGGGCGAGGCCGACCAGCTGTGCGACGACCAGCCGTTCGTTAATCAACCGTCGGCCGCCTTTTGTTCTGGGGTGCTGCTCGATTGGGATCTGGTGCTCACGTCCGGTCACTGCGTGAGCGCGGTACCGCTCAGCGAGCTGCGCGTAGTGTTTGGATACTATTACGAGACGCCCGGGGAGCTCGCGCTCTCGAAACCCGACGTGTATCAGCCAGCGCGCGTGGTCGCGTCCAGGCGGGACGAGGGCGCCGCAGGCGAGCGGCTCGATTTCGCGTGGCTCCAATTGAAGAGTATGGCGCAAGCTCCGCATCGACCGGCGGCGGCGTACACGCGCTCTTCCGGCGCGCGGGAGCGAGCTCCAGTGATCAGCATCGGGGCTGGCGGCGGCGTGCCGCTCAAGTGGGACCAGGGGGCAGAGGTGCAGGATACTCGGGCCGGCTTTGACGATTACTTCGTGGCCGATACCGACACCAGCCAGGGCTCGTCGGGCGGAGGCATCTTCGACGAACGGCTGGCGGTGCTCGGCAGCCTGGCGCGCGGCGCCCCGGACTTCACCCGCACCGCCGAGGGTTGTTACGTCACCAACACGGAGCCGGACCCCGACGCCGCACAAGAGCAGTTCACGTACGTGCATCGCGCAGTCGCCGCGTTGTGTGAGGCGGGCTCGGACAGCGTGCTCTGCGACCCCGCGTGCGATGAGCCCTGCGGCTCGGATCAGCCCGCGCTCGAGCTCAGAGCAGGCGACGACGGCGGCTGTTCGCTCGGCCCACGCGGCGCGCGCCGGCACATGCCGGCGGCCCTCACGCTGGCAGCGCTGACCGGGTTGGTCCTGGCGCGGCGGGGCAGCGTCAGGGAGCGACGAAGCTGACCGTGCCGATGGCCACGTCGAGCTCGCAGCCACCCGCCGCAGCTTGACACTGGAACTGCAGCTCGAATCCCAAGAGCTGCTGCGGATCCGGCGTGACGAGCGGCTGGCCACCGACGAACTGGTCCCAGGGCAGGACCAGTGGGCTCACGCTCACGTCGCTGATGGTGGCCGTCGGCTGCAGGCAGCTCGTAAACTTCATGTCCTCGCGCTCGAACGGGCACTTGCCCTTCATGTTCCGCGCGTCCACCGGATAGTCCGGGCTGGTCTGCGTCTTGACCAACATGCGCGCACCATCGAGCGTGCCCGCGACGGGAAACGTGAGACCCGAAAAGGCAGCGGCGTTCACGCACGGCCCAAACCACAGGACGATACCCGTGTAATCGCCCATCGCGGCCAGGTTCGCCGTCAGGTGCAACGCGCCGCCCTCTGGCGCGACCGTGAGCGCCCCTGCAGGTGTGCCGCTGTAGAGCGACGTGCCGCCCGTGAGCTGGCCCAGGCCGCTGTCACCCCAGGTGCCCGCGGGCATGGGCAAGTACGAAGCGAAGTCCATGAGCAGCCCGGTCGCGGGCGCCGGCGTGCCGGGCACGTCGGGCAAGCCTGGGCCGTTGCACTCTTGTGGGGGGCCCGACGGATCCTCGGGGTTCGGAGCGGCAGCTGGGGGCGGCGGCGCCGCAGGCGCAGACGCCGCCCCGCCAGCGCCAGTGGGCTCTGCCCCGCTACCGCCTCGATCGCTAGGAAGACCCACGGCATCGCCACCGGTGGTTCCGCCCGCGCCCGCCTGAGCCAGGCTGTTGGCGAGGCTGCGGCGCGCGTCGATGTCTTCTTCACCGCCACAGCCGAGGGCGCCGGCCGAGAACACGCTCACGAGCAGCGCACGCCTCGCGGGCGAAGGGGTATGGCGGTCCTTGGATGCTTTGCTTGGGGACATTCGGAGCCTCGCGGGGTGGCTCGATGGTGTGCATCGAGGCGCTGCGGTCGAGTCTAACACTACTCTAGAAATCGGCGAAGGCTCGCTGAGGGTCGAACCGCCAAGACACTGCTTCAGCCCTTCTGGAACACGAACAGCGTGGCCGTGAGCGGCTCGAGCGTATGGCGCAGCGTGCCATTGCCAACCTCGACTAGCTTGCCTGACTTTACGCCTGCTCCGCTCCGGTCGATGACGAAGGTCTGCGCGCGCGCGTACCCGCCGCCTGTAACATTGAACACCCCCGCGTAGCGCTTCTGCTGGTGCTTGTTGATGGCGATCACGGTCAGGCTACCCTTCGGCCCCGTCGCTGCGAATACCGACGCTGCGTCCAGGTTGGCTGCGCTGGCCGCGACGGCGGTGTCCCCGAACTGGCCGCCTTTACCATCGTAGTTACGATACAAGCGAAACGCCGAGGCGATGTACGGCGGGAGCTGGCCGGTGCCCGCGCCCTTGCCCCAGTACGTCGCCAAATGCACGCCTTCCCGACCGAGCACGCCCAGCACGTCGACCTGCGCCAACCCACCCGAGATGTGGGCGGTGGCGCCGTAGTTGTACTCCGTCATCGCCAGCTCGGTTCCGGGGTAACGCTTCTCGATGATTTCACGCAGCCACGGGATGAGCCGGATCGGCTTGCCCGTTTGCTGTGCGATCCAGCTCTTTTCCGTATACGTCGGGTCCCACAGGCTGCGCGGCGCCTGCAGGCGCTCGTCGATCGTCCCGCGCGAGGCGTCCTCGAGCGTGATGCGCTGCGTGCCGCGAGCCTCCGGGTACCAGTGGATGTCGAGGGCGTCCGCCAGCCGGCGCCCGTGCTGCTTCTCGAGCCGCTTCATCGCGTCCAGGAAGTAGTCCGTGTAGGTGCCGAAGTCGGAGTCGTGCTTGGCCGCGTCAGGCGCGCTGCTCAGCGACTGAAACTCGGCCCAACCAAACATCACCCCGGCGAGCACGAAGGCGCTCGGGTCCACGTCCTTGATGGCCATCGCCGTGGCCTCGCTGCGCCGCACGATCTCTTCGTAGGTCGTACGCTCCGGGTGCACCAGCGGGTGCGTGTTTGGCCAGAGCGCGGGCTCGTTGTCGAGCGAGTAAAATTTGACGCCCCCGTCCTTGGCCTTGCCGAGCTTCTTCACCAGGTAGTGGACGAATTCGTCCTGGTACACCACGCCGTCTTTCAGATCGGGCGTGCCCGCGAAGGGCTTGCCCTTGCGCGGCTTGGCGCTGACGAAGCGGGCGCTCGGAGGTTTCTCTTCCGGTTTGACCGGGCCATTTTTATCGGCCGAGGCGTAGTCGAGCATCGGTATCGTCACGATGGTCTCGGCGCCGGCTGCCTCATTTTGGGCGAAAAAGCCCAGAAACTGCGCTGCCGGCTGATCGCAGTTCGGAATATCCATGATCGTGCAGGGCCACTGGTCGTTCTGGTGCTGGTAGTCCTCCCCCGCGTTCGAATAGTTAGCCTCCCAATTGTAGACGCTGCCGCGGTTACCGCCGTTGCGCCGCACGGTGGCGCCAGTGTCCGCGGGCACCTGCGAATTGAGCCCATACACGTACGGGCTGATCTTGCGAATGACCTTGCCGGGATCGATCTGGAACACGAGCTCACCCCCGTCGGTGGGCTCGAGCGCTGGCGCGACCACGTTCGGTCGCGCAGCGAGCCTGCGATCGGCGCCCTCCGTCGTGGGCAGCTTCGACAGCGGCACCTGCGCCGCGAAATTCTGCACGCTGATGCCGCCAATCTGAATGGTCTCCGGCGAGTACCCAAGGCGGAAGATCAGCTGCGCCTTGCCCACGTCGTATGTGTCGAGAGCGCGGAAGCGCACGTGCACCTTGCGCCACTCGGGAGTCAGCGGCACCGGATAGCTGACGCTCTTCGTGTAAGGCGCCCCGGCGAGCTCGAACACGAACTCCGTCTCTCCCCCGCCCGCCTCCTGCTCCTTCACCACGCGGGCGTAGAAGGTGCAGAGGAGAGCGTCCCCCTTCTCCACCGGCGCCGCAATGGGCGATGTCAGTTGCACCTCCCAGGCGGACTGGCCCGCTTCCTTTATCTCCAGCTGCAGGGCCTTGTCGAACGGCTGCCCCGCGACGTCGACGAGCTGGAGCGCAACCTTGTTGGTTGCGCCGGCCAAGGTAAACGCCGCTGGCCCCTCGGGCGCGAGCACACTCGCGCCGCCGCTCGGCGCAGCCGCCTCCGACGCCGCTACCGCCGGAGCGCTGGCGGTGCCAGTCGGCGCCTCGCTAGCCGCAGGGGCGAAGCGTTGGATGCACGCGGGCAGAGAACACGCGCCCGAGAGCAGCGCAACGACCGAGACGGTACGCAGCCTGAGCAGGTGCGTCACTTCCGGCACTCCAGCAGCTTTAGATCGTCGATCCACAGGTCGAAGGGCTTACCGCCGCCGATCTGGTAGTTCACGTTCACGAGCTTGGCCGCGTTCACGCTGGCGGGCCGCGGGTTGCCCCAGCCGGGGCGCTGCTTCAAATCTTGGAAAGCGAGCGTGTATTCTTTCCACTCCGGCGTAAGCTCGATGCTGCTGTTGAAGTGATTGTAACAGCTGGCGCAGACAGCGCCGCTCGGGTGCGTGTTCGCGTCGGCGAGCGATACACGGACCTTTTTTTCAGCCCCTTTATCGCCCAGCTTGGCCTTGAAGGAGAACGCCTGGTACTTCGACGCGTCGTACAGCTCGCCCTGGCTGCTCAGGAAATTCATGCCCAACTCCACGCCCCAGGCCTGATCGCCGCCGGACGCCGTCGTGCCTTTGACGTGCACGGCGCTGGTCGAGCCGTCGGCTCCGCCCTCGGCGGTCGCAAAACCCTGCGCGGGCACCTCGAAGCTCGAGCCTTGGCTGTCTTTCGCCGTGTACCAGTAGCCGTCCCGCCCACCCTCTTGGTTCGTCTGGTTATTGCCGTCTTCGAAGTCGTCGACGTTGCCATCGGCAGCCGGGGCCAGGCCCCCCGGGCAGGAGGAGAGCGCTGCCGTCGAGGGCGCCGACGCATCCGCCTTGGGCTGGGAGACGCCGACGCAGGCCAATGGCGAAAAACCCGAGAGGCAGAGCACGGCCGCGAAGCGACCTGCAAACGACTTGGACTTGTACAAGGGGGGTCCTCCTTTAGAACGCCAGCGGATGCCCGCCGTAACATCGAGTAACGAGGGTATCACCACCACATGTTGGCGGAGATGGAGATCACGTCTTTGTCCGGGATGACGGCCAGGTCTTCTACCGGAGGGTAACCGGCGCGGACCGTGGTGTACTTGCCGTTCTCCCAGTGCGCGTATTGGATCACGACCTGATCGCGCGCATGCCAATCGCTGCGCAGGATGATACGGGGCGCGAAGACCTGAAAGGCGAAATCGCCCTTGTCGACGGCTTCCCCGCTGGCCGCGAGGATGCCGGGGATGCCGCCCGCAGACACGGGGGCGCCGGGGCTCACGTTGTCATAACGCAACGACACCGCGAGCCAGGGCAGCAGGCTGTAGGTGCCCTCCGCTCCGAGCTTGAGCTTGGAAGTGCCGTCGAAATTGGGATCGTTGCTGTCTACGCCGGCGTAGATCCCGAACAGGCTGAAGTAGATGTCCGGGCCGTCACCGCTGAAGGGCACGGGGTAGCTCACCAGGCGCCCCACGCTCAGATCGTACTGACCACCGAGGATGTTCAAGCTGCCGGTGCCGCCGCTGTTCTGCCCCAGGTAGTTCTGGATCAGGCCCGGCCCGCCGTCGGTGTTGAGCACCTCGACGATACGACCCACGACGCGGGCGCTCGTGGCTTTGACATTCGAATACGCGGCGTACAGGTGGCCGAAACGAGCCAGGTTGAGCCGCAGATCCGCCCCGACGATCTGGATGTCACCGTCTGGAGCGCTGGCGCCCGTCGCGCGGTCGTCTTGCGCCCAGGCCAGCATGTAGTGGCCTCCGAGGCTCACCAGGCTCTCATACGTCGCGCCCAGGTGGGCGTGGTGCACGAAGCTCGATCCCACGCCGGGGTCGGCGAAGTCGTTCCAGCCCGCGGGGATGACCCCGTTGCCCGCCTTGTTCGTCTGACCTTGGAAGCCGTGCTCGAACATCACGGACACTTTTGGAGTCACCGGGATGCGCACGATGATGTTCTCGCCCACGCCGTTGGTGCGGGCGATGAGCGGCGTACCGTAGCGGCCCTCGTCGTACTCGCCCGACACGCCATACCGATTCGAGAAAGCGCCCACGTAGATGGTGGTGCGCCCGAGCAGCGGCAAGGTCGGAAAAATCGAGAGGAACAGGTCGTTCACCCCGCGCTGCGAGGGCGGGTCGAAGAAGCCCGAGGAGACGCTGGCCTCACGCGCCACGATGCTCGCCGTGCCCACGACCAGCGCGTTACCGTATGAGAAGTTCAGCTGGGCGTAGGTGACGGGCACGACGCCCGTGTGCGAGAACGTCTCGAGGTCATCCGGGACAATCGGGGGCGCGTGCAACACCGTCTTGCTCTGGCCAGGCAGGGCCTCGACGTCCCGCTCGTTGATGCCGACCCTGAGCGGCGCCGTGAGGATGCCGTGAAAGTCGAAGCGAAAGTCGTCGCCCGGCGGCTCGCCGATGCGAGGCAATACGCCTCCGGGGAGCGCCTGGAGCTGCGGCAGTGACGGATCCACACCGAGCGAGAGGCTCACGCCTTCGTCGTCGGTCGTGGTCTCTTGCGCGCTGGCCATGCCGGGGGCCAGGCAGCCAAGAGTGATAGCGAAGGCCGAGCCCGAATTGATGAACGAATTGCGCATGGAAGTCATCTGAGGCTCTCCTCAAAACCACATGTTGAAGTTGAGGGTGAACATCTGGTCGTCAATCAGCTCACTCGCGCGCTGGCTCAACCCATCGAGGTGAGATTCGGGACCGAAGAACCATTTGACGTAACTCAAAGTGATGTTTTCCCGAGAGCCCCAGTCCGTCTTGAACAAGATGCGTGGGGCGATGACGTGAAAGGTCTGCCTGTCATTTTTGGAGCTGGGCACGACGCGGTCGAGGCGTAGCCCGAAGCCGAGCCACGGCAGCACCGTGTACAGCCCGTCGACGCCGTACTTGTGCCGAACACGCCCGTCGAACTCTGCCTCGGCGCTGGTGCTGCGGCCCACGGTGCCGCCTGCCGTGATCACGATGTCCGGCGCTTGCCCCGAAAAGGGCTCCGGGTAGAGCAGCATGCGCGCCACGCTCATGGTGTACGAGATGCCGCCGACCAGCAGCGTGCCTGTGCCACCCGTGGAGACGCCCCACCAGGAGTTGGTGAGCCGCTCGGGCTCACCGCCGAAGGTGGTGACGCCGCGCAGCGGAAAGGCGTAGCTGCCATCGATGTAACCGACGCCCACGCCGAGCACACCAAAGCTCGAGCTGACCATCTTGGCGTCGAAGCCCAGCACCGTGAGGCGCCCGTCCCGCACATAGGACTCGTCCACCTCGCGCGTGGTGGGCAAGTCAGCGGGGGACTCGAGCGGGTTCAGGCCCGGGTTGCGCTGCAACCGGTCGTCCTGCGACCAGGTGGTCATCAGGTGGATCTGAGCCGAGAGCTGCGTCGAGCCGCCCTTGATGACGCCCAGGTGGCCGTGATGGGTGAACGAGGCGGCCCACCCCGGGTCGCTCTCGTTGCCGTCCCCCATCACCGTATCCGACGGAGTCTTGCCGCCCGCGTTGCCCATCAGCCCGTGTTCGAACACCAGCGTCAGGCCGTCAGCGATGTCGCGCTCGACCACCAGCGTTTCGCCCACGCCTTGTGGGCCACCCGTGATGGCGTGCGTGTACAAGCCACCGCCGTATTGGCCGAGCGTGCCGTAGTTGTTCGTGAAGTACCCCACGGTCCAACCTACTCGGAAGCCCTCGATCTGCGGCACCCGGAAGCGCAGGAAGGCGTTATTGATGAAGTACTGGCTGCCGACCTGCCAGAAATTCGTCGGAGTCGAGGGGTTGTACGTGTTGATTGATATGGACGACGTCACGACGTCGTTGCCGTAGCTGAAGTTCATGTTCACCCAGTTGCCTGGGCGGCTGTTCGTCGACGTGAAGCTGTTGTACTCGTCGATGATCAAGGGCAGCGTGTGGAGCACCGTCTTGCTCTGGCCGGGTTGCGGCGCCTCGCGCTCGGCGATGCTCACCTCGAGTGAAGCGCTCATGAAGCCGCTGTAGCTGAAGCGCCAATCCGTCGTAGGCATCGGCGCGGCGAAGCCCGGCGTCATGCCACCCGGCAAACCAGGAACCGACGGCGTATAGGGCGAGAGCCCTAGGCCCGAATAATGCCGATAACCTGGCAGGTAGCCCGCCTCGTCGAGGTCGTCCAACTCGAGCAACTTTGGCGCCCTGTGTGCCGGCGGAGCGGGCGCTGACGGCGCCGCGGCATCCTGCGCGTAGGCGGGCACGGAAGACGCTGATATCGAGGTGACCACCCAAGCCGCCCCGAGCGCGACGGGACGCAGGCGTGGAGTGGAGCTTGGGTCAGAGCGTGGGTGAGGCGAAGCGCGTAGGCTCATGTGCAGTCCGTCAGAGAGGGGGCGAGGGGCCTATTCGCCTGCCGGGGTGCCAGCTTGGCGGTAGAAGCGCACGTCATCCAACCACACGTCGACCCAACCCTGGCTCCAGGTGAAGCGCACCAGAGTGATCTTCGAGAGGTCGAGGTACGAGAACTCTTTACCGAACCCCTCCTGCCTGAGCTCCGTGAACGGCACCTTGTAGAGCTGCCAGTCCGTGCTCAATGCCACGCCTTTGGCCCAGCCGTCCCCGCAACTATCGGGGCCGTCGGGAGGGTACGTCGCCGGGTTATCCCGGTCGTAGCAGAAGGAGTCCTCGAGATCGTTGGTCAGCTTATATGGCAGGCACTCTGCCGTGCCCGGGCTCGTCGGATTTGCGGCTGTCGCGAAGACGGGGTCCGGCGCTTGAAACGCATCGTTCTGATCATCACAAGCCGACGCGCCACACAGCGGGTAGCGAAGCTCGAACAAGGTCTGCTCGCCGCGCGCGAGGTACTCTTGCCGCACGGCAGCGATCGACTCGATCTCGTTCGGGTCCCAACAGAAGGATTGTACCAGCCCGCCGTCACCCGGCGTGCAGGGCTTGTGGTTACGGCAGCTGCACGCGCGTGAGCGCCCGCACAAGGGCTCGAGCCCCGCGCCGGCTTCGAGATAGGCGATATCCTCGTCCAGCTGCCGGTCGCCCAAGTACACGCGGATACCGCCCGTGTTGTTGGGGCCCTGGCGAGCCCAGAAGCTGATGCCCTCCCAATCGCGCAGATCCGCCGTCATCCCGTAGAACTGACCGCGCAGCGCCGGGTTGGCTCCGTTCGCGATCGCGTCTTCGATGCGCGGATCCGCGTCCGGGCAATACCCAGGATCCTCCGGGCGCGATGGCCCGGCCGCGCAGGCGCCGCCGCCGCTGGCCGTCACGAAGTCCACCAAGCGACGGCCGATACCGCCACCCCACTCCCGAAACAACCCGCCGCGGATGTGGTGCACCTGATTCGGCGCGCGCTCGCCGTTTTCACCACAGCGATCGTCCACCGCCACCGTGGGCGGCCCGTAGTTGTCGAGCGTGGTTTGATACCCGGTCGGGCCAGCCACCATGAACTCGCTCGAGCCGTCGTTGTAGGCGTAGAAGCCAGTAACGACCCCCGTGTCACCGTTGAACACGTCGACCGGGAAGAACTCGAGCCCCGCCTCCGCCGTGCAATCGATGTCGATGCGCTGCGAGCCGTAGTCCGGCGTGCACGTCCCCACGCAGTACGGCGCGCTCGCGAGATCCGCCTGGTTTACTGGGACGCCGCGCGCGGGCACAAAGCTCTCGTCACCGACGCCGCCGCAGCCCGCGAACCCGAAGGCGACCAGAGAGGCGATGAGGCCGAGGGCAGCACCCTCGAGCACCGCCGCCCGAGGCCGAGGACGCGCCGAAGACTCTCTCATTCCCACGAAGCCTCCAAGTTCCCAGAGCTAGCGCGCTGCGACGCCGCGCAGCGCGTCAGCCTAGTTGAACGATCCCATCGAAGCGATGGGAATCGCGTCGAGCTGCCTCGCGTACAGCTACCTCGCGTACAGCTACCTCGCGTAGCGCTGCCTGGCGTAGCGCCCCGAGCTTCGCCTGCGGCACCGCTACCCACTCCACGTAGCAGTGGCAGGTCATCGCGAGGACACGCCTTCGCCTGCCTTCCACGCGCTGCTTTTGCGAGACATGCTTTCAAGAGATCCACAGGCGCTTCAGGGCTCGGGGAGGCCTGGACGCTGCTCCGAATACGCGCCGTATTAGCGCACTGGAAACGATTTCACAAGCGCCACCCGACGCGCGTCGTCCCCCGCCCCCTCTCGTCGCTCGGCGCGTCGCTACCCGGGGCTGCCGCTAGGTGCCCGCACGTCGCGGCCCGGCGTGGCTGCCAAGGGCGGAAGTGGTAGGCCGCGTGGGCTCCTGCTCCTTGACGCAGTGCGAAGCCCAGCTCACGCAGCGGCGCGCGCTCGGCACGCTCTCGGCTCGCCAAGGCCAGTCGATCAAAGCGACGTATCCAGATATCACCCGTGCAACAGGGAGCCGTCGCTCCGCCAAGCCACGGGCGAGCGGCTTGCCGCGTACCCATAGCGCTCGGGCCTGCGCCGCATAGCCCTCACCACGCTCATTTCTTCGGAGGTTTCGCCGCCTGCTCGGGCGTGCTCGCCAGGAACGGGTTGTTGATGCCCGGAACGTAGTAGTGGCGGAGCGCTCGGTATTCCTCCAGCGTTTTTTCTGCCGGCTCGTAGCCTGGCGGCAGTGGCAGCTTGGAAAATGTCTGAAAGTAGAGCACGCAAGCGTCCCGCCACCAGCGCGCCTCTCGCTCCTGGATGACCAAGTAGCCGCGCACGTGGTCGAAGCGAGCGGCGTCGACGCAGGCCGAAAGCTCGTCCCACCGCTTCTGCATCGCGCGCACCGAGTCCACACCGCGCTGATAGCGGTAACACAGCTCGTCCCACAGGCTGCGGCCCGAGCGCAGCGGCTCGGACCAGGCCACGTGATGAAACCAGAGCAAGAGCTCTTCTGGACACCTTTTTGGGTTCGACCAGTCGCGGCGCAGCGGGTCGTTGTATTGCTCTACCGCGTTGCTGCCCGATGGCGTGCGGTCGAAGCCGATGCCGAGCTGGTCCGCCCGGTGATAATAGATCGAAGTCCAATCCGGACGACCTTCGCTCACCCAGGGGCCAGGGCCGTAGTGGTGGCTGACGGCCATCAGGTGATGCAAGCCGAGCGGCGTCATGTAGTCCACCACGGCCTCGCGCGAGGCCAGCATGATCTCGAGCGCCGCCTTTAGAAACGCGGGGTCGGACGAGAACGTCAGCTCGAGCCACTCCTCCGCAATTTCTCCCGCCGAGAGCGAGTGATCCCAAGCCAGCCGCCCAAAGGCGTACCAGTTGGCCGCAGCAAACGGGTGCCCGCACCAGTTGCGATCGCTGCCGATGTTGGTCACGGCGCACATGCCCGTGAGCTGCTGGCCGTGCAAGCTGCCGTCAATGACGCTCGCCACCGTCGAGCCCACACCCTGGGCATGAGTATCTGCGCGCAAGCACTCCTCGAACAGCGTCCCGAGGTAGCAGAGGTGGGTGGCGCAACCCAGGTACTCCTGGGTGAGTTGAAACTCCATCAACAGGGGCGTGTTCGGCATGGCGCCGAACAGCGGATGCTGCGGCTCCCGCGGCTGGAAGTCGATCGGGCCGTTTTTCACCTGGACGAGCACGTTGCCGCGGAACTTCCCATCCAGCGGGACGAACTCGCTGTAGGCCTGTTTGGCGCGGTCGTCCGGCACCTCGTGATCGTAGACGAAGGCGCGCCACAGCATCACGCCGCCGTGCTCGGCCAGGGCGTCCGCGAGCAGGTTGGCGCCCTCGGCGTGGCTGCGCCCGTAGCTCTGGGGCCCGGGCTGGCCTTCGGAGTTGGCCTTGACGACGAAGCCGCCAAAGTCCGGGACATGGCGGTAGATGCTGTCCACGCGCCGCCGCCACCAGGCCTTCACGTCCTTGTCCCGCGGATCGGCCGTCCTGAGCCCGTCGAGCTCGATGGGCGCGCTAAAGCGCGCCGTGAGGTACACCCGTACTCCATACGGCCGAAACGCCGTCGCCAGGGCCGCCACTTTCTCGAGCCAGGGGTCGGTGAGCACCAGGGCGTTGGCGTTGACGTTGGTGAGCACGCTGCCGTTGATGCCGACGGACGCGCAGGCTCGAGCGTAGTCCGTGTAGCGCGGATCCAGGTAGCCCGGCAGCTTCTGCCAATCCCAGAGCGAGAAACCCGCGTAGCCACGCTCCACCGTTCGGTCGAGGTTGTCCCAGTGGTTGAGCAGCCGCAGGCCGAGCTTCGGCCGGGACCGCGTCGAGACGCGCGCGAGGTCAGTGCCCGTCTGGATCAGGCGCAGCAGGTGGAATGCGCCGTACAGCGCTCCGATGTCGCTGCCCCCGGCGATCGCTGTGCGTTGATGCGGTGGCGCACCGATCTCGGAGGCACCTGCCGAGCTCGAGTGGAGCAGAAAGCCCTCGCGGCCGACGTCACTCAGCGCCGAAGGTAGGTTGAACGCCACGAGCTCCGGGTCGCCGATGCGGCCGAGCAGCAGTGCGCCCGGCTCGCTCGGGTCACGTGCTACCGGAACGCTCCGCCCGAGCAACCCGGAGAGCCCCCGCGAAAGCTCGGCGACGGCCACCGCCAGGGTGGGGCTGTCCGCCGTGGGCACGATCGCCTGGATCTGCTGCCGATAGGCGAGCAAGGCTGGCGGATCCTGCACGCGCGCGTAGCGCAGCCACAGCTCGTAGCCGTCCTCATCGGGGGGGCGAGTCACGGCGCGTTGCTCGCCGCGTCGACCACGCTCTGATAGGCCGTCTTGGGCCGCAGCTCTCGATCGAACAAGAGGGCGTAGTTCGTGCGGCCGTTCACTGGCCAATTGTTGAGCCACGAGTGGCCATCCGAGACGCCCCAGAGCGTGACCGCCGAGATCGCGTCGTGGTGGGCCAGAAAGAGCTCGAACAGCGCTCCCCAGCGCAGAGCGGCCTGCTCCGCGACGTTCGTGGGCAGACACTCCGTGTACGGGTTCAGGCGCTCCGTCAACTCGGCGCTCAGGGACAGATCGGCTCGTTGGTCCTGGGTCGCCGACGGTAACACGTCGACATCGAGCTCGGTCACGAGCACCTCGGCGCCCGCGTCCGCAAAGGCTGTGATGGCTTGGTCGATGGCGCTGAGCGGCGGCGCGTCGATCCGGAAGTGCCCCTGCGTGCCGATGGCGTCGATGCGGATGCTCTTGGCGCGAAAGCCTCGTACCATTTGCACCACGGCGTCGCGCTTGCCCGCACTTTCCATCCCAAAATCGTTGTAGACCAGCTTGGCATTCGGGAAGTAGCGATCGGCCAGCATGAACGCCTGCTCCAGGTAGTCCGGACCGATGATGGTGCGCCAGGGCGAGCTGCGGAGCGAGCCGTCGTCATTGAACGCCTCGTTCACGACGTCCCAGTATTGCACCCGCGCGCCGAGGCGCTCCGCGAGCGCGCTCATGTGGGCGCCTAACCGCGCGAGCAACAGCTCACGCGTCAGCTCGGCGCCCGGCGCGGCCTCGAACACCCACGCCGGCACCTGCTGATGCCAGACGATGGTGTGCCCGTGCACTTCCATGGCGTGGCTCTCGGCGAAGCTCAAAAACTCCTCGGCTTGGGTAAAGTCGAACTGCCCTTCCCGAGGCTGAAGCGACTGCCATTTGAATGCGTTTTCGGGGGTGGCGCGATTGTATTGCTGCGCCGCGAGCTCGGCGGCGAGCGGGTCACGCCCGGAGGACACGCGGCTGCCGACAGCCACGCCCAGCTTGAAATAGGGCGCGTAGGCCTCGGCGAGCGTGACCTGGGGGCCAATCAGCGGCGCGCCGAGGCCAGGGTCGCAGCTCGAAGTCCCCACGACCGGCGCCGGCAAATCGGAGCTGTCACGCACGCCCGGGCGACCCGCCCCCTCCGGGTCTCCGCCACACGCGCCAAGGAGCAAGAGCGCCGGCAGCGCGTACCTGGAGACAGCCGGGAACCGAAGCGCCCGAGGCCGGAAGGAGAAGCTCGCGCCACCCCTGACAATCAAAACATCGCCGCTCACGACAACCCACCCTGCCACGTTTCGGCGTGGACCTGAAAGGGGGGCTCTGGCAACGGTTCCAGAAAAAGCCGAAGAGGCTTGGGCTCAGCCCGTTTCCGGCAGCCACGCTCGAGTGAGCGCCGCACTCCACTTTACAATTTTCCGCTAGCCTTTTACCGCGCCAGCGCTCAAGCCCGCGACAAATTCCTTCTGCAAGGCGAAGAAGAGAATGGCCGGGGGGATGATCGCGAGCAGCGTACCAGCGAGGAACACGCCGTACTCCTGCTGGTAAAGGCTGATGTAGTTGCGCACCACGATCGGCGCCGTCAGGTTGTTCTGGCTTTGCAGGAAGATGTTGGGCGCGAAGAAGGCATTCCACTGCGCGAGAAATACGAACATGCAGAACGCCGCGCTCATTGGCTTGACCAGCGGCATGACCAGCTTGAAGTAGATGCCAAATTCACTACAGCCGTCCATGCGCCCCGCGTCGATGATCTCGTTGGGCACCGCCATGATGGCTTGCCGGAACAAGAAGATGCCGTAGGCGCTCACGGCGCCCGTCACGATCAGCCCCGGGATCGAGTCGATGAGCTTTAGATCCACGAACATCTTGTAGACGGGCGCGAGCAAGAGCACGCCCGGGATCATCGTGGAGCCGATCATGAAGGTCATCAGCACCCGCTTGCCCTTGAAATCGTACTTGGACAGCGCGTAGCCGGACAATGAGGCGAAGAACAGCTGCAGGCAGGTCGTGACCGTGGTGTAGACCGTGGAGTTGAGCAGGTACTGCCAGAAGTAGACGCTGCCGTTCACGCTGGTTTGCCCGGCAAATAGCCGCCGGAAGTTGTTCAAGTTCATGGTCTTTGTGGACCACTCGCTGAGCGGCGGGAAAAAGATATACTCGTTGAAGACGCTCTTGTCCTTGAACGCGGCCGCGATCAGCCAGGCAAAAGGCGACATCACGGCGATGCAGGCGAGCGTGAGGACCAGCCCGCGCAGGTAACCAAAGGCGAGCGCCGGCCGCTTCGGCGAACGCAGGTACAGGATGGGAAATACAGCAAACAAGACCAGCAGAGTGAGCTGAAGCGCGTTCATGAGTTGGCCCTCAATCCTCCGAGACCTTGGAGACCCGAAACTGGAGGAAGCTGACGCCCATGATGAGCAGCGCAACCACCCAGCCCACCGCCGACCCGAGCCCCAAGTCCCCCGACCTGTAGGCGATCTCGTTCAGGTACGTGATCAGCGTCAGGCCCGCGTTGTCGGGACCAAAGCCGTTGGTGCGGTTGAGCATCGCGAGCGGCAACTCGAACAGGTTGAAGGAACCCACGGTGCTCAAGATCACCACGAAGATCACGACGTGGCGGATTGACGGCAACGTCACGTTCCAGAACACCTGCCACGGGTTGGCCCCGTCGATGCGCGCCGCCTGCTCCAGCTCTTTGTCCACGCTCTGCAGCGCGGCGAGGAAGTACACCATGTTGAAGCCCACGTAGAGCCAGAGCGACGTGAGCACGAGCGCCGGCATGACCAGGGCAGGGTCCTCCACCCAGTGCTTTTCCAGGCCCCAGCCGACGAGCGCGTGCACGGTGCGGTTGACCAGGCCATAGCGAGGCATGAGCAACACCTGAAACATCACCCCCACGAAGATCGAGCCGACGAGGTTGGGGGCGAAGAGCATCAAGCGAAAAAAGCCCTTGAGCCGCCGCTCCCACCGGCTCTGCCCGGAGTTGAGCAACATCGCGAGCCCGAGCGCCAGGGGCAGCTGCAGGAAGATGCTGAAGCACGTGAACACGATGGTGTTCACGAGCGCTCGGTGAAACACGCCGTCCTGCAACAAGAACACAAAGTTGTCGAGGCCCACGAAGACCTTCGAGCGGGGCCCGTTGGTCTGATAGAAGGCGAGCGCCACGGCGCGCAGGAACGGATAGACGAAGAAGATCGACGTCAGAACCAGATACGGCAGCAAGAAGACGTAGGGCGCCTTGCCGTTGTAATAGCGCCGAGGGGGACGGGCCTTCGGCCTGGAGCCGAGAGCTTCGCCGCTCGGATCGGAGGTGCCCGCCTCGAGCTCGACTACGCTTTGCATCAGTCAGACTCCTCGTCTCAGTCCTTGTTGGCCAGCACGGCGGCGCGGCGAGACCACAGCTCGATGTACTCCTGGGCGCGCTGGAGCTCGGCCTGCACCTTCTCGCGCAGGCCGGACTCTCCGCTTTCGTCGTAGTAAATCGCGCAACGCGTGAGCGCCTCATCCAGCGTGGTCATGGCCGACTTGTAATTGGGCGACGCGAACAGCGGCGGGACCTGCGGCGCCAATTTGATGAATTCGATGCCAATCGCTTGATTGGAGTAAAATGGGTTGGGAGTGCGAAATTCAGGCAACTCCCAGGCTTCTTTCAGGGGCGGGATGATGTTGGTGGCGAGGAAACGTACCCCCAGATCCGGCGCGTTGTAGTAGAGGAATTTGGCGAGCTTCCACGCGAGCTCGGGGTTCTTGGTGGTCCTGCTGATGGCGAGCCCCGTCATTCCATACGTGGACGTCCGCCGCCCGCCCTTCTCCCAAGCCGGCAGTGGCATGAGCGCCATCTTCCCCGCCAGCGTCGGCGAATCCCGCTGAATTTGTCCCGATCGCCAGTCTGGCGTCACGACGAACAACACGAGCCCGTCTTGTAGCGATTTTGAAAACGTCTGGCCCGTACCGGCCTCATACGAGATGCGCTCAGGACCTCGGGTTTGATGCAGGTACCAGATCACGGTATCCACCGCCTCGGGCGTGTTGAAGGCCACGTTACCCTGCGCGTCGAACAAGTCGATGCCGCGTTGGCGCAGCATGACCAGGATGCCCCATTGCCCGTTCTTCGGCAGATCGATCGCAAACCGATCGATCGTCCCATCACCGTCGAGGTCTTGCGTGACTTTCCGACCCAAGGCGACGAAGTCATCCCAGGTCTCGAGCTTGCCGACGTCGATGCCGAGCTCTTCGATCAGGTCGCGCCGATAGGCGAGCATTATCGGGTGGACGTCGTGGGGCAGCGCGTAGATACGACCGCGCGTGGTCCAGGGCGCGTAGCGCGCCTCCACCACGCGGTGGTCCAGCCCGTCCCGCTTGACGAGCTCGGTGAGGTCCATGAAGCCAAAATCCTCTTCTGGACCGCGCGTGAAAAAGCCGAGCGTACCTTCGGAGATTTCGCTCAGATCCGGCACCTCCGTGTTGGCCACGATAGCGCTCTGAAGGCGCGCCTCGAGCGACTGGAAGTCGACCTGTTGCACTTCGACCGTCACGCCCTGTTCCTGCTCGAACTTGGGGATGGCCGCTAAGTAGGCCAGGCGGTGATCGGCGGCAAACGTGGCCATCACCATGTCCGCCGGGCGGCGACTGTCGCGGGTCGCGGCGAACGCCACCGAGGACGCGATCGCGATCACGAGCAAAACGAAGGGAGCTTTTCCGTACGGAAATCGGTCGAGCATGCAGGCAGTCGCGTTCCGGCAGGTTGGGCGCACCCCAAACCCACTCGTCGCATACTATACTCGGAGTCGCAGCGGGCCAATCAGCAAAGCCAGCCGACAACGTGACTAGATAATTCCTAACGCCTCTCGCTCGTTCTCAGCTCGCTCGGAATATTCCCGCTCGCTGCCGACGACGCCTTGCGGCAAAAGCCTCTACAGAAGCCCGATGCGTTCGAAGCTCGAGAGAGAAACGGGGCTCGCGCGCGTCCTCATGGGCGCCGCACGCCACTGGTAAGGCCGCTGACGCGCGGCGCCGGGCGACGCAATCTTCGCGAGGTTCGCCAGGGATCTAGCGGCGGAATGGGCCGTCAGCTCGCTACGCAGCTGCGCGCCTTGCCAGCCTGGCCGAGTTAACTATTATCCGGCTCACGATCATGGCAGAAGTCATCCTGAAGAACGTCGACAAGGTCTACGAGGGCGCGGCCAAGGTCGTGGACAATTTCAACCTCCACATCGAGGACGGTGAGTTCATCGTGCTCGTGGGGCCCTCGGGGTGTGGCAAGTCGACCACCTTGCGAATGATCGCCGGGCTGGAAGACATCACGAGCGGCACGATTCAGATCGGGCAGCGCGTGGTGAACGACGTCTCGCCCAAAGACCGAGACATCGCCATGGTGTTTCAGAGCTACGCGCTCTATCCGCACATGACCGTGTTCGAGAACATGGCGTTCGCGCTCAAGCTGCGAAAGGTATCCAAGCCCGAGATCGAGAAGAAGGTGCGGCGCGCCGCAGACATCCTCGGCATCGTGCCGCTCCTCGATCGCAAACCCAAGGCGCTCTCCGGCGGGCAACGCCAGCGCGTGGCCGTAGGCCGTGCCATCGTGCGTGACCCACAGTGTTTCTTGTTCGATGAGCCGCTCAGCAATCTAGACGCCAAGCTGCGCGTGGAGATGCGCACCGAGATCCGGGAGATCCACGAGAACCTGCAGAGCACGACCGTCTACGTCACCCACGATCAAGAAGAGGCCATGACGCTGGGCGACCGCGTGGTGGTGATGAAGGACGGCATAGCCCAACAAGTGGGCAGCGCCGGAGACATCTATCACAGCCCCGCCAATCGCTTCGTGGCCGGCTTCCTCGGGAGCCCGTCGATGAACTTTCTCGAAGGCCGCCTGGTCAAGGAGGGCGACACGCTGTACTTCGACGAGGGCACGGGCAAGCTGCCCGTCCCGGACCCCTCCGCCAAACAGCTGGAAGCCTACGTGGGCCGCCCGATCGTGCTCGGCGTGCGGCCAGAGCTGCTCAGCAATCAGCAGAGCGCCAACTTCGTGACCAACGGCAACTCGTTGGAAATGACGGTTCGCCAGGTGCAGATGCTGGGGGACTGCCTGCACGTCTATCTCGCCACGGAAAAGCACCGGCAGCTGGTGGCGATGGTCGACGGTTACGCCCAGTTCAAGGCCAAGGAGAGCGTGTCCATCTACGTGGATATGGCCCGGGCGTTGTTCTTCTCCGCCGAAGGCGACGGCGCGCGTCTCAACAACCCGAGCAGCTGATCTCCGCCGAGCTGCCGCCAGGCGGCTCACCTGGCATTGGGCTGCTGATTTGGGCCACTCGCGTCGCCTACGGGCTCAGGGCTGCTCGGACGGCCACGGATAGTCTTTGATGACCAGGTATTTGAGCTCGGTGTCGCCCGCGTTGGAGATACCGTGCAGCGATTGAGGGGGACAATACAGGGCTGTCTGGGGGCCCACGATGCGCTTCTTGCCCTCGAGGAAGAACTCGGCCTTGCCCTCTAGGACGAAGAAAAACTCGTGGCCATCGTGGCGGTGCGGCTCGTGCGAGGCGAGGTGCGGGCCCACGACGCTGAGCTTGATGGTGCGGCCCTCTGCAAAGGTTTTGTCAAAGAACCAATACTGGTAGCCGTTCTTGGTCTTCTCGATGGCATCCATGGCGAAGCTCTTCACGCTGTTCTGGATGTCGTAAGCGGGCGCGGCCTGCGTCCCCGCGCGCGCGCCGGCGACCCCACCAAGCACGCCCAAACCCAGCAGGCCCGCGCTCGCGACCAGACGATAGCCCCCGCGCGAGCGAGCGGCTTTGAGCTTAGCGATTGATGACCAAGCGGCTGACATTGCCTTCATTACAGCTTCTTTCTGCTGGCGGGCGCTCTCGGTCCCTGAACCAGTTGATGCGGATGAGATGTGGAGCAGCTTCGTTTATCTCGAACACGAAGGGCGTCGCCACGTGCTGGCTAATCCCATGTCCCGCGCACGCCCGTCGATCACGTTTTAACCTTGAATGGCGCCTCACGGGATCGTGGCTGCTGCGGTACGCGCGCGCTGCGGAATATTTGGACCCGAGCGCAACTTTGGCTGCTCACTGGCGGAGCGCCCAATACCCAACGTTGCAAGGGCTACGGAGCCGGCCCGTCCAACTTGTCCCTGCGTGAGCTCTCAGTTAGCTTGCTGGGCTGGAAACGCTACCACGCATGACTCAAACGGCCCGCTTTCGCTCGTTCGTGCTCTCCGCTCCTCTCGGCCTGAGCCTCGCTCTCGGCTCCTGCATCGGCGTGGAGAGGCCCGCGGTCAACTCCATGAAGGAAGTGACTGACGCACCCCCAGGAGCAGACACGCCGTTTACCGAGTCGCTCGAGCCAGGCGCTACCGGCACGGGCCAGGTGACGATCGACACGGCGCAACGCTTCCAGGTCCTCGAAGGCTTCGGCGCCTCCGTCGCGTGGTTTCAAGATCGCATCTCGGGCGCGGTGACGGATGGCTTATATGATTTCCTGTTCCCTGAGCTAGGGCTCGACATCATCCGTTTCAGAAATCGCTTCGAGCGCACGGACAAGACGGACGAGAAGCTCGAGCAAGAGGTGAGCATCTTCCAGCGAGGCACGCAGGCCCTCGGCCACCGCCCGAAGCTCCTGCTCAGCTCATGGTCGCCGCCGGCTCGCTTGAAGGCGAATGGCGCCGAGAAATGCCACAGCAACGCGGACTGCACGCTCAAAAAAGAAGACGGCGCGTTCGTGTATGCCGGCTTCGCCGATTGGTGGAAGCGGTCCATCGAACACTACGCAAGCCTCGGGCTCGCGCCCGATTGGATCAGCCTCCAGAACGAGCCCGACTTTTTGCCGCCCGATTGGGAAGGCTGCAAGTTCCTGCCCGAAGAGACGGCTGACTTCCCGGGCTACGGCAAGGCCCTGGCCGCCGTCCACGCTGCGGTCGGGGGCCTGAGCAACCCGCCCAAATTGCTCGGGCCCGAAGTGCTCGGCATCCACTACGGGAAACTCCAGAAATACATCGCGGCGATGGACCTGGGCTTGGTCGCGGGGGTGGCACACCACATCTACGAACGCGGCAATGACAGCATGTGGGACTGGCGGGAGCCAGGGCCAGATAGCTTCCTGGACGAGATGGCGGCCGTCAAAGCCAGCACCGACAAGCCCACCTTCCAAACCGAGTTCAATACCGACGAGGACCAGGGCATCGACGGCGGCTTCGAGACGGCATGGCTGATCCATCACAGCCTGGTCACGCAGGGCGCCGTAGCGTTTTTATATTGGGACCTGATCTGGCAGAACAACAAGGGCCTGGTGGCGATGAAGGGCCTGACGCCGGCGCCGCGCGACCACTACTACTCCGTTCGGCACTACGCGCGTTACACCGACCCAGGTTACGTCCGCGTGGGCGCTGACGCCCGTGGAGAAGGCTTACTCGCCTCCGCGTACGTCGCCCCTGACGACGCGAGGCTCAGCGTGGTGCTCCTCAACACCAGCAAGAGGGCCCTGGACGTCGAGCTCGACAGCGGCTCCTTCGCAGGCACCAAGACCGAAGCCTTCGTCACCAGCTACCGCCCCGGCGCCTCCCGCCGCTGGGCAGACGGCAACGTAGCGGGCAACAGACTGAGGCTCCCCGCGCGAGCCGTCGCCACGATCACGTACAGCCGCTGAGCCACTCGGGCATCGTCACGCGGCTTTTGTTCTTCACTCGCTGATGGCGCGTCCGACCGTCTGAGTCCAATCAAACCATAGGCCCGCCCGTGCGTTTCTTCAATGCGCTAGGCGTAGACGAGAAGAAGATGAGGAGCTGGGACTTCGCCGCTGGCGTCCCCTAGTGGCTAGCGGTGTCATACGTCCGGCATCATCGGAGCAACGGGGCGTCCCATCCGAAAAAAGCACCACCTCAACGCGACGTACCCGGGCCTCAGCTTTCACGAGCTCGAAAAGGCGAGAGACAAGAACTTCTGGTTCGTCCGCGTGAAGGAAGATACGATCGTCACTCGCCCTGCCCCCACTGCTCGGTCACCGCGTGGCGAAGGACGGAAACGTTGAACGTCCGAAAATGGACCTGGGTCTGCTCGTTAGGCTCCACGGCTTCGCCTGGTCCATCATCACCGGCACGAGCGAATTCTACGCAGCGCCTCGCGCAGTAAGCGCTCGGGGGTCGGGTCGCGGAGGTCCTCGTCTGCGAGCAACTCGGTGAGGACGGCCTTGATTTCGCGCTCGCGAAAGCCGAGCTGGCGCAGGGCCGAAAAGGCCTTGGCGTGTGCGTCCACGACCCCGGGCGTGACCGGGTGGCCGTAGGCCGTGCCGTCGGCGTGCCGGAACGCCGGAGCTCCGTCGGGCTGGGGCGTGATGATGAGCTCGCCGCGATGCGTGGCGCGATGGTGCACAGAACAGATGGTAATGAGATTTCGCGCTTCGTTGCGGCCGCCTTCGGAGCGCGGCTGAATGTGATGGACGTCCACGAAGGTCGCGTGGGTGCAACCCGGGACGCGGCAGCGGTGCTGATCGCGGGCGAGCACCGCGCGACGCAGGGCCGGCGGAATGCTCTGCTTGGCGCGAGGTTTGGCGACGCTCCGCTTGGCGCGAGGGCTGTGCTCGTCGGAGGCGATGTCGCTGCCGCGGCTGCCCTGGACGCCCACGTGGGCGTCGCGGCCTTCGGCTTCGGCCTCGGCTTCGGCTCCCGCTGGAGCGTTGTCGTTGCTCGCGTTCTCATTGGCTGCGATCGTCAGAAGCTCACCGATGTGCTGCGCGTCGCACTGCGCCGTGGAAACGACCTCAGCTCCCACCGCTACGAGCTCGCCGCCAGCACGCTGCTGGCCGCTGCCGCACGCTGCGCAGACGGTGAGCGACACCTGATAACTCGAGCGCCCCTCGTCCCCGGGCCCGGCCAGCACGTGGCGCGCCATGCAGAGCAGCGAGCTGTCGTCGTCCCAGTGGCTCTCCCCCGCCGAGCGCCGCAGCTGCTGCCTGGCTTCGCAGAACAGCGCGAACGTCTCCGGCGCGACCTCGAAGCGCAGCACGCGCGGACGCGGCAAGTCCGGCGGCGGCGCCGCGGGCTCGTCTCCTGGCCTGCAACCGGCAACGAGCTCCTCGAGCTGCCGAACGGTCTGACCTCGCGCGGCCTCGAGCCAGGCGCCTTCGGTGTCCGCGGCTGCTACCCGAGTGAGATCGCGCGCGGCGCACCAGCTCAGGGCTCCGACTTCGAGCGCCTGGGCCAGCTGCGGGTCCACGTCCGACACTACCCGCGAGGTGACATCACGCGCAGGCCTTCCGCGGCCTGATAGTGTTGGTGGTCAGGCGATGGCGGATAGCGCCGTGACGCACAGGGCCTCGATGCGAAAGAGTTGGTCACTCGCCGGTGTTCGGCCAACGCGAGTTGGAGGCGAGCGCGCAGCTGCCCCGCACAGCTCAATCCGCAGAGAACCGAAACAGCATGTCGTGCCGATACTCCTGATCGGGCCGCAAGAGCACCTGCCCCTCCCACTCGGGCACATTGATCGAGTTCGGAAAAGCCTGCGTCTCCAGACACAAACCCGCGTACTCGCCCATCCCGTGACCACGTTTTCGGACGACTACCTTGATTCACTCCGCGGCTACCGCTGCCGCTGTCGGTAAACGAACGCGGGGCGACTAACCGCGAAACCCGCGCGCGTCAGGGGCAGCTGCCCTCCGAGCAGCTCGTGGTGTTCCTGCTGACTCGCGAACGGGGGCGGCACGGGTTGCTGCACGACGTGACGACGCCGCTACCGGTGCATTCGATCCTTTCACCGTAGCCGATGCCATAACCATAGTTCCCAGTCGCTACCGTCTCGCCGGCGCCGTTCGTCCAAGTCATGAGCGCGTTCTCACCGCTGGGGCCGAGGTTAGAGACGTAGGTGAAGCAAAGCGACCCATCGGGCTTGGTCACCGCTACTTCGGAGCGGCGGCCAGCGATAGACGAGTTCGCGCGAGCGCCCGAGGCGTAGCATGACTGGGCGGCCAGCCCCGCGTCCGCGCTCTGGACAGTACAGGCGCTATTGGTGCCGCAGCTGGCGAAAAGCTCGATGAGACAGCTCGGCAATTCGTTGAACGGTGCGCCCTGTCCGCCCACACCCTCGTCGTCAGCATCGGGGTCGCTCGCGCAAGCTGACCCTATGCTGAGCAGCATCAGCAAAGATGCGGCTCCACTGACCCATGGCAACGGCCAATTGGAGTGCACGGTGCTCGAGGGTGTCACCTTAGATCGCGTCCCCATATTGCAAAGAAGCTAGCAGCGGGCGAAGGTCGATCAAGCGCTAACGTGGCAGTCCCGTCAGCTGATGTACGTCATGGTCACCGACCGGACCTTGAAGGACACCTTTCGCGCATCCGTCACGCAAGCGACGTGTCGATTTTGATCGAACATTGCCCAACCAATTACGCGACTCAAGAAGAGGTCGATGGGGCGACGAACGGCGAGGCGCCTGTACGCCTCGCCGGGCGCCACTGTCTTAGCGCGCCATCAAACCCATAAGGCCCGCCCCGGGTTCTTCAATGCGCTGGTGGGGGGGGTCCCACTGTCTGAGCGGCGCCGCGCCGGGAGTTTGGGCGGGACCCACCAGCGCATTGAAGAACGAAAGGGGCGGGCCGGTGCCCCACATGGAGCGCAGCGGCCGCACCGCGTGGAACGAAGCCAGCCGCCCCCCATGAAAGCTCAATCCGCAGAGAACCGAAACAGCATGTCGTGCCGATACTCCTGATCGGGCCGCAAGAGCACCTGCCCCTCCCACTCGGGCACATTGATCGAATTCGGAAAAGCCTGCGTCTCCAGACACAAACCCGCGTATTGCCCGTAGCGCTGGCCCCCCTTCCCCGCGATCGACCCATTCAAAAAATTACCGGAGTAGAACTGAGCTCCGGGTGCATCCGATTGCAAGGACAGCATCCGCCCAGATCTCGCATGCCGCAGCTGCGCCACCGGCCGCAGCGCGCCGACGACGCCATTGATCACCCAGTTGTGGTCAAACCCCACGGGTGTCCCCCCGGCGCGCCGCAGATCCACCCCGATAGCCTTGGGCTCCCGAAAGTCGAAAGCCGTGCTCGCCACGCGCTCGAGGTGACCCACCGGGACCACGGGGTCACCCGGCGTATAAAACTCGGCAGCCAGCGTGAGCTCGTGATCCAGCACGTCCCCAGCAGCCTGGCCCCCTAGGTTCCAGTACGTATGATGCGCCATGTTGACGATGGTCGCCCGATCCGTGCGCGCGCGCATCGAGACGAGCAGGGACCCGTCGTGCCCCAAGGTGTACTTCGTCCTCGCGTCGACCCGACCGGGATAACCCTCTTCACCATCCGGCGACGAGTAGCTGAGCTCCACGCTCGGCCCCTGTGCTGTCTCGCTCGGCTGCGCCTTCCAGATGGCGCGGTCCCAGCCCTTCCGCCCACCATGCAGGTGGTGGGCGCCGTCGTTCGCCGCCAGCTGATGCTGCTCCCCTTCCAGAGAGAAGACCGCGTCGCGAATGCGGTTGGCGACTCGACCTACGGTCGCGCCGAAGAACGCGGTGTGCTCGATGTAACCCTGAAGGTTGTCAAAGCCGAGCACCACGTCCGCGAGCCGCCCCTGGCGATCGGGGACCTGAAGCCCAACGAGCGTCGCCCCATAGTTGGTCAGCTCGAGCACGAAGCCGCGCCGGTTTTTTAGCGTATAGCGCTGAACGTCCTGCCCGTTGTGCTGACCAAACGCTGATTCTTCGATGCCAGTCATTTTAATACCCTAGGCGTCGTCGGCGATGGGCGTCGAGCCACGCTGACGACTGTGCATTGACGGAAGCGCCCGCGCCCTTGTCGTCGCGATCCCCGCCCTCACTGCTACGCACCCTCGGGTCGTGCAGCAAGACCGCCAGCGCCGCGGCGGCCATCTTCTCGTCCAAGTCCGTGCGCCGCTCGGGCGCATCCATGAGCTGCGCTCGAAATTGCTCGATAAAACCCGTATCGTACTCGCCGCGAACGAAGCTCTCGTGCTGGATCGAGCGCCGCAGAAAATCCAAGTTGGTGGTGAGGCCACGCACGTCGTATTCGGCCAGCGCACGGCGCATGCGGTCGACCGCCTGGGGACGCGTCGGCGCCCAGACGCACAATTTGGCGAGCATGGCGTCATAGTCAAAGCCCATGCGGTAGCCGTTGCACACGCCCGAGTCGTGTCGAATTCCAGGGCCCTCAGGCACGCTCAGGTAGTCGATACGCCCCGGGCTCGGCATGAAGTTGCGACTCGGGTCTTCCGCGTAGATGCGGCATTCGATCGCGGCGCCCCGCCGGGAGATATCCCCCTGATTGTAGCCGAGTGGCTCCCCCGCAGCGACGCGCAGCATCTCCCGCACCAGGTCGAGCCCGGTGCACAGCTCGGTGATGGGGTGCTCGACCTGGAGCCGAGTGTTCATCTCCAGAAAGTAGAAGTTGTGGTCGGGATCGACCAGGAACTCGAACGTGCCGACCGAGCTGTAGTTGACTGAGCGCGCTCCGCGCAGCGCCGTTTCACACAAACCGCGCAGCGCCTCTTCGGGCAGGTGGGGGCTGGGGCTCTCCTCCACTACCTTCTGGTGGCGGCGCTGCACCGAACAATCACGGTCGTAGAGGTGGACCAGGCCGCCGTGGTGATCGCCGAGCACCTGCACTTCGATGTGCCGCGCGTGAGTGACCTCCTTCTCGATGTAGATAGTGCCGTCGCCGAATGAGCTCGAGGCTTCCCGCTGCGCTCGCTCAAAGTTTTGCTGGAGCTCGCCAGGCTCAGCGACCCGGCGCATGCCCCGCCCGCCCCCACCCGCGGCCGCTTTGAGCATGACGGGGTAGCCGACCTTCGACGCGGTGGTGCGAGCCTCGGCCAAGCTCGCGGCTGGACCTCCCGGCACGATGGGAACGCCGGCCTTGGCCATGTGCGCTCGCGCCTGGGGTTTGAGCCCCATCACCTCTATAGCATCCGGACGCGGCCCCACGAACGTTACGCCTTCGCCCGCACAGCGCCGCGCGAACTCCGCGTTCTCCGACAGGAAGCCGTAACCCGGGATCAAGGCATCGCAAGCGGCCTGCCGGGCAATGGCGAGCAGCCTGTCCGCTGACAAGTAGCTCTCCCTCGCCGCTGCCGGACCGAGCAGGTAGGCTTCATCGGCCAGGTCGAGGTGCGGGCTATGCCGGTCGGCCTCGCTGTACACCGCCACCGACCGCACGCTCATCTCTTTCAGCGTGCGCAAGATGCGCACGGCGATTTCTCCGCGATTAGCGACCAGCACCTTGCGAAACATCGACGACGCTCCGATTCAGGGGGCGACGCCAGCCGCCCAGCGAATGCCACCGAGCAGATGCTGAGTAAACCGCGGGTCAGCGTACAATTGTGGACGATGACCGAGCGCCGTGTACCAGGCCCTCCCCCCGTCGAACTCGTGGTACCAGGCGATGGGGTGGTCCGCGCCCATCGCGCCCTCTCCCGGCTGATAGCTGCTCTCGTCGAGCGTCATCAGCACCGTCACGGAAGAGCGCGGGTTGGCGTAAAAGTTATACAGCTCGTCTTGTAGCTGGAAGCTCGCAGCGAGGTGTGCGGTCGACGGGTGGCCCGCCTGCTCGACGTGGATGGTCGCGACCTGAATGGCCGGGTGGTTCTTGAAGTAAGCCGCGCCGCCGAGCAATTGCCCGTACCACGCCCACGCGTACTCGGTATCCGACGCGGCATGCACCCCGACCCAACCGCCACCGCCCTGGATATAGCGCTCGAAGGCGCCCTGCTGGGTATCATCGAGCACGTCAGCGCTGGTGCTGAGCCAAATAACGACGTCGAAGCCGGCGAGCCTGGCGTCGGTGAACTGCGCAGCGTCTTCAGTCTGGGCGACCGCGAAGCCGTTGGCGGCACCAAGGGTACGAATGGACTCGATGCCCGCGCCGATCGCCTCGTGCCGAAACCCGGCGGTCCGCGAGAACACGAGCACGTTTTCGAGCTTGGGCGGCGGGGCTGTGGCGCTCTCCTCGTCCCTGCCGGGGGTGGCAACGGGCACGACATCCGCCGCCGGTACAGCGGCGGGCTGGAGCGGCAACGCACCGTTGCCTTCCGGGCCGCCCACGGCGCCCGAAGGCACCTGACCGCCGGTCGGAGCTGAAGTGCTGCCCGGCCCTTCCACCGTACCCCCCGGCTCCATGGTGGCCTCGGGCGCCGCAGTTGCCTCGGGCGCCGCAGTTGCCCCAGGCGCCTCCGCCGGCGCGCCGCTAAACGCAGGCGCTGGCGAGTTGGAGGAGCCGCGATCGCCCACGCCGCCGGAACACCCCAGCACAGCCGCGCCGAGGAGCAGCCAGAAGGTCCCGGAGCACGCCGTCGAGGCACAACGCATCCGGGCAGGGTAGCGACAAGGGCCCCGGGTCACAACAGGCGTCTGGCGAGGCCTCCAGCGGCTCCGCCAGCTCAGTCATATTCCGGCGGCGCCGCTCGGCTCCGACACCGCCCCGCCACGCAGGTTAGCGGGGCATCGCCCGGCGCGACGCGCCATCAGGCGTGACGCGTCATGGCTCCAGGCGGCGTTCGGTGAAGTGCGGTTCCGCTGCCAAGGACGCCAGGTAGTCCACGATCCCCAAGCTGCCCGCCATGAACTCGGCGCGACGCCCTTCGCCGGAGCAGGTGAGCGACTCACCAAAGGCGAACGTCGTGACGTAGCCGCTGAGGCACTGGGACACGATCGGCTCAGCGGCGAGCTGGGTCACGAGATCTTCCTGGCCGTCGAACTCGAACAGCGTTTCGCCCTGTTGCGGCACGCGGCTCTTGGTGTCGATGGGCAGACTGCCGTCCTGCTCGCGATAGCGACCGGCCTCGTCGAAATGCTCGAAGCCGAAACCGATGGGGTCCCAGCGCGAATGGCAGCCCTGGCAGGAGCCCTGCGCGTGATCTTCCTCGTACCTTTGACGCGTCGTGCGCTCGCCGGGTTGTGGCGGCTTGAGCTCCGGAATGTTGGGCGGCACCTGAGGCACCACGTTGCAGAGCAGGCGCTCGTACACAAACATCCCGCGCTTGGTCGGCGACGATCCGTTCGGTTGGGCGAGCGTGGCGAGCACCGAGCCCTGAGCGAGCAGCCCGATACCTCGACCCGCGGGGCGCTCGAGCACGGCGTAGTCGGACGCCGGGGCAGTGCCGAATTGGTAGAACGCCGCCAGAGCGGCCGTGGGCGTGGTGATGTTGGCGGTGAGCAGCTCCTCGACGCCCCCCGCGCGATTCACCACGACCTCTTCGATGAAGTGCCGCGTCTCCTCCAGCATCTGCTCACGCAGCTGGGCAAACCCCTGCACGCCAGCCTTGGCGATCGCCGTCACGCGCGAGTGGCCCACGTAGGCGTCGAAGAAAGTTTGGATGACCTCGCGCCCGGCGGGCGAGAGCAAGAGCTCGCGTGCCGTCCGAACGAGCTCTTCGGTGGAGCTGAGCTCGGCGCGTGCGGCCCGATCCAGTAGCGCATCGCTCGGCCCCGTACCGGCGAAGGTGTACGACAGCTCGGTGGCGATCTCGTATTGGTCGAGCTTCGTCGTTTCGCCCGCCATGGTGCCGACCTCGCGGCGGTAGACGAAGCTCGGTGATTCGAGCAAGCCCCGGGTCAGCCAGGAGATACTCTGCGCGAAGTCGCCCGTGGCCGTGAGCGCCGTGTCGAAGAAGCCGAGGTACGTAGCGCGCTCCGCCTGCGTGAGCGGCCGCCGGAACAGGCGCCGGCCGACGCTATCGAGGTACTGCCCCGCGCAGCTCGCGCTCGGGTTGCTCGCCGCGCACGGCAGCACGCTCGCGACGCCGGCCGCCACCGCGGTCCCCACGCTCTCTGCTGTTTCTTCGAGCTCACGCGCCGTCTGTTTGCTGACGAGCAGCATGTTCGTATCGTTGTCGAAGCCCGCTTCTGACACCGTGTCGGCGCTGAGCGCGGAGCGCCACGCGCCGCCCACGACCGGGAACACGTCGCGGATGGTGTTCTCGAGCTCGCGGCGATTCAAGCGCCGCAGCCCGGGTGACCCTGCCTCGGACTGCCCACACAGCGCCGTGGGATCACCCGCCGGACCTTGCACGGGATCTGGACCGACCTGCCCTGTCGTGCCCGCCGTGCCAGCACCACCGGCAACGCCGCCGCTACCGCCGTTGGCCCCGACGGGGCCCGGCGGAGAATCACCGCCGCCCGCCGCGCTACAACCGAGCGTGAGCCCCAGCACCGAACCGTAAAACCAATCCAAGCGCCTCATGCCAAAATCTCCGTGAGCGGGTTCGTGGCATTGCCGAAGGAGGCCACCTGCACGCCCATGGCTTGGGCGATGGCGAGGTAGATGTCGCCGGCGGGGCGATCCCCCGTTGGACCCTTAGTCGGATCAGGGTCGGGGTTGTCATTCACGCGAATGATTTGGCCCGCCTTGATGGCCCCGCCCCCGCCGCCGATGGTCACGATGGGCATATACGCGAGAGGCGCAGGGGGATTGATGTTGTAGTCGAAGTTGAGGCGGCGCGTCCCGGACGTATGCCAGGCGCCCTCGCCGATCTCCGAGAACATGTAAATCAGCGTGTTGTCGATGACGAGCCGCCCGGGGTCGGCGGGATCCGGCACGTTCAAGGCGTCCACTACGTTGGCCACCAGGCGCTCCACGAACCAGCGTTGTGCATTGGCAAAGGAGACGCGCGTCTCGAGCGACAAGCCGCTGCCCGTGCTGCCGGGGCCAGTGTGTGAAAGCGTGGCGTGGTGAGAGCCGGGCGAGCCCATGAACGCAAAGTTGATGTCGGCGTTGGTGTACATGGGCTGCACGGCGACCACGGGCGTGGCGTTGCAGATGATGGCCTGCGCGGCCACCTGCAGCTGAGCCTCGAGGATGGTGGGGAAGTTGTCCTCGGAGAGGAAGTAGCCGCCGCACGGGCCATCCACTGTCACCTGGCCCTGAGACTGCTGGCGGATGAGCTCCAGCGCGGGCAGCGTGGGAACCGCGTCGCAGCTCTGTTGGCCATTGCCCGAGCCGCTCCTCAATGACTGCATCGACTCCAGATGAATCGATAGCTTGCTCTGCGCGCGCGTCAGCCCTGACAGCTCGCTCGAGAGCGAGCTCAGCTGGCCAGCGGTCAGCTGCGTCAGCGCGTTGCGGAGCTGCACGTTGACGTCCGCGCCCGCCGTGGGCGCGCTGAAGACGCGGTCGAAGGCGAGCAGCGGGTTCTTCTCCGGCACGACGTATTGGCCGTCCCACATCAACTTGCCGTCCTGATCGATGCCACAGGGCCGATGCGGCACAGCGCCGAGGACGAGCGGGCGAACGCCGAGGCCGTTGGCGATGACGTGCTCGAAGGTCGTGCGTGGCGTGACGTCGTCCACGGCGCGGCCATCGCCAAAATTCGAGAGCACCGTCAAGATGCCCTGGTGCGTGCTCGCGCCGGGATAGGAGAAGCCCTGCAGCACGTTCACATACTGCTTGTAGGGTTCGAGCGGACCCAAGATGCTCACTCCGCTCTGGGTCAAGCTAAACTCGGTCGGCGTCGCCGTGTTCCAGACGGGGTTGTAGTGCTCGGGCGGCGTGCCGTGCGGCATGAAAAAAACCATCAGCCGCTTGGGCCGTGCGCCTTGAGCGTGGGCCACCGCCGAGCGGCTGAGTTGCCATGCGAGAGGCGCCGTCAAACCGAGCCCTATGGACTTGAGGAAGAGCCTGCGTTCGATGCCATGGCGGGCCCGAGCGAGTCGCGTATGTTCTGTCATTCGAGAGGATCGTGGTTCGAGAGCGTTGATGGGAGGAGCCCGAGGAGGCGCCTCGGCCTGACGAGTTCATGCTCCCACGAATCGTCCACTCCGCCTAGTCAAAGTGCTAACGAATTCGCGTACTAAAGACCAGGGCGCAGTGTGCTCGAACGGAACCCTATTTGCGCCCTTACAGGAGTTTTACACGTCCAAATGCTGCGAGCTAGAGTTGCGAGCTCACCGAACCGTGAGCCGTCGATCCGCGATCGCAGCGCGCTCGTTCGAGATCGCAGCCGAGCGTCCGCCGCTCGCGGCGATCGGGGCCGAGTGGCTACGTCGGGACGCTGCGGTAGCGAGCGCTCGCGACCATGAACAGCCCAAACGCGAGAAAGCCGAGGGCGACCAGGCTCAATAGGATCTGGCCCGAATCCGAGCGGGCCACTTCGAGCAACGCTTCGCGCGTGCCGCGTGTCTGGCTTGCATCACGAGCGAGCGCGGCGCGCAGGAGCCCTACGCCCACGATCGGAAACACCACACCGCGAGCGCTGTAGCCCACCTGCCCCATGCGCGTCACCCAGCGCCGCTCGCGGGAGCTCATCTCGCGCAGCTTGAACGTCTTCAGGAATTTTTTTGTATACGCCTGATAAAACTGGAAGAGCCCGGCGACCACTATACCGACGCCGATGGCAGCGACGAGCACCGCGCCAAACGGCTCATTCAGGATTTTACCCACCCAGCTCTTGGCGCCGCCTCCGCTGCTCGCCTGGCCCAGCGCCATTTGAAACACGGCCACGGCCAGCGCCGCGTTGACGAGCCCACTGCCCACCGCGACCAGGCGTTTAGCCAAGCCTTTACCGTCTCGCCCCTTGTGCTCGGTATCCTTGATACCCTCGATGACGCGCCACACGGCGTAGCCCGACAGGCCCAGGCCGATCAAGGCGAGCAACAACTGGCCAAAAGGTTGATGACCGACGAACCTCGCCGCTTCTTGACCGCCACCGACTTGCCCACCGCTGCCCAACGCGGCCGCCAACGCCAACGCCCCAACTAGGCCATAGATGACGCCCTTGGTGAAATGTCCGAAACGCGCGCCACGTTCTACCCAGTTTCCAGAAATGTCCACGGCAGGCCCCGTGCAGCCCACGTGCCAAACGCTGAGAAGTGCGTCTGGCGCGCGCTTGCTGCTCTGGCGAAGCTCGGCTCAGGTCCCTCGGTTGCACGGGGCGCAGGCTTGCCCCAGCGCTCCTGGCGGTGTCGTGTCAAGTCGGCCCTCGCGTGGGGCCCTTGCTAACTGCGCGGGGCACGAGGAATATGGCGGGAAAATGTCCAGTGATTCGAGGAGCGGCTCTTCACACGGGCCCCTCGCGCGGCTACTCGCCGATACGCCTGCCCAGGTCGCCGAGATCGATCCGCGGCAAATCCCGCCCGACGCCGGGTTATTTCCCGAAGAAAGCGCGGCCATCAGCAAGGCCGTGTCGTCGCGGCGGCAGCAGTACACGGCGGGGAGGTGCCTCGCCCGCGATGCCTGGCAGCGGCTCGGGCAGGCTCCTGTAGCGTTGCTCAATGACGAGCACCGCGTGCCGATCTGGCCTGCTGGGGTCATCGGCACTATCACACACACACACGTCTGGTGCGCCGTCGCTGTGGCACGACGCGACGAAGTGTTTGGGCTGGGCGCGGACGTGGAAGCCGCCACGGCGCTGGAGCTCGGCCTCTGGGAGAGGGTGTGCCGCCCGGAGGAGCGCGAGTTCTTGCGAGCGCAGCCGGCGGCGCTCGCCGGTCTATTGGGCAAGGCGATCTTCAGCGCCAAAGAGAGCATCTACAAGGCGCTCTACCCGAGCGTTCGCTCGTTCCTGGACTTTCAGGCCATGCGTATCGAGCTCACTCCGCCCGCGGCAGGGGTGCGCACGGACTGGCTCTGGCACGCCGAGCTGCAAGTTCCTTGGGGACACCTCCGGCCGGGCCAGCGTTTCGGTCCGGGCAAGCTGAGCATCGACGCTGAGCTCATCCTCAGCGCCATCGTGCTCTCCGCCAGCGGGCGCTGAGCAGGCGCATCATACGGGCGAGCTCAGGTCGCACGGAGCGCGTCGATGAGCGTCTCCAGGCTCGATTCGGCGGCGAACACCTGAGCTGCGGCGGGAGACAAGACGTCCAGGTCGAGCGCGCCGAGGAGCTCCAGGCAAGCGTGGCGAGCGTTGGCTGCGTGCGCGGCCAAGGCTTCCTCCGGCGTGGCCGCAGCTGCACCCCACAAGTCGCTGAGCCAGAGCCGCCCATCCCCCTCGACGCTGAAGCGCTGCAGGGATAGGTCCGGCAACATGAGCCCGCACTGCGCGACGGCGTTCGCGAGCAAACACAGCTCGACACACCAGGCCAGCGCCAGCGCCACGCCGAGCGAGCCGCGCGTGAGCCGACCCGAGAGCGCGGGGCCCTGCCAAGCGAGCGCGATATACGGCCTTTTTGCGGGCCCGCTCGGCGCGAGCACCGACTCGACCAGCGGCGCGACCCCGGGGAGCAGCGCGCGCCGCCGCACGTCCACGTGGGCTGCGAGCGCCGCGGCGTCCTCGGGGCGGACCAGCCGCACCAGCACATCGCGCTGCGTCGGCACGTGCCACGCGTGCTGCCAACGATCCGCTGCGGGCCCCGCGTCAGCGCTCGGCTCCCGCCCGCGCGCCCTGCGCTCGAACGCCAGGTTGCCGACACGCACACCGTCCAACGCCGTCAGCCAGCGGCGTGCGTCACGCGCGTCTCCGCCCAGCTCCACCTCCGCGCGCAGCACCTGCCGCGCCAACTTTTCCCGACCCTTGCGCAGCAAGGCGCGCGCGAGCTCGAGCGCGGCGGCCGCGCGAGCCGCTGCGTCCCGAAAGGCCAGGCTCCGGTAGAGCGCCACTAGCGCCTCCGCCGCAGCCTCCGCGCCCGACCCCGGCGACGCACCGAACGCGTCGGTAGCGGAGTCAAACAAGCGCCGGCGCAAGCCCTCACCGAGCTCGAGCAGGCTCGATTGGCTCGCGCCGAGCAGCAGCAAGGCGCCCTCGCGCAACTCCGAGAGCGGCACGCGGGATCGCTCGCGCCTCCCGCCGCGCTCCTTGTGACCCAGCCAGCGATGCAGCGCGCGCAGCGGCAACAGCAGCCGCGAGAGCGACTCGGGCCAGCCCTCGCTGGTGCGATCAAAGGCAGCTCTGAAGGCTGTGCCGTTGAGCAGGCTGAAGGCGAACACGGGCCGCTCGTGCTCGGGAAATACGTCGACGATGAGTTGCAATAAGTCACGCATCTGCGCCGCGGAGGTCTCGCCGAAGTCGAGCTGCTCCAGCGCTTGGGTGAGCGCCGCTGCGGTCTGACTGCGATCCTGCGAGGCCTTCACGCACTTGAGAAAGGCCAGGATGTAAGGGATTTCTGGCGCGAAGCGCACGATGCCGCCGAGCAGCTCAGTGGCCTTCGCCGGGGGCAAGCTGTCGGCGGCTGACAGCACGCGCGCTCGATCGAGCTTGGAGAGCAAGTGCTGACACACCCCGCGATGAGTGGGTTCCCGCTTCCCATTCAGCAGCAGGTCTTCGGCCGCGTTGACCCTGAGCTTGAGCGTCTGGCGGTGCTCGCGCAAAAACCTGAGCGCGACCTTCATGCGCGCGACTTCGGCGTGAGTCATCGGGGCTTCCGGCGCCTGGTCGAGAGTGGCAGGCCGGGCCTCCGCGAGCACGGTCGCCGCGCTGGCAGGTGCTGGAGCTGGAGCTGGCCTGCGGCGGCGACGCCGCTGCGGCTTCTGCCCGAGCGCGCGCTGCGCTGGAGCACGGCCCGTCGGGTCGGCTTTGTGCGAGCTCGCCGGCGTGTTCATGCCGACTTCATGCCACGCCCGAGCGAGCCGTGCGCACCGGATCCGAACACCCAACGCTTAATTTGAAGACTTTAATTAACTAAGAAGGCCAGGGCACGGGGCGCAGGCTCAGCTACGGAAGAGACCGAGCTGAGCGGCAGGCAGCGGGGCGATGGCCTCTGGTCCTTCGAAGCGCACGTCGTTGCCCCTGGGGTTAGCCTCATATCGAAATAGCGGGGGCGCCGTAGCGCTGCGCACGCGCGAGAGCGCTCGTGCACCGGAGACGTTGGGGTCCAGCCACTCGGAATAAAACGCGGGAGCGACGCTGAGCGGCATGCGGTCGTGAATCGGGCTCACCATTTCGTTGGCCGCCACCGTGACGATCGCAAAAGACTGCACGTGAGCCCCTTCGGGCGAGACCCACGCGTCCCAGATGCCGGCAAAGGCGAACAGAGCGTGGTCGTAGTGAAACTGGAAGGCCTGCCGTTGCCCCCTCTGACCGTTGAACTCACGCCAGCCCGTGCTCGGAACCAGGCAGCGGCGTGACGCAAAGGCCTGCGACCAAAATCGCTTCTGCTCGAGCTCCTCGGCGCGGGCATTGAACGCCGTGGGCAAGCCGCTCAAGGGACGTTGCCAGGTCGAAGGGATCATCCACCACCGGGCCAGGCCGAGCTCACGCTCGCCGCGGGCGTTCTGGAACACGATCGGCGGCTCGTAACCGGCGTTCCAGGTGGGCGCGATGTTATAACGCGGGCTGAGCTCGAGCTTGGCTTCGACCTTGAACTGGAGCTGGATCTGGCTGAACTCGTTCGTCGCAAGCGAGTAACGGCCGCACATCGCGTCGATCTTAGCAGGCTTCAGGCTTCAGGCTTCAGGCTTCAGGCTTCAGGAAGATCCGCCCTGGAGCCCGGAGCCCGGAGCCTGGGGCCTGGAGCCTGGAGCCTGGAGCCTGGAGCCTGACTAGCGCACGATGGAGGCGACCAGGCTCAGGTCCAAGAGCGCCGCCTCGGGCGTATAGGCTACGGGCACGCCCTTCTTGACCACGTCCGCGAAGTGGCTGAACTGCGCCTCGAAGCTGTCCACTTTGGTGTCGAAACGGAGCTCCTTACCCTTGCCCGTGCGTAGCAGCGCGTGGCTCCAGCCGAGCTCGGCCGTCGCCTTGCTGCCGTAGATGCGCAGCATCGGCCCCTGATAATGCGCGGAAAAACAGCTGGTCCAGGTGCCGAGGGCACCGGATGGGAACTTCAACACGGCCACCGCGGTGTCGATGGGGGCGAGCACCGGATCGAACTGCGCCGTGAGGTTCAAGGTGACGTCGGGGGTACCCATCAGCCGCCGCAGGGCGTACGCCATGTGTACTCCGCCATCCGCGACGAACCCGCCAATGTGCTTGGGCTGATGCCGCCAGCTGGTGTGAAAGTAGGGATTTTTGGCGTCCATGAAGGTGAGCTGCATGACCTCCACCAGCCGCGGTTCCCCGAGCCGCCCCTGATCCAGCCAGCCTCGGAGCCGCTCGATGGCGGGCATGAAGGCAAAGTTCTCCGCGACCAGCCAGGGCACATCGTAACGCGCCACGGCTTTGACCAGCTTCTTCCCCTCCGCTACGGAAGGCGCCAGCGGCTTCTCACTGATCACCGGCTTACCCGCCGCCAACGCTTTTTTTACCCACTCGGGTTGGGCGTCGATCGGCAAGCTGATCAGCACCGCGTCCACTTCGGGCAAACCAATGAGCTCTTCGGCCGTGTCCACCACCTTGGGGATTTTGGCCAAGCGTGCGTACTCTTCCGCCTTCTTGCGGGTGCGGTTCATACAAGCGACGACTTCGACCTTCTTGCCGAGCCGCGCGAACGCAGGCAGATACAAGCGACGCGCCGCAACACCGGTGCCAATCATTCCCAGACGCAGCTTGGATGCCATCGCGCGGGACTTTAGACGCGCGTCCCTGGACTAGCAATCGGTGTCCGCCGTGGGCGCCACCGGCGCTCCCGGCCGCGTCCGACCAGATAACGCTCTGCGCGACGCGCGTCCGGCTTCGCCGTCATACCTAGCGTTGAGGCCCGCGGCGCGCGGCATTCCAGTTCCGGGGCACTCCTTCGGCGAGCCTCCAAGGGCTGCGCCCCCCGAGCTTTGACTGGTAACGGCAGGCCGCAAACTGCTACCTTGCAGAATGGAGGACCACGTGACGCTCAGCATCCAGCAACAGTCCGAAGCGAGCACCGAGGAGTGGCAAGCCGCGTGGAATGGCTCCGCACACGCCACCTTCTTCCAATCGCCCGAGTGGGCTCAGGTCTGGCAAACCTACAGCCGCGGCCGGGTCCAGCCCGCGGCCAAGTCATTTGTGTTCTCCGACGGTCAAAGGGCGGTGCTGCCGCTGTGCTTCGAGCCCAAGTTAGGGGGGCTGCTGAATCGCTACGTGGCCTCTCCGGAGGCCACCTACGGGGGCTGGCTCTCTCAGCAGCCGCTGTCGACCGCTCATGCCGTGCTCCTCACCCGGTGGCTGCTCGCGCCCGATGGCAAGAACCTGGTCTGGCGCCTGAACCCTTACGATCCGATGGCGCTCGAGGCGGCCATGATTTGCAACATCTCCGGGCGCCGTGACGTGACGCACTCCGTGCGCTTGAACGCGGACGCGGAGACGCTCTTCAAGGGCTTCAAGAAGGGCTGCCGCGAAGACATTCGGAAGGCGCAAAAACGCGGCAACATCACGGTCACCCCCGCGACCACGGTCGAAGAGTGGAAAGCGTACTACCGCGTCTATCAGGATTCGCTCAGGCGTTGGGGTCACGGCCCGAACGACGGATATAAATGGGAGCTGTTCGACACGCTCCGCCGGCGCGACTCGTCGAACATCCGCCTCTGGATCGCGCGATATGACGGTCAAGTAGTGAGCGGTGAGCTGTCGTTTTATTCACGGCATCAGTCCGTGTCCTGGCACGCCGCCACGCTGCGCGACTATTTGCGCTCCGGCGTGAGCAAGTACCAAAGCTACGAGATCCTCAAGGATTGTTGCGCGCGGGGCTTCGACTGGCTCGACTTCAACCCGAGCGCGGGCCTCGACGGGGTGAAGGAGCTCAAGGAGAGCTTCCGGGCCGAGGCCATGCCGGCGCCGCTCGTCTACGTCGATAACGGGCTCAAGCGGGTGATCCGCAGGTGCGCAACGGCGTTCGACGTGCGCGACGCCAAGATCGTGGTCGAGCCGCTGAACACGATTATCCCAGCGTCCGAGATATCGCCGGTCAGCGTCTCTCCTTCGTCGATCCCCAGCCCCACGCTCGCAGCAGATTCGGAGCGGGCCGGAGCGGGCCGGAGCCCCTAGCCCTCAGCAGCGCGCTCTCCAGACAGCACTTTCAAAGCAACCGGCGTTCAGGCCAACAACGCTTCGTACACGCCGCCCTGCAGGGTGTCCCCCGCGCTCTGGGGCGCACCGAACCAGTCGGATTGCACGCCCATCGCGTTGACGATGGTGTTGAGCAGCTTGTTGTGCGGCGCCACCTGGTCGTCGCCGCCGGGGTTTTGGGCGCGGCCGAGCCGGATGTACTCACCTTGCTTGAAGCGACCGCCGGCGCTGCCAGCGAGGATGTACGGCAGATCCATAAAGGAGTGGGCCCGCCCGCTCGACAGCTCATTCGTATACATTATCACCGAGTTATCGAGCACGGTGCGTCCCCCCGCTTCCACGTAGGAGTCGAGCTTCGAGAGCAGCCGAGCGAACTTTTGCTGGTGCCACTTGTCGATCGCGAAGAGCATGTCTTCGTAGCCTGACACGTCATCGCAGCCGTTGGCCGTGCTGGATCCAAAGCAGCTGTCCTTCACCTTGCCGTGGGACAGCTTGTGATGGTTGTACTCGTGGTTCATCGCGTCCCATCGGAACGTCGGGCCGCCGCTGCCGCGGTCAAAGTGCATGGTGCCGACGCGCGTGTAGCCGCAGGCCATCGCCGTGGCGAGGATGTCGATCTGCAGGTCGGCGATCAGCGGATAATTCGTCTCCCGCTCGACGTCGCGGCGCGGCATGTTCTGGTAGGTGCGCGTCGCCGTCTGGAGCGCGCTGTCGTTGCAGCTCAGCCCGCCCGGCCCGACCTGAATCTCGATGCCACGAATGGCCGTGAAGTGAGCGTCGAGCTTGCGCTGATCTTCGATGCTCAAGCCCTGGAGCTTGAGATCGGCGAATTGATCTTGGACCAGATCGAGCACGCTCTGACGGCGGCGGCTCAGGCGATCGCTCGCCGCCGGTGCATCAGTGCTGACGTTGTTCAGGTTGATGAACTGAGAGTAAGCGTTATACGGATTGTTGATCGCGAGAACCGCGCGCCCCGCCTCGCTGTAGGAGATGAAGTCGAGGCCGCGATAGCCCGCGGGGCGCCCCACCATCAGGTTGAGGGGCGGAGTGCGCGCGCCGTCGGTGCCAGGGTTGATCTTTGCCGCGAGCACGTGATCGATGCTCGGGCCCTGAGCGAGCCAGTTCGTCTGATCGGCGGGTTGCGCCGTGAGCTTGATCGCCATGCCTCGACCGTGGTCATCGCCACCGCTCGGATCGCGACCAAAGCCCCGCGGCGCCATGTGCACGCCACGCGGAAAGAGCAGTTTGCTCCGGACGCCATCCAGCGCCTCGTTCGCCGTGCCGATCAGGCTCTGGGCCGTCAGCGGGCCGTAATCTCCCTTGGGGAACCAACGCTCCGTGTCCACGCCGTTACACGCGAAGAAGACGCCAAAGCGCGTCGTCACTGCCGCCTCTTGGGCGGCGGCGCTCCGGGGCGCGAACGTTTCGAGGAAAGGCAGCCCGAGGACGACCCCGCCAAAACCAGACAGGAAGCGACGGCGAGACACTGAGTTCATGTTGGGCCTTTTCATTGCGCCGGAGGTCATTGCGCCGGAGGTCATTGGCCTGAAGGTCATTGGCCTGCCTGCGAAGCCGCGCCGCTCGCGTCGTGGCTGAGAAACTCTGGCGACGTAGCCAGGGTGGTCACGATTTCCTGCACGCTCCGCGGCTCGCTCGCCAGCCGCTCGCGCAGAGCCTCGTCGCCGTCGGCCAGGCTGCGGCCGTAGACAAACTCGAGCCAGCGCCCGGTGTAACAATTACGCGCTTCTTCGCTGTCGGCCAGCGCCTCGACGAGCTGACCTGCGCCGTCGAATTCGACTTTGGCACCGTCCAAGTTGATCGACCCGGTGGTGTCCACCTCTACGCCGTTCTCGCGCTCACGCACCTGACCGATGGCGTCGAAGCCTTCGAACGCGAAGCCCGGCTCGTTGATCTGCGAGTGACAGGTCGGACAATACAGCTGGCCCGTCAGCAAGCTGATTTCCTCACGCGTGGTCTCGATCGGCTCGTCCGTCTCGGGGGGCGGCGTCATCTGCGCGCCGGGCGGCGGATCCGGGATGATGCGGCACAGGACGTCACGCAAGATGAACAAGCCGCGATGGATCGGGTCCGTCTTCCTCGTGTAAGCGTTCGACGCGAGGAACCCAGCCTGCATCATGAAGCCTTTGCGCTCCCCATTGGGGAAGTCGATGCGAGTGAGCGCGTCGCCGCTGGCGTTTGCTTCGTAGAGCGGAGCAAGGCCCGAGTCTGCGAAGGCGTAGGGCGCGGTCAAGAGCTCGCGCAAGCCGCCACCGTCGTCGATGACGGACTGAACGAAGCGGCTCGAAGCGCCGCGCAATCGATCGACCAGATCGCTGGGCAGATCGGGGAACGTCTGCACGTCGGGCGAGATCTTGGCGTAGCGCCCGAACTGCCAGACTTGCTCGTGAAAGGACACGAACTTGCGGGAGGCGCGCTCGTCATCGAGCATGCGCGCTACCTCGCTCGCGACCTCTGCCGGCGTGTGCAGCTGGCCTTGCCGGGCCCGGGCGAACAGTGCCTCGTCGGGCATCGAGTCGTAGATGAAGTACGACAGGCGCGAGGCCACTTCCCAGTCGTCGAGCGCCGCGCGCCCGTCCTGCACCTGGCCGCGGCTCACCTCGGATCGATACAGAAACTGTGGCGCCTGTAGCATCGCCTCGACCACGAGCTGGACGCCGTCCTTGAAGGCGTCTCCCGAGTCCCCGAGGCTCGGCCCCTCGCTGAACAGCGCCTGGAAGCGCGCCGACTCCGCCTGGGTCAAGGGTCGGCGAAACGCGCGTTCGCCGAAGCTGTCGATGAAGTCGCCAGAGCAACCGGCGTCACTCGCCTCACACGTCACGATCCGAGCGAATACCTCGGCGTCGCTCACGACGCGCTCGGCGAGCAGTTCGGCGGCGTCGCGATACTGCGGCCCGAGCCGCGGGTCGACGCGAAAGTCGTTGCTCGTGTCGAAGTTGAAACCGTTGAGCGCGTCAGGCGCGAAGGCCTCTTCGGGCGTCTCTGCGACGCCGAGCAGGTCTCTGAGGGTGCTGGCATACTGCGCATGCGACAGGCGCACGACCCGGGTATTGGGGTTGGACCCCGCGATGTCTCCGGGCATCTCGAGCGACGCCTCCATGCCGGTGCTCCCGGCCGCGCCCGCGCCAAAGTTGGGCTTGCTCAACTCGCCACCACCCCCTGCTCCGCACGCGGAGGCAGCGAAGAGGCCGACGAGGACCCCCAACTTGTTTCGGTTCTTCATGCTTTGGGCTCAGTATGCCACAGGCAGAGCGCTTCGGGCGCTCGCGTTCCAGCGAAAAAACACGATTGCCCGGTGCGATCTGGTTGATCGTTGTGGCTGTGTCATCAGATTTCTGCTCGCGCCCCGCGGTTCTCAGCGCGCGGTCGACAGAACGAGCAGCGAAGAGAGCACGCGCACGAGAGCGCACACGCTGTTCCGCGCGGCCGCGCCGTGCCCACCTCGACTCACTGCACGGGCGAGCTCACGTCGCTGGTCACCTCGCAATACATTGCCGCCGAAAAGCTCGAAGCACACCAGGCCCGCCCGTGAGCTCGGTCGGCTGACATGGCAGCGCAGAACCGAGCGCGTCATCCGGGTAGGTGGCCACTCGTGCATCTGGCAAAAGGTCGTACCCCAGTTACCGCCTCAGTCGTGGAGCGCCTGCATACGCCGGCGTTGTTTGGACCGCCACCGCAGATCGGGGGTCGTGAACGGCGCGCGGGGATAGAGCCGCGTCGGGCAACCGCGCAGCCGGAGCGCGTCCACGACGGGGCCAAACTCGGCGCGCTGGGGCTCACCAAAGTCGGACGACTTCAGGCTGGAGGCCGCCGTGAGGAAGCGACGCCAGTTGTTGCCGCAAGCGGCGTAGAGCGCCGAAAAATCATCCCGCCCGACTTGGTAGAGCTTGAAGCCGATCAACGTGGCGTTGTTCGGGCGCTGCACAAAGCCCATGTCCCGCACCAGCTCGTCGATGATCTGTCGTTTTTTTTCGTACTTCTCCGCGTCGGGCAGGCGGCTCGTGTAGACGCTGTCGAGCTTTTGATAGACTTCGTTGAGCTGCTTGACGCGCTGTTGCCCGTAGCGGCGCCCCTCGAGATACGCGCGCAGCTCGGCGGGCAGCTTCTCACCCGAGCGTTGCTGCAGATACTGCCCGGCCATGGTGTCACCCACGAAGCTCGCCAGGCTCTCGTTGTAATATTGCTGGTCTTTGACCAGCACGGTGGCGTGCAGCGACTCGTGCAGGACGGTGTTGACCAGCGAAGCCAGCGCCCCTGGCGCGTCCGATAACATGCTCCACACAATCGGGTCGTCGAAGTACCCGCCCGTCGAGAACGCGCTCACGCCCCGCATGTTGACGTCGAGGCCTTGGGCAGCGAGCGAGTCCCTGAATTCCTCCGCGTCGCGTTTGTCGAACCAGGCGAGCCCGGGGAAGCTGCCGACGATGGGGAAGCTGAAGATCTCGGCGCGAAAGGCCAGGGGATGGCTGGCATTGACGAACCAGACGGGATATTCGCGCCCGAGCTCCACGTACTTTTCGTAGTTGCCGCTCACTTTGAGGCCATTTTGCCAGGCGAAGCGCCGCACGTTTTCCACGTCCGAGAGCAGGCTCCGCGTGAGCTGTGGCGTCTTCGGATCCCTGATGACTTCCGGGATTGGGCGCGCGGCGGACGCCAGCTCCCACTGGCCGGCGGCGGCCTGCGCCACGAAACTCAGCGTGGTGCAGCTCGGCAGCAACGAGACGAGGGCCAGGACCAAACAAGCAGCGGAGAGGCGCACCGCCCGAGAGTGCGTCGGCTCCGCTCCGCATTGCAACCACTCCCGGGGTGGGTTAGTTATGGCCGTGTTAGCATCGGGCATGAATCGAAGGGCCTGCTGGGTGTTCCGGCTCTCGATTCTGGTGTCGGCTTGTTCGCGCTCGGTAGAGCGTGAGGTCCCGCCGGACCCGCCCATGGGAGGGACCATCGGCCGCGGCTACGGCGTCAAGATCAGGGGCAAAGTGTACGTGCCTAACGACCGTGTGCAATCGTTCGGTCTCGTGGAGGCGTGCACCGCCATCGACGGCAGCACGTGCGCCGATCGGGCCTGGGCCGCCGACGAGCTCGATGCCGTGTCGAACGCGGTGCGTTTGGCAGGGCGCATGTCGGGGTTTGAGCTGCGGTCCGATGCGACAAATCCCGAGGTGAGGGTGCACGCGGCCCTCGACGCTGCTCCCACGCAGGGCTGCCTGGACGGCCTCTCCACGTGCTGGTTTGCCTCCACCCTGTGCGTGGAGAGCGCGCAGGTCCTGCTCGACGCGAGCGGCGCCCCCTTGCTGGATACGGCGGCTGGTGCCTCATCTGCGCTCAACACCTGTTCCCGTTGGACGATCGAGGTCTCCGTGGTCAACGCCTACGCTTGGGCCGACTTTTTGGAGCTCGATCGCCGGCACGTTCTAGAGTCCGTGATCCTGCATGAGATGGGACACACGCTCGGCCTGCGGCACACGAGCGCGGGGCTCATGCGCGCGCGTTTGCCCGTCTGTTACTTCATCGAACCGGGGGACCCTCGCGACACCTTCGATTCAGCCGCAAAGAGCGACGCTTTCCAGCGCTTCCAGTGCCTGGAGGGCGTGAAAGAGCCCGAGCTCGCGCCCCATCAACGCGCCAAGCTGGATGCGTATCAGGCGCACGGGCTGGGTTGGTCGATCGCGACGCTGCCCTAGAAGAGGACCCTGGAGTCGAGCTGGTTTCGGAGCTGGTGGCTCACGACGCTGAGGAAGTCATGGATGTAGGCTGTTTTCGACCGAGCCGAGCGAGTCGCTGGCCCGCTTCTGGCGCCGTTTGTCCTCGTACATCGCAGCGTCTGCCCGCGCGAGCACGGCCTCGAACGATTCGCCGGGCTCCGCGCTCGCGATGCCCAAGGATAATCCCACGCGTACGCTGCCGGTCGGGATCAAATCGATGACCATGGGGGAGATCTGGCGAACGCGTTGGGCCAGGCCAACGCAGTCATCGCAGCGAATCTCCGGCAAAACGATCGCGAACTCGTCGCCGCCCAGGCGTCCGATCCGATCATTGGCACGCAGCGCATCCTGCAGGCAGCGCGCGACGCTGCACAGGGCGGTGTCTCCCGCCGCGTGGCCCCAGACGTCGTTGACGGGCTTGAAGTCGTTCAGATCGACCAGCATGACCCCCACGGTTGCGCCCTCCAGGCGAGCGCGCTCGGACTCGCGAGCGAAGAAGCTCTCCAGGCCTCTGCGATTGAGCACGCCCGTCAACGCATCTACCATGCTCTGGCGTGCAAACTCTTGCTCTCGGTCCGAGCGCAACAGGTGGCGCCGTACCCGGGCGAGCAGCTCATCCACATGAACGGGCTTGGGGAGGAAGTCATCGGCACCGAGGTCGAAGCCCGTGATCCGGTCGTGGACCTCGTGATGGGCCGAAACGACGATCACGGGGATGCCGGCGAGCGCAGGCAGCCGGCGAAATTGCGCGACCACATCGAACCCCGACAGCACGGGCATCTCTATGTCGGTGATGACCAGGTCGGGCGGCTGCCGACAGGCACGCTCCAGCGCTTCTGCGCCGTTGGCGGCGCTCTGTACTGTATAGCCGTGGTTCTCGAGTAGCAGCGCCAAGGCTTCTCGCGCATCGGCATTGTCCTCCACGAGCAGGATGTTTCGACGACTCACCAGACCCCGTGCAGGATCCTACGCACGTTCCGGCCTTCCGATAATGCCCTCCCGTAAGCCTGCCGGCGCGAGGGCCGGAAACCCGGCGTTCCGTGTCCGCCCGGCTCGCTGCTAGACGCTGAGCACGATCGCCTGGATCAGCTGGCGCCGCGCATCGAGCCAGTGCAACACCCGCTCGGCGTTCCTCCCCGGTATGGGCTCGGCGCGGAAGTGGTGCATGAACAGCAGCTCAATCTCCATCATCACGCTCACCACGCTCTTTTTCTCTAGCTCGGTCAGCGCCACGCGCTCGGTGTAGCCTTTGAAGATCGCCCCGAGCACCCGGAACCAGTAATCAGGGAAGGCAGGCTCATCGAAGCGCTTGGCGAGCGTCTCGATGCTGCAATAACACAGGTCGAACAAGCGGGGGCCCCGCATCAACATGTCGAAGTCGAGATAGCCGGAGACCTGGTCGCCAGAAAAAAGCAGGTTATACAGATGGAAATCGCGGTGGATCAACTGCTGCGGCAAGCCCGCTGTCGAAGTGATGCGGGCCGCGATGCGCCGCGCGCGCGCTACGTCGTAGAGGTCCTGTGCGGCGGCTAGCTCGTCGATGAGTTGCGCCTCCGGTCCATAGCGATCGAAGCCGCCCGTATCCGAGACATCGGCCAAGGCCACGTGCAGCTCACCCAGGGCCTTGCCGACGCGCCGGGCCTGGGCGAGCCCGACTTTGCCGTCAAAGCTGTCGTAGTGATCCCCGGGCAGCGCGCGGTACAAGCACCACACTTCTCGCGCGCCGAGCCCGCCGGGAGCGCCCACCTCTCCGCCCGCCCTCCTGACATGCTCGGGCACCGGCAGCCCTTTGCCCCGCAGCCGCTCGAGCACGACGAGCTCGCGAAGCGCATGCTCCGCGCTCGGCCGGCGCTTGAGGAAATAGTGCTCAGCGCCAACGACGAGGTGAAGCGCCCTGCCCATCCCGTCCAGCGTGGTCATGTGGCTGCCGAGCGCGGGCCACGCGGCGAAGATTTGCGGCAGTTCCATGATCAACCCCTGGGTGGACAGACGACTCCTTGGCCGGTCCAAACCTGGGTATGCAGGGCGGACAGGCCAAGGGGGTGGAGGAAAACAGCTTGTCTCCATCCGCCCTGTTCTGGCAACCGTGAGCGGCCCGAACGCGGAACGCCGCGCGAGCGCCCTCCACATCCCAACATCTCAGGATTTGCCGCCGTGCCCGAAAGATTGCCGTACCAGGACCCAGAGCTCAGCATCGAACAGCGGACCCAGGATCTGATGGCCCGCATGAGCCTGGAAGAGAAAGTGGGGCAGCTCGTCCAAGCAGATGGACGCAAACAAGCGGCTGAGCAGGTGCGGGAGAAGCGCGTCGGATCGTTCCTGCATATCCTGGGCGCTCCCACGGTGGAGCTGCAGAAGCTCGCGGAGAAGACCGGGCTCGGCATCCCGATTATTTTCGGCATCGACGCGATTCACGGCCACGGATTTTGGGCGGGCGCGACGGTGTTTCCGACGCAGCTCGGCATCTCTTGCTCGTGGAACCCGGAGCTGCTCGAGATCATGGGGCGCACCACAGCCAAAGAGATGCTCGCGACCGGCTTGCATTGGACCTTTTCTCCAGTGCTGTGTCTCACGCGAGACCTGCGCTGGGGTCGGGTCAATGAAACCTTCGGCGAAGATCCGTATCTTCTCGGTGTGCTGGGCGCGGCGCTGGTGAAGGGGTACCAGGGCAAGTCGCTGTCTGACCCCGACAGCGTGATCGCTTGTGCCAAGCACTTCGCGGGCTACTCGGAGACGGTGGGTGGGCGGGACGCCAGCGAGGCGGAGATCTCGGAGCGCAAGCTGCGCACCTATTTCCTCCCGCCGTTCGAGGCCATGGTCAAAGCGGGCTGCCGCAGCTTCATGACCGCGTACCAGTGCATCGACGGCGTGGCGTGCGTCGTCAACCGCTGGCTATTGACGGACGTGCTGCGCGGCGAGTGGGGCTTCAAGGGCTTTGTGGTCACGGATTGGAATAACGTGGGGCGCACCTTCACGGAGCAGGCGCTGTACCCGTCGATCGAGGCCGCGGTAGCGCCGTCAATCCACGCGGGCAACGACATGATCATGGTGACGCCCGAGTTCTACGACGCGGCGCTCTCACAGCTGGAGAAGGGGAACTTGAAGCGGGAGGACGTGGAGCTGGCGTGCCGTCGGGTGCTCTCGCACAAGTTCGAGCTCGGCCTCTTCGATCACAAGCGCTATCCGCCCATGCATAAGGTACCTGAGATCGTGGGCTGTGCGGAGCACCGCGAGCCGCTGCTCCGGGCGGCTCTCGAGTCCATCGTGCTGCTCAAGAACGAGAAACCGGCGGGCGCGAACAAGCGCATCCTGCCGCTCAGCTCGAACCTGCGCCACCTGGCGCTGCTCGGCCCGAACGCGGACGACACGATATCACAGCTCGGCGATTGGTCCTTTGGCAGCGGCCAGGCCAGCCTCAATACCGGTGGCCACCCGCGCCACCTGGTCAGCACGGTGCGCGACGGCGTGCGCGAGAAGGCGCGCACCCGGGCCATTGGGGTCGACTACGAACGGGGCTGCGACGTCATGGGCAACGACACGAGCCGCATCGCCCGAGCCGCGGAGCTGGCGGCCGCAGCGGACGTGGCGATCGTCGTCGTCGGAGACGTGATCGACCAAACCGGGGAAACGAAGGATCGCTACGAGCTCGACCTCACGGGTGGCCAGATGCCGCTGCTCGAGGCCGTGAAGAAGACCGGCACACCCCTGATCGTGGTGTTGATCAACAGCAAGCCGCTCTGCATCCCCTGGGTGGCCGAGAACGCGGACGCCATCATCGAGGCGTTCAATCCAGGCATGAAGGGTGGGGAGGCGATCGCCGAGATCCTGTTTGGTGAATCAAACCCCATGGGCAAGCTCACCGTCTCCTTCCCCGCGGCAATCGGCCAACAACCTGTGTATTATCAGCAGATCCCGGGCTGGCACGGCAACAAGCACAACGGCTACACCAACAAGCCGCTGTTCGCGTTCGGCTACGGGCTCAGCTACACGAGCTACAGCTATGAACAGCTCGAGCTCTCGGCGAGCCAGCTCCAGAAGGGCGAAAGCATCTCGGTCTCGATCACGGTGAAGAACACCGGCGGGCGCGCCGGCACAGAGATCGTTCAGCTGTATCTGAACGACGTGTTTACGTCCCTGAGCACGCCGGAGAAGACCTTGAAGCGCTACGCCCGAGTGCACCTGGAGCGCGGCGAGAGCCAGGTCGTCAAGTTCGAGCTAGGACCCGAGGACCTGAGCTTCATCGGCCGCGACTGCAAGCCGGTGATCGAGCCCGGCGAGTTCGAAGTGATGGTCGGCAGCTCGAGCCGCAACGAAGATTTGCTCAAGGCGCGCTTCACCCTGCTCGCCTAAGGCGTTCGGGTGAGGCGCGCGCCAGGGGCCGGCGGCTATTTTCGGAACCCGTCGGTGAGCGTGCCGAGGAAGGCCACGATCGCGTCCACCTCGGCGTCGTTGAGCTTCAGATCGCCCAGCTCTTCGCGATTCATCGTCTCCGGTATCTCAGCGGCAGGCCACGGCGCGACATCGCGCGTGTTATAGAACTGGACGGTCGATCGCAAATCCGCAAAGAAGCCGTTGTGCGCATACGGTGCCGTGAGCGCCACGTTCCTCAAGCTGGACACGCGGAACTTGCCGTCTTCGGCGGGGTCATCGGCCGTGACGCCCAGGCCGCGATCGATGAAGCTCGCACCGTCCGGGTTCAACTCCGTTGACAAGGCATAGAAGGGGTTCTCCGGGTTCTTGGGGACACCGATGTTGTCGTAGGTGAAATCGGTGAACTGGGGCGGCGCGCCGTCTTCCGAGATCGCCGACGGATGGCACGCCGCGCAGTTACCTTTCAAGGGGTCGTTGAACAGGGCGAGCCCCAAGCGCTCTTGCCTATTGAGCCGAGCTTCGCCCGCGAGGTAAGCGTCATACTTGGACGAGAAGGGTTGGAACGGCCGGGTGCGTTCGAACGCTGCAATGGCTCGTGTCATGCTCGCGTAAGCGAGCTCGATGTCGCCAAAAATCCCTCGACCGAACACTCGCTGGAACAGCCGCGCGTAAGCCGCCGTCTCGAGCTTTGCGACCACCTCCGCCTTGTCCGCGTTGTTCATCTCGAGCGGGTTCAGAAACGGCAGGCCCGCCTGCTCCTCGAGCGAATCGACACGGCCGTCGAGGAACAGGCCGCCGATGAATAACCCCTCCTCTGGATCAAACGTCAGGGGCGGCACGAAGGCCGAATACATGGCCATCGGCGAATTCCTGAAGCCGAAGCGGTCTTCGAGCACGCCGCGCGAAGTGGGCACGAGCTGATCCGGATCGGTAAACGCCAACTGTGCCGCATGGCAGGTGCCGCACGATTGCCCCGCCGGCGACGATAGCTCGGTGTCATTGAAGATCTGCTCGCCCAGCGCCGCCAAGCGCCTCTCCTGTTTGCCAGATCCGGGCGCCTGATGACCCGCGAGCGCAGCCTCGGTCGCGCCGCGCGCCGTCGCTTCGAGCGCGGTCGTATCCGAGCTCTGCGAGCAAGCGCTGCCCATACAAACCACGAGCAGCCCGCTCGCACACAGCCCCATCGATCGTCGTGACATGGCCGGCAAGCTAGTCCCTCCCCACGCTCGGCTGCTAGCCTTAGTTGGTGATCGTTATTGCGTTCGCCGTGCAACGGGCGCGGCGCGGTGGCGATGAGTTTCACTATCACTCGCGATTCAGCACGGGACGCGCAGTATCGAATCGGTCGCATCGAGTCTGCGAGGCTTGCAAGCTGAACGCTGGTTGACGCTGCGCGCCCGCCCCACTTCTCCGACATGACGCTCACGCACGCCCGCGAGACAGACGCTCTGGAATGCGGCACGTACGGCGCCGTGGTCGGAGATCCGGGGCGGGCGCTTGGCGGCACAGGGTAAACCGCTGGAGGCCCTGGTAATGGTGGAGTATCCCGCGTGTGTTCCGCTCAGGCAGGCTTTGGCGCGGTTTTACAATGAAAGCCTGCGAGGCGGGTTTATCAATCACTTTGGAGGTTCGCGATGGCTGATTTGAAGACGTACACGGGCGCTTGTCACTGCAACAAGGTGCGGTTCGAGGTGCAAACCGACCTTGCGAACGTTATCTCGTGCAACTGCTCCATCTGCTCGCGCGTGGGCTACCTGTTGGCGTTCGTGCCGGCCACGCAATTCAAGCTGCTGGCTGGAGAAGGGGCACAGACCGACTACCAGTTCAACAAGAAGAACATCCACCATCTGTTTTGTTCCACGTGCGGAGTGCGTTGCTTCGGACATGGCACGGGGCCGGGGGGAAAGGCCATGTATGCCGTCAACGTGCGCGCGCTCGACGGCGTCGACGTCGATGCCTTGAACGTGAAGAAGGTGGACGGCCGGAGCGCTTGAGCGCGTCGCCGCGGAACGTCCGAGCCTGTGTGCGGGGCTCGGCCGCCGTTAGACCGGCGGGGGCGCGGCGGCCGTTTGCGCGTCGAGCGCGACGAGCTGCAGGCTGGCGATCACGACGCGCTCACTCGGCCCGGACTGAGCGATGATACCGCGCATCTGCCGAAAGTAGGCCAGTTGGAGCTCCTGGATGCGCTGCAGGTCGGCGTCGGAGACGGCAAACACATTGTAGGAGAACATTCCGCTCGCTGGGTCTTTCAGGCGTTCGAGCGCGACCTCTGTCCACCAGCGTTTGGTGCGCTGCTCGGCGGCGGCGTCGCGCCGAGTATCGACGGCCAGCACCTCTCGCAGCTGCCACCGGCCACGCGCGAAGAAGATTTGCCCCGTACTGGCGAGGAGGGCCAGACACTCGCGCTCTGCGTCGCTCGAGATGCCGATGCGCGAGGCGATCCAGCCGTGACGATGCTTTTTCAGTCGTCGATAGTCGGTGAGCTCGAGCACGCGCAGCACCGCCTGCGTCCAAGGCAGATCGTAGGCGGCGCGGCGCCCTGCCTCGAGCTCCGCCCACGCGCGCGCGAGCGACGGCAACGTTGCAGGATCGACCAGGCTAGCGATCAAGTCGAGCAGGCGTAACGACGTCTTCTCGATCAGCAACAGGAAGTCGGGGAGGCGGGGCTCGGCTTCGCCGCGCAACCAGCGCGCCACGGCGAACCGGCTCTTGCCGGTCGCACGAGCCAGCTCCACCACGGAGGTGCGACCGCGCAGGTCCTCGAGCAGCGTCGCGACGCCGCGTGAGGACGCGAGCTCGATCGTGCCGAGCCACGCAGGCGGAGATTTGTAAAAGCGGCGCAGGGCCGCGGCGAGATCGATGCCGACCCGCTCGGCGGCGGCGAGCGCTTTGGCCGCCGTCGGGAAGGCACGACCCGCCTCCCACACGTAGGCGACATTGGTGCGGTAGCCGAGGCGCCGGCTGAACGCCGCTTGTGAGCGGCGACCGCGCAGCGCACGCAGAAATTCACTGGAGATCTTCGCGTAATCGCGGCTCATATAGCGATGATTCGCACATGTCAGGGCTCGATGGCGAGGGCAAATGTGCAGAGCGTCACTGGTACTGTCCCTGATTTGACCGCATCCTAGCCTTCGACCTCAACGCCATGCACTCCGCCGCAGCCTCGTACCGTCAGCGTCCCCACGCCGTCTTCATGGCGTGCGCGCTCGGGCTCGTGTGTTTTGCCTGCCAGGGAGGTCAGACGGGGGGTGAGGTGGTCGAGGGTCCGCCGTCGGTTCCGGGGTCCAGTCTGGGCTGCGACAGAGAGATCCTCGGAATGCTCGCCATCGACGCCAGGGAGCCGCTCGGCTTCTCCGGCGCCGACGCACTGGCAGCGGTGCTCGACCGACGCGCGGCGGAGCTCGCGTGGAGCGCCGACACACTGCCCTTCAGCATCGGCCCCGAGCAGGGCCTGAGCAGCATCGATCTAGCGCTCGAGTATCGCGGCGGCCCAGTGCGGTGGCTCCACTTCAAACGCAGCGGCGCGAGCACAGATCAGCCGTCGACCGGGGACACCGGTTGCGGTCCCGATCGGCTGGCGATCGAGGTCGTCGTGCGGCTGAGGACGGGCGGCGGCGCATTCGATGAGGAGTTCTCGGCTGAGCTCGAGGCGCCCTCTGCGACCTACCCATCGCTCGTTCACGAGCTCAGCCTGGACACGCTGTCGGGGTCGTTCACGGTGAGCGCTCCCGCGGGCTACTCGGCGCCTGTGGTGGTGGTGAGCGCCGCCTGGGGCGAGCAGTACTTCCTCGGCACGCTGGCGGGGTTGGTCGAGCGAGAGACCGCCCAGAGCAACGCGAGTCGCCCTGAGTCCATGAGCGTCATCTACGCGACGTGGCCACCGCCGAGCGCGGAAGAGTAGCCAAGCGCGCTCGAGCTCGAACACCGCCTCACGCAGGCGGCTCGCCCCCACCTCTTAGCTCACTGCGATCGCCCTACGGCTAGTTGCGCGTCAAATCAACCCATTCGGAGCAACATGAACCGCCTCATCATCAACGACACCAAGAGCCTGCTCGCCATTTTACCTCTGCTCGGTAGCCTTGGCTTCGTCCCTAGCGCCAGCGCGCAGGAGACCCTGGTCGAGAGCTGCGCGCTCGCTTGCCCCAAGGGCTTCTCGTGCAACGAGGCGCCGTCTGCGTGCCCTGCCGTTTTTTGCGATGACCCCGCGGACTGCCCTGCATGTGAGGGATCCGCCGTGTTCTTCTGCGCCCCTGACGCCTGCGCTAGCGACGCGGATTGTGCCGCAGGCGCGCTGTGTGCACCGCAACTCACGCTGGAGTGCCCTCCCCCCGCTGCATCGGGGCCGGGCTACGTCTCGAGCGCGACCGCCCCGACGCCGTACGAATGCACCTCCAGCACGCCCCACCTGTGCACGCCGCGCTGGCAGTTGCCTTGCGACGTGGACTCTGACTGCGGTTCAGGCTTTCTCTGCCAGGAACTTGAACAAGTGAGCTGCGATGGTGCGCTGGCGCCAGCCGATCCGCTCGAGATCCAAAATCCGGGCAGCGCCCCACCCCCGCCACCGCCGGTGTCCTGCACCTCGACGTCCGTGCGAGCCTGCGTGCAGGTCGATACGCTCTGTGGCTCGACTGCTGATTGCCCGCTCAACATGGAATGCGTCGACAACGGCATCTCTTGCACCGTGACGGACGGCGGTCAGGCGGAGTGCGAACGCCAGCAACCCGAGAAGGTGTGCCGACCTCAGGTGACCGCGGTCGCAACGGCCTCGCTCGCGAGCGCTGGCTCCGGCGACAGCTCGGCCATGTCAGCTGGGGAGGGCGAAGAAGGGGTGGCCAATAGCCAAGGCGGCTGCTCGCTGAGCGGGCGCCGCACCCCCGGCGGGAGGCTCGCGCTCTTCGCGACGCTCGGGCTCGCGGCACTCTTCGCCACTCGGCGCAAAGAGGTGACGCCCCGAGCGCGCCGGCGCGCGTGAGGGAGCCGCGCCGCAGGCCTGGACAACGCTCGTCTCGGCGTGGCCGCGTCCAGGCCTTGCCGCACTCTACGGGTTAGCCGTCGGCACTTAGCCATGCGCGAGTCATCGCATAAATGCCTGTAGTTATGAGAGTTTAACAATCACCGTAGAAGCGCCTGCGTATTCTCGAGAATACGTTTTTGGGATCTATCCCGTGGCGCTGCGGGGCCTCGCGTGGGACACCGTGAGGGTGACGACAAAGCCCAGGAAGCGCTTGCGCTGTCCGGTCGATGTGTTCCGATATCACGACTATCGGGCCTTCCTGGCTGCGTATTACGAGCACAAGAAGCCGCAGGGCTTTTCATACCGCGCGTTCGCGCGGGCCGCTGGCCTCGGAGCGCCCAATTATCTTCAGCTTGTGATCCTGGGGCGGCGCAACCTGACCGGGGAGATGGCGCGGCGCTTTGCCGAGACGTGTGGCCTCGGCCAAGAGGCAGCTGACTACTTCGTGACGCTCGTCGCTTTCAACCAGGCAAGCGACAACACCGAACGCAACCAGCAGTATCGCAAGCTGAGCAGCTTTCGCCGCTATCGCCGGGCTCACAAGCTCGAGCTGTGCGAGGCGGCCTATCACTCTGCGGGCTTTCTACCCGCCATCCGTGAGCTGGTGTTGAGCCCGGCCTTCCGTGAGGACCCCGACTGGATCGCCCAGAGCTTGTGGCCCCCCATCAAGCCGGTCGAAGCACGGCAAGCGCTCGACACATTGATCGAGCTCGGGCTGTTGCAGCGCGACGCACGTGGCGCATTGACCCAGTCCTCGCGCGTCGTCTCCACCGGCGCGGAAACGACGGGGATGCACATCACGAATTACCACGCCGAGATGATGCAGCGTGCAACGGCGGCCATGAGCCTCGTGCCGGCGCGTGAGCGAGATATCTCGTCATTGACCTTGTGCTTGGGCTCTAACGCTCTCGCCGAAGTGAAGCAGCGCATTCAGGCTTTTCGGCGCGAGCTGCTCGAGCTCGCCGACCGCGAAGAGAGCCCGAGCCAGGTCGTGCAAGTGAACTTTCAACTCTTCCCGTTGACGCGGGACACGGCGCGAGAAGCGGTGGCGAACGCTGCAGCTTCTGCAACTGGCGTCCGCTGATCGCGCTCCAGAGCCAAGATCAACCCACGGAACCTCATGCTGAAACGATCCTACGTCGCGCGCTGCTTGTTTGGGCTGCTCTTGCTCGTTTGCCCGCCGCTGCTGGTCCAATGCGGCGGGGCGGCGGAGGAACCTGGGACGGAGACGGGCAACCCTCCGCACGTGGAAGAGCGAAAGCTCTACTTGGTCGAGAGCGCGCGGGGCGTGGAGCTCATCGGTGATGCCGGCGCGGTCAGCCCACAGGGGGCTACCGTGCAGGTCACCAATTTGCGCACGGGTGAGCGCGTGGAGACAACCGCGCAGAGCGACGGCTCGGTTCGCGTGGTCGTACCGGGTACGCTGCAGGATGACTACGAGGTCACGGTCTCGAACGGGTCGGGTACGGTGAGCGCGCGGGCGTCTGCCGCGGATGCGAATGGCGACGCTGCCATCGGCGCCCTAACCTGCGACGAGCTCGAGAACAGCTTGAGCCAGAGTGTCGCTGCAGGCTACATGCTGGGAGACACGGCGTGCGTCGCGGATACGGATTGCGTTTACGCAGGCTGGGGTGCCAGCTGCTACTATCAGTGCGGCGCGTCGTTCTTGTCGGTGGCGGGCGAGGCTGCGGCGCGCGCGACGGTCGAGTTGTCGAGCGCGCCCTTCTGCACGGAGCTCGCGAATCGCTGCCTGCGGCAACCTCCGTCGTCGTGTCCGCCGGATTTGGTGACGACGCCAGTTTGCAATCAGGGGACTTGCCAGGGCCTCGACGTGAACGCGCTCGAGTGCGTGGAGCTCACGAGGCGCGCCCGGCTTCGACGCCGGGAGCTGCTCGATGGCGGGGACAAGGGCTGCTCGAGCAACGCAGATTGCGCGGTGGCCAACCCCACCCTGAGCTGCGTCGCAGATTGTGGCAATCAAACTCCGGTGGCGCGAGCTGACCAGGCGCGGCTCGAAGCGAGCGTGGCTCAGGTGGAGCGCGACTTCTGTCAGAATTTTTCGAGCCGAGGCTGCCCGCCCGATCCCATCCCCCCCTGCGATCCAGAGGGCCCTGCCACGGCGGTCTGCGAGGCTGGGCAATGTTCGCTCGTGTTCGGGCTCTGAGGCAACCGTCATGCACCGCGCCCGGGATACCCGGCTCGCGCCGCGTTCCGGACTGGTGCTATTGCGCCAGCAAGAATACTTGCAACGCGGGGCGCCCGTGCTCGCTCTTCACGCGGCGCACCGCCAGCCCCACCCTCATCTTGCTCCCCGCGAGCAGGGCGTCGGGGAACGCGACCTGCTCAGAGCTGGGCACCACCTGCACCGATAAAATGACGCTACCCGCCTCCGGGCCTTTCAGCTCTTCGACGATGCCCTGTCCGGCGCGCTCGGCGCTCTCCGGGCTGCCCTGTGGGTCCAGATCCTCGAGGTGCTTGCTCGTGAGCTGATTGAAGCGTGCGTCGCGCTGCGCGGGGGAGCGCCCGCGTGCCTGGCGCTCACGGTCGAGGCGCTCGAAGATGCGGCTCCGCGCACGCTCCGACGTCTCGCTCTCCAGAGGGCGCGCGAACACCTGCGTAACGGTGAGGTTCTTCGGGTCGACCACGCCTCCCGGCACGATACCGATGCCCACGTGCGTGACGTCCTGGCTCATGATGTTCTCGTAGTGGTGGGGACTATCGAGCAGGCTGTCCTGACTCTGCTCGACGTCGGGCGCCTCCGAAAGGTTCTCGCGGGCCGTGAGGAAGGCGTAACCGGCGGCATCGAGTCGGTTGTCGACGCCGCCCGTGCGCGGCGACTCGTGCTCGAAGAACCCGTGGTCACGCATGTCCGCCGAGTGATGGCGAGCGACCGCGCTCAGCCGCTCGTCGAAGCGCAGGGCAGGTAGCCCGTTGGCCTTCCGGTCGCGGTTCAGCCGCTCGAACATGGCCCGCTCTTGCCGCTCCACGCCGTGGCCCGCGGGCACGCGCTCTAGACCACTTCCGAAAGCTGGCGCGGGTGTCGGTTTGCAAGCGACACCCGCGGCCAGCACGAGAAAGACGATGATCGCGAGCCACTTCATTCGCGTCAGTCTGGCAGCTTTTTGGCAGGCGACGTCCGAAGAATTTACGCATGGCAAGGGCAGGCCGTATGACGGTACGCTGCCTCGGCTAAAGAGCTCTGGTAGGTATGTCGCCCGTCCTTCTCATCCTGATCTTCTACGTCGGCCTGCAGCTCGCGCTCGGTCTCTGGGTCTCCCGGCGCGTGAAATCGCAGAAGGACTACCTGCTCGGCGGCAGGTCGCTGGGGCTTACGCTGTGTGCCGCGTCCATGTTTGCGACGTGGTTCGGAGCGGAGACCTGCATCGGTGCTTCGGGCGAAGTCTATGCGCACGGGCTCGGCGCTGTTTCGGCCGATCCCTTCGGCTACGGCGTGTGCCTGCTCCTGTTTGGCTTCTTCATCGCAGGCGAGCTACGCAAACGCGGCTACGTGACCCTCGCCGATCTGTTCGGGGAGCGTTTCTCTCGAAAGGTCGAGCGCGTCGTCGCGCTCATCTTGCTGCCCGGCTCGGTCCTCTGGGCCGCCGCGCAGATCCGCGCCTTTGGCCACGTCTTCGCGTCGGCCTCCGAGGGCTTGGACCCGGCGTTGGGCATCGCCCTGGCGGGCGCCGTCACGATACTCTACACGGCGAGCGGCGGCTTGCTCGCGGACGTCTACACCGATCTCTTGCAGGGCATCGTGCTCGTGGTCACGCTCGTCGCGCTCACGATCATCGTCTTTGCCGGGGTCGGCTCGGTAGATGCGGTGCTCGCTCGAGCTACCGAGGGCAGCGCAGGGGCCGAGGCCTCGGGTGCCTTCGTAACGCTCAACGACTGGGCTGTCCCCATCGCGGGCTCGCTCTTCACGCAGGAGATCATCTCGCGCGCGCTGGCCTCCCGGACGGCCGTCATCGCGCGGCGCGCGGCCCTGATCGCCGGCACCATTTATCTCGTCGTAGGCTCGATCCCCGTCTTGCTCGCCCTGGTCGCCCGAGAGGTGCTGCCTCAAACCGAGGCCTTCGAGCAGGTGCTGCCGCTGCTGTCGCGGCACGCGCTGGGGGAGCTCGGCTTCGTCATCTTCTCAGGCGCGTTGGTCTCCGCCATCTTGTCTACGGTCGACAGCGCGCTGCTCGCTTGCGGCGCGCTCATCGTTCACAACCTAGTAGGCCAGCGCGCGGGGGCGCTCTCCGACTTGGCCCGGCTGCGGCTCACTCGCCTCTCGGTCGTCGGCCTCGGCCTGGTCGCTTGCGCCTTCGCCGCGCTCGGCGGCAGCGTGCATTCGCTCGTAGAAGAGTCCAGCGCGCTCGGCAGCGCGGGGCTCTTCGTGGCCGGGCTGCTCGGCCTCTTCACGCGGTTCGGCGGCGCCCGGGCCGCCCTAGCCTCGCTACTTATCGGAGCTGGAACGTACGTCTACGCGCAACATGTCCTGGAGAGCGAGGTCGCGTACCTCGCTTCGATCTGCGGCGCGCTCGTCGGTTATGCACTAGGGGCCCTCGCGGATACGCGACTCGCGGGGCTCGAGCAGGTGAGCTCACCCGCGCCGAGGTGACGCCACCCGACTCGACCTCAGCGCGCACACCCCTCACCGCCACACGAGGACACGTAAAGATAACCTCGTGGCTGGCCCGTGACCGAGTCTGGCGTGGCCATGCCCACGAGCGCGACCTCGTCCGGAATCCAGTAGGGCTCATACCAGGTGCGATCGGGGTCGAGGACCAGCACACGCTTGCGCACAGCGTCGAAGGCGGCCACCGGGGCGATGTGCCCGTAGTCCCCGGTGCCAACGTACGCCCCAGCAAAGAAGTTCAAGACGACCCAGTCGCTCGCCGAGGCTTCGCTGGCGCTCAGCCTTTGACGCAACCGGGAGAGCGCGGCGGCGGAAGGATCCGGCACGTGTGTCGCCTCGACACGCGCGTGGGCGACGCCGAAGGCGCGCAGGCTGAGGGTGGTCAGCTCGGCGAGCTGATCGAGCGTCACGCCCTGGCCGCCGGGGGCCAGCCCCTCGTCCCAGGCCGGGCTGCGGATGCGCTCTTGCAGCAGCGACGGCGTGACGAGCGGGTGCTCCGAGCTCAGCGGCCAGGCGTGCCGCGCAGAGTTCACCAGCATGGTCAGGCTAGCGAGAGAACACGAGACCGCGTCGGGCTGGCCCACGTAATAGGGAACGAGCGTCCAGAAGTCTGGCGCTCGCGCGCCGCGAAAGTAATCGTTGTCTCGCGACAGCGGCACCGCGTGAGCCGCGTACTTGGACGTGGCCCGCGACGCCGACGTCACAGACGCCGCGGGCGCGCTGACAACAGCTGGCGTTCGCACGTTGCACGAGGCAACACTGAGGCCGACCAGCGCGCACGAGGAGCGTAGCGTCTGCGTTAAAGGCCGCCAGCCTGCGCCGGCACGATGACGGCCGAGGGCGGGATGGGCATGCATGCCGAACGAGCATGCGCCCGGGCGGGTGGGGATGGAAGCGATTCGAACCCCCTCGCCGGGTCTCCCGCTCCAGCCAAAACGGATTCAGTCATTGTTAAACCCGAAGGCCGCGGGAGCCGCCCAAACGGCTTCGTGCAGCGTTGGTGACGCAAATTTCCTGTCCCGATCCGGCGGAGGAGACCTTCTGGCCACACTGCCGTTTCCGTCGCTCGGCGACTATATCTCTCGCTGCGCGATAGAACACGGTGGGCAACACGGCCGCCCTAGGCAAGATCTCCTGAACGGCTGCCGACGTCAGGCTGCTGCGCCGCGGAGATGAGGAGGATGAACGACATGACCAAGCATTGGGTTTGCCTCGCGCTGGGCTTGGCGGTGGTAGAGAGCGTCGGATGCGGCGCCACATCCGAAGCGGAGCCCCAACCTTCTGTCGACCGTTTGACCATCGAGCGCCAAGCGGGAGGGGCGCTCAGCGGCAGGTATCAGGCGCTGGAGCTCCAGGCGCGACGCTTGGGCCCGCTGAGCGCCAACGTCGAGCTCCGGATCGAATCGCTGCTGTTCGACGCACACTTCGACTACGGCGCTGGAGAGGTCGTGCTGGATGGTCACGGGATGGAGCTCGATCGCACGTCGCATCAACTCTTGCTGCAAGCGATATCTCGGTGGGTTGAAGAATTCGGACCGGACGCGGCAGGCCTGCCCGTGGAAGAGCTGGCCCTGTACGCGAGCCTCGTGAGCTGGCAACAGTCCGGCGGTGTCGCCGTGCAGCGCACCACGTTCCCGCTAGCGCGCGCCGAGGGGAGCGGGAGAGCGACCCTGAACAAGTCTTTTCAGGATGACGGTACCGGTTGCATCAAAAAAGGGGCCACCTACAACGCCTCGTTCGATTACAGCGATACGGTCGTGGTCGACCGGCTCGTAGCCGCCGACTCTCACTCGTGGAATGGGCTGTGCGGGCCCGCCTGCGTTCAGCTCACGCCTTTTCGCATGTGGACGCTGGACTGCCTCGAACACGACGAGTGCTGCAGTGACATAGACGCGGACGCTCCCAGCTGTTGGGTGCCCCTCGGAGAGTGCGGCGACGAATATGAGCACGCGACCGCTGACTTCCTGCAGGGTTTTTCTCCCTTTGGTCGGCGCTGCGGGGGCTGAGATAACTACCCGCCCTGCCCGGCAAACAGCTCGCGCAGGAACGTGAGCAGCGCCCCCAGCCGCGGCGACAGCCGGCGCTGAGGCGGATACACGACATAGATGCCGGGCCCTTCCGCCGTGTACCCCGCCAGCACCGAGCGCAGGGACTTTTGAGCGATGGCACGCTGTGCGAGGGAGGATATGACCTGGGTCAAGCCCAGCCCGGCGACCGCGGCCTCGACGCACGCTTCCATCGAGTTGAAGCCGATGTTGCCGCTGGGGCGCCGGCTGATGTTCACCCCATCCTTTACGAACACCCACTCGGCGGGGCGAGCCGACGCAAGCGCCAAAAAGGTCACGCAATTGTGCTGGTCGAGGTCGGCCGGCGTGAGCGGCACGCCACGCCGGCGCAGATACGCTGGGGCGGCGCAAGTGAGCAAGCGCGTCGCCATGACCTGCTGTGCCACCAGGTCCTGGTCATGGGGCTTGCCGTAGGACAAGGCGCAATCCACCCCCTCTGCGAAGAGATCGACCGAACGGTTTTCGAGTCGAACCTCGAGCGCCAGGTGCGGATGTTTCGCCAGGAGCTTGGGCAGCGCCGGGACGACGTAGGAGCGAGCCAGGGCCATGGGCATTAGAACGCGCAAGCGGCCGCTCGCGTGGCCCGGGGCATGGCTAAAGAGCGCCTCCGCCTCGTCCACGTCCGCCAAGATCTGGCGCGAGCTCTCGTAATAGGCGCGCCCTTCGTCGCTCAGGGACACGCGGCGGGTGGTGCGGTGGAGCAGGCGCGCGCCGAGCGCACGCTCGAGCTCTGACACCGCCTCGCTGGTTCGCGCCACGGACAGCTCGAGCGCCGCGGCGGCGCGCGTGAAGCTGCCGAGCTCGGCGACGCGGACGAACACGCGCATGCCCTGCAAACGATCCATTATTCGCCTTTCACGAATAGAGCCTACCACGGCCACGCCTTTATCCAAGCCGCTCCGCTCGATACACTGGCCGCACCCCCTTGAAATGGAGCTCTGCGTGCACGATCGCGACGGTTGGATTTGGTATGATGGTTCGCTCGTTCCCTGGCGTTCGGCGACGACGCACGTGCTGTCGCACTCGCTGCATTACGGCCTCGCCGTGTTCGAGGGCGTGCGCGTGTATCCCACGCCGGGCGGCCCAGCGCTGTTCCGCGTGGCTGCCCACACCGAGCGGCTCTTCGGCTCTGCCCATGTCTATGGCATACCTTTACCCTTCGATCGCGCCGCGCTCCTCGGAGCCCAGGTGCAAGCCGTAGCGGCTAACGGCCTCGCGTCGGGCTACGTGCGCAGCATCGCCTTTTATGGCCCGGAAAAGCTCGGCTTGAGCACCCGCGGCGCGCGCGTGCACGTCGCCGTCGCGGCTTTTCCGTGGGACTCTTACCTCGGAGTGGACGCCGAGCGGCGCGGCATTCGCGTCAAAACCTCCTCGTACGTGCGAGCGCCCGTGAACGCCGCGCCGCCGCGAGCGAAGGTGGCCGCGGCCTACGCAAACTCCATCTTGGCCCATCAGGAGGCCGCGGCAGATGGCTACGACGAAGCCCTCTTGCTCGACGTGCATGGGTTCGTGGCGGAGGGGGCGGGTGAAAACCTCTTCTTGGTCAAAGGCGGCGCTCTATTCGAGCCGGTCCTGACCTCGGCGTTGGCCGGCATCACCCGTGATACGGTGATCGAGCTCGCCCGGGACCTCGACATCGGAGTGCAGTCTCGGCAGGTGACTCGGGACGACGTCTACCTGGCGGACGAGGCCTTCTTCTGCGGGACCGCCGCCGAGATCGTGCCCATCGTGGAGCTCGACCGACGTCGCATCGGCGACGGCACCCCAGGGCCGCTCACCCGGCGCTTGCTCGCGAGCTTCAGAGAGGCCACAGGCGGAAGAGACGAGCGCCACGCAACGTGGCTGACGCCTGTGGCGCGAGCGAGCTCCGGCTTGTCGCGGTGACGACCGAGCCCACGTTTAGCGCAATACCCCGGAGAGCGGGTAGCTCGTCACGGTCTCCCAGGCCAACCGCTGGAAGATGGCCGCCTGCTCGCCCGTCAGCTCACCGTAGGTGTCGTTGATGAGCCCTTCCGGGGACTGTTGAAACATGCAGGCGTAAAATACGATCGTGATGAAGTACTGACCCGCGCGGGTCAAATGGATATCGGTGCCACCCGCCGAAAAGAGCCTGCCGAAGAAGTCGTCGATGCCGGGCACGCTGCCCGATTCGATGGCGTGCTTCAAGTTGACGAGCGCCAGACCGCCCGGGACGATGTAGGGCTCGGGCGCGCCCGGGTTGAGCCGAACCAGCTCGTTTCGCACTATCTCTTGATAGGTGAGCTCGGTCGCGACCGCGTCCTCCCAGCTCACCGGCGCCGGAGGGTTCCAGTTGCCGCGCGTCCAGCGGCCGCCCGTGATGCAGTTGATGTAGTCGACGGGCTCGGGCCATTGCTGGTAGACCCAGAACTGCACGTTCGGATTCTGGGTGCGAGCGTCCGCCCAGGCTTGGTCGAGGTACCCCGAGTCGCTGTCATTGCCGTCGCTGCTCGGCAGCGGCTGGCACGGAAAGTTCGGAAAGGGTTGCATGGACACGTGGTCGAACGGCCGCGTGCGCAGCGCCACCTGCACGTCGGCGACGCCAAACCCTCCACTAGGGTTCGTGTCGTAGAGCCAGGTGCCGGCGCCGGGAATGGTATAGCGGTTGAAGTCGAGCGCAATACCCCCGTCGGCGGCGACCGTCTCGAGGGTCTCGACGATGGTATCGGTCAGGCTGTTGCCGATGTGCATCGACGACTGAACGGCGCCTGGAGCCGCCCCCGGGCGCACGCTCGGCGGCGTACCGAAGACTGCCTGCGTCACTTCGCTCTCGAGCGCGCACTCCCGGCGAGCGACCGCCTTGAGCAGCGTCGCCTCCACGGGCAGCGCGATGGGCTCCACGTAGGGGAGGCCGACCTTACGCGGATCCGCTCCGTCCGTCGTATAAAACACGTTCGCGCCAGGCTCCGCGCTCACGCTGACGCTGGTGCCTCCGGCGAGCGCGCTGGGGCTGAAGGTCGGCGCCGCTGCCAGGTGCCCCGCCCCCAGATCCAGACCCACGTAGACGTCGCTCGGCAGGGGGCCCTCGAAGGCCGTGCTCTCGTCTCCATCGAGCGCGCGGGCGAAGACGCTGCCCGCCCCGTCGCGCGATCCAGCGCTGCCGAAGGCCGCGCCCGTGAGGCGCAACGGGCCCGCGTACAGCTCCAGTTCCGCCACGCTGCCGTATGCGCCTGGCGCGCCATAGTACTTCACGTAGCGATAGGGCTCGGCATTTTCAAACTCGAGCTCCAGCCACGAGCCTTCGCTCGGCGCCGCCGCCACCAGCGCGAGGTCGACGAAGCCATTGGTGGCGCTCACGTTCGAGCCAACGATCTTGCCTCCCACCAGCGCTGCGGGGTTGCCCAGCGGGGCGAGCAGACGAGCGCGATTGATCACCGGCAGCTGCCAGCAGCCTTCGGCGGTATCGATACCCTCGACCGGGAGAGCGTCGCCCCCGATCGCCTCATTGGTGCCGCTCGTCGCGCCGCCCGCGGCGGCGACTTCTGCAGCATCATCGGGGGTCGTGTCAGGCGCAGCTGTCAGGGCCGCGGCTGCCGTGTCCTCCGAATTGCCGGACGTGGCCGCGGGTTCGTTCAGGGCCTGCTCCCCGTCCCCCTCGGCCGCGCCGACATTCGCCACCGCGGGCGCTTCATCAGGCGCGCCGGGGTCGGCCAGCACAATTGTGGCCGTGTCACCCGTGCAACCGATGGGCGCCAGTGCTGCGACCCCAAGCAATACGGTCGAGGTCACTATGCCGCGGTGAGCCGCGATTCCGAATCGATACCGGATCATTTTTGTCGCTCCACTCGAGAGGCAGAGGCGCAGTCAAAAACCTATGCATGCCCGCTCAAAACGCTCACTACTCCCACGTGGGCAGCAGCAGCGCCGTCCGCAGATGCAAGGCGTGGGCCACGCCGGGCGTTCGCTCGAGCGGCGTACTCTAGCCTAACGACCCGGCGCTGTGTGACTCTGCTCTAGGTACCGTTGCACCCGGAGCCGAATCGAGCCAAGCGGCAATCTGGTTCAGAGCTCGAGCCGCTGGGCATCAACTCCCTGCTCGACGTCCCAATCTCGCTCGGACGCAAGATGGTCGGTGTCGTCTGCCACGAGCACGTCGGGCCCAAGCGGCTGTGGTAACGCGCTCAACGCCATCGCCGAACGCATGGACCAAAATCGCGGAGCCGCGCAGCGCATGACCGCGGACCTCGCCGACCTGATTCGGGATGCGCTGCAGGATCTGGGTGACGAGGGCACGATAGGACGCGAAATGGAGCGCCTCACGACGTATCTCGCCGTCGAGAAGAGCCGTTTCGAAGATCAGCTCCAGCTGACGCTCACGGTGTCCCCAGCTGTGCTCACCGAGCCCTGCCCGCCGCTCTTGTTGTTACCGCTGTTGGAAAACGCCGTTCGGCACGGCTCGCGCTCCACGGCCGAGCCGCTCTGGGTACGCCTGCAAATCGAGCCCGGCGGTGCGGGCGAAGTGCGCATCTCCGTGTCGAATCCGGGCGCGACAACGGCTGGGCGCTGCACGTCGGCTCCCACCTCTTGCCCGTCAGCCGGCGCCGCCTCTCCGCCGTCCGCGCGGCGCTCGGGCTAGGCCTGCCCGAGCGGACGGATTGACGTCCCCCCCTCGCGACTACTTTACGAACGACCCGATGGGCAAAACGCTGTCGGATACGCCCTCTGCCACGAGCCGAGCCATCTGCCGGGCGCCTTCCTCTTTGAAGTGCAGCACATCCAAGCTGATGCTCGCCTGGACCTCCGGCAAGCCGATGCTGGTGTAGTAAGCGAGGCCGGCGGTCTGCAGGTCGATGACCACCGTATCGGTCTCCGCCCCCACCTCCTTGATCGCCGCGCAGTACTCCGGGAAATCGTTCATGAAGACCCCGTTGACGAAGTCGAGCCGCGGCGTGGGCGTCACCAGGACAGGGATCGCGTTCTTGTCATGAGCGCCATCGACGTACATACGCAGGTATTGCTTGAACGTGGTGCTCGGATCGGTAAACCGAGTGGGGTCGCTGCGGTACCGGTCATTGATACCCCACTGGGCGAAGAGGTAGTCCCCGGGTTGGATCAACCCCAAGACCTCGTCCAGCCGCCCTTCGTCGATGTACGATTTGGAGCTGCGCCCTCCGATCGCCTTGTTCACGATGACCACGTCATCAGTGAAGAACTCGGCGATGCGTTGGCCCCAGCCCTGCTGCGGGGCTTGCGCGGCGCCATACGTCTGCACCGTAGAATCCCCCGTTAGATAGACGCTGGGTTTGCCTGCCGATACCGGAAACGCCGGTGGGTCGCCCGCCGGGCTCGGCGCTGGATCCACCGCCGCGCCGGCGTCAGCGAGCGAACCCTGGCCGACTGCGCCCTGGCCGACGGCGCCCTGGCTGACGTCCTCCGTCGAGGGCTCAGGCACGCCCGGGCCCACCAGCTCTGGCGTCGGCCCGTTCGCCTCAGCTTCTTCGCTGCCCGTGGCCGCCACGGGCGCAGGCGTGGTGCTCGCAGGCTCGTTCGACCCATTGCTCGACGGGCCCGGGCCGCCCCCAAATACAGGAGGCGGCTGCTCTGCGGGCGGGGGCGATTCCGAGCCGCACCCGACAGAGGCGAGCGCGACCAGGAGGAGAAGGCGCCTCAAGGGGCGCCACCGCCCAGCACCCGGATGTCTGGCGTGGGGGGCGCGGCCATGCCGCCGCCGATGTGGAAGCTGGGATGCGGCGGCTGATTGTAGGCGACGTTCTGCCAAGAAATGGCGACGCGATACTGAGGATCATGCATCAGCGTGTAGATGCGGCGCGCTGTCAGGTCCGTCGTCGTGTAGATGCGCAGACCCGTATTGCTGGTCTCTCGCCAGATGATCTCTTCGCGCCAATCGCCCACTAGATCGGCGACGAGGGCGGGAGTCGATTTGGTTCCGTTGTTCGAAGAGCATTGCGCGCAGGTCAATAGCGCCTGGTTGACGCCCAGCTTGTTCACGGCGTTGCCGTTCTCGAGCTCCCTCGACTCGTCAGCGTCCCACCAGACCAGGAAGTTGACCGAGTTCGGCTGGGCGCCGCCGACGAAAGCTCCGGTCTGCATGCTGCGCAGCGCATTGCCCGAGCCACCCCAAAATTCGGTGCCAGGGCTGGCCGCGGAGAGGTCTGCCGCCACGCCTCGGCCGACGTCCGCGCCGGTCAGGTCGCTCTGGCGAACGAACTCGCAGGTGGCGCCGTCACGAATGTGCCACTGCGGCTTGTTGGTGCTCTCGGCGACCATGTACACCTCCATGCCGGGCCGCTCCGGAATGAAGTCGCTGACGTGCAACGCGTCGCCGTGGTTCATGTTGGAAGAACACAGGCCGGTGCCGTCGTTGTCGATGCTCATCGCGCCGTAGATGATCTCCTGCTCGGGATCGGCGTCGACGTTGGCCACGCTCAAGCTGTGCGCACCTTGACCGGTGTAGGGGTTGCCCTGCGCGTCCTCGGGAGTTTGGTTGCTGTCGAATTTCCAGAGCTGGGTGAGCTGGCCGTTGCGCCAGTTCCAGGCGCTCAGCGTGGTCCGGGTGTAGTAGCCCCGAGCCATGACGAAGCTCGGCAGCCCGGTATCGTCGAGGTAGGCCGCGGTACCGAGGAAGCGATCCACCCGGTTGCCATACCCGTCGCCCCAGCTATTGACGGCGCCACGCGCCTGATCAAACGCCACCGTAGCGAGCTCGCGACCCGTGGCGCCCTCGAACACGGTCATGTACTCGGGCCCCGTGAGCACGTAGCCGTCAGCCGCTCGGAAGTCGGCGGCGTCGTCGTCGCCCGCCGCAGGCCCTAGGCTCAAGAAGGCGCCCGTGCCATCACGTGTCCCGGGGGCGGTCTTGACGGCCATCTCGGCTCGCCCGTCCCCATCGCCATCCATCACGAAGAACTGCGTGTAGTGGGCCCCGGCTCGGATGTTTACACCGAGGTTGATGCGCCAGAGCCGCGTACCGTCCAGCTTCAGCGCGTCGATGAACACCGCGTCGGTGATGCCCGCCTGCGAGTTGTCCTTCGAGTTATTGGGATCCCACTTCAGGATCACCTCGTACTGCCCGTCCCCGTCCACGTCCCCCAAGCTGGCATCGCTCGGCGAGTAGATGTTGGAGGGGGGCTGGAGCGGGATACGCAGAAAATTCTCGGCCCACGGCGCGACGGGTTCGGACTGTGCGCCTTCCGTGCCGCCTATCACCGCCGTCACGCTGTAACGCGAGTCCGCATTGCCGGCTGGATCGCGGAAGTTCGTGCTGTCGGTGACGTTGCTGACCAGCTGCCCGTCGCGATACAGGTTGTAGGAGACGTTGCCCGGGTTTTCGCGGTCGTATTCCAAGCCTAACATGCGCCAGCCGACGTAAACGCCACCGGCTTGCACCACGGCGACCACGCCACGATCCAAATTCTCTACGACCGCGAAGCCGTCGCCCTGCGGAATGGCTGGAGGCGGCACCACGGGAGGCGGCGTCATCTCGCTGGTCCCCGGCGTGACGGGGACGGCAGGCGCCCCGAGACCGGTCGGAGCAGGGCTGCCTTCACCGCCACCTGGCGCAACCATCGTGGGAGGAGTCGACCCGGGAGCTGTACTCCCGTTCATGGGGTCGGGCTGTTGGGGGTTCTCGCCACTAAAGGGCGGGAGGCCATCGCCATCCGGTTGGTCTTTCGAGCCGCAGGCGGCGGCCGAACCGAGCACCAACATCAACCAACAGCTTGAACCTACCTGAAGAATGTTTCTGGACATCACCCTACCCGATGCTTCCTGGCTCGAGCCCGGGCTCAACAATCAACCTGACGCGCGGCGCCAAATGGCTGATTCATCTATAGTTTTTAATCCTGGCGCGATGTTCGCGCAGGGCGGTACAATCGACCGTTCTGGAAGCGCTTCCAGTTCCGTATCGCAAAACTGACCGCGCACGAACGCGTCCAAGCGCAGCTTTTGGTCAGAAGCTCGCTTTGCTGCGGCGATTTTAGGCCGATTGTCGGGCGGACTATACGAGACTGCCTCCGGCGCGCCCGCGCCTTCAGCTGAGCCAGCATTTCATGCGGACGCCGACCCCACGTCTTCGCCTTGGCGACGCAGCCTCGCTGCCCGAGGCGCGCGAATCCACTGCGCCTCCGCCGTCGCAGAGCGACGAAGCCCTCGAGCAAGCGAACGGGGCGTTGATCGCGCTCATCCAACAGGATCCCGATCGCGGGGCAGCGGCGCTGTTTCGCGAGTTCTCGGGCGTCGTCAACCAGCTGGTGTTGCACATCGCGGGCGGGGAAGCCGACCACGACGATATCGTGCAAACTACCTTTTGCACGCTGATCGAGACCATCCATCAGGTTCGTGAGCTGAAGAAGCTGGAAGCCTGGGTCCGGGCGGTGGCCGTGAATGCCGCCTTGCAGGAGCTGCGCAGGCGGCGCTTTCGCCGCGTGTTCTTCTCGCGCTTGCCGGAGCAGTCGAGCACGCGCAGCTTGGTGCAGGACGTCGAGGCTCGAGATCTGCTGCGCCGCGCGCGGAGGCTGCTCGACCTCATGCCGACACGCGAACGGGTCGTGTTCGTGCTGCACCACGTCGAGGCGCAATCGCTGGCTACGATCGCCGAGACGTGCAGGTACTCCGTGGCCACCGCCAAACGCCGCCTGGCCAGGGCCAACCGGCGCTTTCAGCAGTTGATCGAGGCTGATCCAGAGCTCGGGCAGCTCGGCAATCGCCGCCGCACCAAGCCTCCGAAGAGCAAATGAGGCCCGAGCAATTCACCAAGGCCTACGCCGACGCGTTGCCGGCGCCCACTCCAGCGCAGCTCCGCGCCCAAGAGCAACGGCTACTCGAGCGCAAGCCGCGGCGACCGTCGTTCCTCGGGCCAGAGCGCTTGCTCTACACCGTGGCCCTGGTCGTCGTCACGCTGGTCGCGAGCGCGGCCTGGTTGAGCGCCACTGGACAGGGGTCGGAAGCGCAGCGGGCGGGCGCCGAGCTCGCCGTGGAGATGGCCGGCAGCCGCCTGATGGAGGGCGTCAGCGTCGCAGCGAGCTCGGGCAGCGCGGCCGCAGAGCTCGCGTTCTCTGACGGCACCCGTTTGACGTTGCAGCCCGGCAGCGAAGCGCGCATCGAGAGGATCGGGCACGGGCGCGTGGAGCTGAGCTTGCATCACGGGCGGCTCTTGGCGCGCGTCCGCAAGGCGACCGGCATCACCTGGAGCATCGCGGCGGGACCCTATGCCGTCCAGGTGATCGGCACCGAATTTACGCTGGACTATGCGCTCCAGCCGAACACGATCGCGGTTTCCGTCAGCGCAGGCCGCGTGCGCGTGACCGGCGGTAATATCCCCGCGCCCGGTCTGGTGTTGGATCCGGGCTCTAGCTTCGAGAAGACGTCAGCTCCGCCCGAGCCCGTCGTTGCGGCGCCAGCATTGACCGAGCCCCAAGCCGAGCCCGAGCCCCAAGCCGCTGACGACGCAACGCGCGTGAACGCCGTGGCACCGCGGTCGCGACCGCCGGGGCGGGCGAGCCCAAGCGGGTGGAAGAAGCTGGCGCGGCTGGGGGACTATCGAGGTGCGCTGCGCCTCGCCCAACGCCAGCGCGTCGTGGAACGGCTGGAGCGCTTGCCGGCTGTCGACCTCTTGCTGCTCGGGGACACGGCCCGCCTCGGCGGCGACGCCAAGCTGGCCGAGCTGACCTATCTGACTGCACGCCGTCGCTTCGCCGGCACTCGCGAGGCGAGCCTGGCTGCTTTTTCCCTGGGTCGTCTAGCTTACGACCAGACGCGCGACAACCAGCGCGCTGCCGAGTGGTTCGAGGCCTTCCTCGCCGAAGCCCCCACGGGTGATCTGGCGGCGGGAGCCCGGGCGCGGCTCATGGAGTTGTGGGTGAACGCCGGTGACCTGAGCTCGGCCGCAAACGTCGCGCGAAGATACCTGCGTTACCACCCCGCGGGACCGCACGTCGGGATCGCGCGCTCACTCGTCGACCGAGCTCGGCAAAGCTCAGACGCAGGCCCCTGATGCGGCTCCCGGCGCGTCTATGCTGCTCACTATGTCTGTGGAGCGTTCTGGCCGCCGCTGAAGAGAGGGCCATTACGCTGCTTTCGCCGGATGCACGTCACTTCACGCCTTTTCCCGAGGCAGAAGAGCGCTTGGGGGCGGAGCTGTCGGCGGCAGGCTTTTCCGTGCAGCATCAGCGGTCGCGCGCGCGTTCCGAGCGCGAGCTGCTCGCGGAGCTGCAGGCAGCGCCGACCTTCGGCAGCGTGACGGTTCTCTTACGAGACGGACTCGGCGTGGGTTACGTCTGGCTCGGCGCGAGGGCGGAGCCTCAACGCGTCCTGCGTGACGAAGCCGACGCTCACATGGCCGCAGACCTGTTGGCGCTGAGCGTCGTCGAGCTGCTCAACTCCCAAGGCTTGGCCATCGAGCTCCCGCCTGAGCAAGCGCCCGCCGTCGCCCAGCCCACTCGCGTGCGGGAACGCCCGATCGCCGCCCCGGCGACCGCGCCCCCCAGCCCACGCCGCTGGCAGTTGTCCGCGGACGTCGGCCCGGCCATCTCACCCGGCATGAGCCGCATGGGCGGGGCGCTCGGCGCCGCGGCGCAGTTTTCTCCGCTGCGCGCGCTGAAGCTCGAGCTCGCCCTGCGCTGGATGTTGCTGGATGCAACGACCGACACACCGGCGGGCACCGCCGAGATCGCGGCCTGGGACGTGCGCGCCTATGCGCTCTGGGCGGCCGTGCACAACCCTAGATTCGAGTGGGATTTGGGAGCCGGTGCCGGCCCCTTCTTCGCCCGCGCCGACGCGCTCGCTCGCGCACCATTCGAAGCAACCACCGACAGCACGACGACGCTCGTGCTCTCCGCTCGGAGCCGCCTCGCGTGGTGGCTCGCGCCGGAGCTCGGGCTATTTGTCGTTGCCGAGCCGGGTATCCTCGTGCCTGCCTTGGAGATTTCCGTCGATGCTCGAGGCCTGGTCGTATTAGGTCGGCCGTGGCTAAACGTCGGGTTGGGCGTGGTGCTGGCGATATGAGTCTCTGGCACGCTACGAAGACTCGCGGCTCGGCGCGCGCGCTGTTTGCGTCTGTCTCGGCGTGCTTGCTCGTGGCCGCGTCGCTCGGTTGTGGTGACGGTCGCCTGCGAACCTTCATCGCGCCCGCCGACGGCGCGCAACCCGCGGAAACCCTAGCTCCGGCACACACCCCCGCCACGTCCCCATCGCCAGAGCACGCGCCAGACAATGCTACTACGGGTGGCCCTCCCCCAAGGTTATTGCCGTCGCCCCCGGGCACCCCCGAGCCAGTCCCGCAGGGGAGCTCGAGCGAGTCCTTGTTGATTGATGACCTGGAGGACGGAGATGCGGAGCTCGCGCAACCACTGCATGGCTCCTGGTATTCCTTCGACGACCAGAGCGGGAGCCAGAGCACCCACATCGACGAGCCCGACGAGAAGCGCGTCGGCAGCCTTTATTCACTGCACACGGCGGGCGAAGGTTTCCGCGACTGGGGGGCAGGCGTGGGCGCTCCGTTGCTGCGAGACGCGAAACTCGAGCAGGCCGGTTTGGATGCCAGCGCGTACGACGCCGTCACCTTCTGGGCGCGCGCCGATAAAGGATCCGAACGGCGCCTCTACGTCCAGTTGCAAAACCCCGATCGCGACGGCGACCTCGAGCCTGAACGTTTCGAGGCCAAGGTGACGCTCTCGAACGAATGGGAACAATACGTCGTCAGCTTCGAGCAGCTCGAGCAGCCTGAGGACGCCGCGCACCTCTCCGAGCCATTGGATCTCACCCGCCTGACGGCCCTGCAATTCTTTTTTCCCTACCCGGACGGCTTCGACGTGTGGCTCGACGACATCACTTTCAGCGTCGACTGCCGTTACTGCGAGACCCACCTGCACCACGTATCGAGCGAGCCGCCTGATCAGCCAGGTGCCGAGGGGTCGCCCCTGGGTCATTGATGATCGGAGCGGCGGGAACGCCGTTTACGAGAGGATGAGCGCCGCCGTGGGCCCCATATCGAGGGAGCCCAGGCTCGGCAGGTAGTCGGCGATGGCTTCTTTCATGAGGCGTTGCCAGATGGAAGGCCTGAAGAAGTGCTCGCCCGAGTGCACGACGTAGTTGAGGACGAAGAAGCGGTAGGCCTCTCTGAGAAACAGGATCTCCGGCTCACTCAGCGGTAAAACGGCGTGATAAGCCTTGAGGAAGGCGACGAAGCGGGGCTCGATCAAAGGCCCCGTCGTGTAGCTGAAGACGGTCTGGTCGCCGCTCCCGCGCACGACGCGGCTGGCGAAGTAGAAGTCGAACATACGCGGCTCGATGCGGAACCAGTCGTAGTCCCAGCGGCTGAAGAACTTGAAGCCCTCTTCCTCGTAACCGACGGAGAAGTTGCCGCTGTTCCAATCGATCAGGATCGGGAGCTTGGGAAAGGCGTGGTAACCGAGCGCCTCGGAGCTCGCCAGAAACTCGTCGCAGTGCCGCTGGACCATCAGCCCTTGCTCGGTGGAGATGTTCCGAGCGCGACACCACTCGACGCTGTCGAGCGCGTCGTACAGGTTTGCGATGTCCGACCCCACCGTCTTGGCAGTAGGGTTGAGCTGCTTGCCCGCCCACAGGGAAGCGCGGTGAAAGAACGCCATCTCGCGACCAAACGCCGTGATTTCGGCCTCCGTGAGCACCCGCGGCAAGAAGTCGTAGAAGTCGACTTTGTGATAGAACACGACCCAGCGGTGGCCTTGCTTGAACGAGAAAATTCTCCCGTCGCGCTCCGCGACACGCGCCAAGAAATCGCGGTAGCGGCTGCCGCGAAGCAACGCCGACCACTGGTTGATGAGCTCGTGATCCTGGCGGAAGTGGACGAAGGAGCCGTAGCTCGACACCTTCGCGATGAGCTCCCTCTTGTCGGAGAGGACTAGCCGATACACCCGATTGGTGGAGACGGTGGCGCTGATTTCTTCGATGCTGACGAGCTGCCTGAAATCGGCGTACGCCTCCCACGCCGCGTGCAATATCTCCGGGATCTCGAGACTCAACCTGGGCTCCAGGGGGAAACCGCGTCTTCAATATGGCGCCGCAGGTCGGTACCAAAAAACGCTCGAGGGGTGCAGCCGAGAGTGCGTAAAAATGCGCGATGGCACTGCGAGTAGCTGCCAAACCCGGCGTCCAGGGCCGCCGCCAGCAGCGTGCCGCGGCCGGCGTCCACCTTTTGGATGAAGCCCAGCAGGCGCAAGCGCGTCCGATACCGAGTGAGGGTGACGCCGGTATGCTGGTGAAAATGGCGGCTCACCTCGCTCGGGTCGGCTCGCGAAAGGAGCGCCACTGCGTTCCGACCGAGCTCGGGGCGTTCGAGCAGCGACGACAGCGCGCGGGGACCGAGCGCGTGCGGGACGCCCGCCCGAAGCCGAAGCGCGTGCGCCTCGCGCCAAAATTCCGCGACGTGGGCTTCTGCCGCCGAGGGCGATTGCCCGGGGAGAGGCACCGCGCACATGCTCCGGAAGCGCGCCAACGCCGAGGGCGCCAAGCGCAGGCGCGAGGGTCCGGCAAGGGCGGCACGGCTGTCCTTGCCCAGCACACGCTCCGACAGCTCCGGGGTCAGCCCCGCAACGAAGAGGTCGAAGTCCGGAGACGCTTCGATGAGCTCATGGTCTTGCCCCGGAGGCCAACACAGAAGATCGCCGGCAGACACTCGCAGCACGGCCTCACCAGCGCCGAAAATACCGCTCCCAGCGACGATCAGGTTGAGCTCGGGCTCACTGTGAAAATGCCGCGGCCGGCGGTGCGCGGGCGCGTAGCGCCAAATCTGCGCCCTGCCCGGCCCAAGCATTGGAAACGGTTGGTAGAGCGGCTCGGTCACGGCTCGCAGGATAGCAGAAAGCTCGACCCGTCACCCGCCCTGGCTTTCCCCCACCAAATGCGAAGATCAAAAGCGGCATGGCGCATAGGTTTCACGCATGCGTCTGCCAGTGTGTTCCGTTTTCATCAGATCGCCCTTGCTGCGGCTAACGACCTCCATGGCGTTCTCAGCCAGCTTCGTCGGCTGCGCCGGTGAAGGCACCACGGAGAGGACGAGCGACGGCGTTCGCCCTTTGGCGGGCGCTCCAGCGGCAGAGGCTTCGTCGCCACCGGTCAGCGGCGGCACCTCCCCGAGTGCGGCGCCAGCCAGCGACCGCGAGGGGTCGACCGGCGACGGCGCAGGGGTCGAAGTATCGCCGCCGGGCGACAGCGCCCTGCCCGGAGAAAACGAGGGCGCGATGCCCGGAGCGAGCGCCGATCCCGAGGGCGAGTTCCAGCTCGCTTGGCAGGATGACTTCGACGCCTTTGACAGCGCGCGCTGGCAGTTGATGACCCACAGCTGGGACACCAACCTGGCTCAGTTCTCCACTCAAAATACCAGCATCGAAGCCGGCATCCTCTCGCTCCAGCTGACGCCGGAGCCGAGCGACGCGGCCAAGCCCTTCCGCGGCGTCGAGATGCGCTCGGTCGAGGCGTTGACCTACGGAAAGGTCGAGGCGCGCGTCAGGCTGGCCGGGGGTTCCGGCGTGGTGTCGTCGCTCGTGCTCATCTACACGCCCTGGCCCGCCGATGACTGGAACGAGCTCGATATCGAGTACCTGGGCCGCTACGCCGACCGCGTTCAGTTCAACAGCATGGTGTACACGGGTCCACCCACTGTACCACCCGTGCAACAATCAGTGACACCGACACAGTATCCACAGCTCTCGACCCTCGGCTTCGACGCTTCCGCCGACTTCCACGTCTACGCCATCGAGTGGACGCCGAGCGAAGCGCGCTTCACGGTCGACGGTCAAACGCAGCATGTCTGGTCGAGCGAGATTGCGCGCATGAAGCTGCCGCAAAACATCCTGCTGACGATCTGGGCCTCTGCCTCGGCGGATTGGGCGGGCGCGATAGCACCTGACAGCGTACCCACTAGCGCCGACTATGATTGGATCCGGGTGTACCGCTGGACCGGGAGCCGCTGAGAGGGCGCACGCGTCGTGGCGCGAGCTCCGTTAGCTTGTGTTAAAGCCCTGACACTTGGGGCCGTTCCGAGAGAGCTGTCTTCGACGAATCGAAAACGTTGCTGCTCACTCAAACGGTCCTGCTTGCCTCGCTCGCCTCTCTGGCTGGCCCACCTGAAGCTCATGACACGAGGCTGACCGCTCCGCTCTGGGCTGCTTCGTTCTGGAGCGTCTCCGCGCCCACGCTACGGGCGCCGTGGCGGACGCTGCACCTCTCGCTCTGCGATCCGTTCTCGAACGCTACCGCGATCGAGTGCACACCCCGCCTACCGTCTCCATGGGTACGTGGGTCGCTCGCGGCGGCCACTTACCTGCCTGCCGAGCTTTGGCTGCCCCGCATGAGTGAGGCCGAAAAGGTCGACGAGGCGCTGGGCGGATTCATGCACTTCGACCTGGTGCGAGCCCTGAACCTGCGCGCGGGGCCCCAAGTGTCCTGGCTCACCCCAGAGAGCCCGCGTGAGGATTTGCTGGAGCTGCGGGTCGTCGCACCCGGCTGGGGGGTTCGATATGCTTGGGACGAGTCCCCCCTCTCGGTCGGTCTGTCCGCGTGCACCCGCTTCGTCATGCTGGGCGAGACGGGTCCAGTCGTCGACGTGTTGACCGCGGAGGCGCGCCTCGAGCTCCTCCTGCACTGAGCTGACCGGGATCAGGGCGAGCCTGGCTCTCGCGGAGCGCCAGCCTGGCTCGCGTTCGCTGGCCTATCTGCTAGCGTTGCCCAACGCGGCTGTGGTCCACGCTGGGTTCTGCACCGCGGCAGGCGAAGCGCATGTCCAAAGCTCTCCAATTCGTCTCCGAAGCGACGTTCGTTCACCGCTCGCGCCCGAGTCGCGCGGCGCGTGCGAAGCGATCGCGATTCAGGCGATGCGCGTGGGCCAGCTGCGCCGTCGCCTGCGCCGCTCAACTTTGCTGCCACAGCCGCTGGCTCGCCGCCGACCCCGCCACGACCGGAGATGATCCGAGAACCAATACATCGACGACGACGCGAGTGCAGAACGTGCCGTTCTGCGCAGGCGGCGACCGCGCGACGAACTGCGCGTTCGGGGCGAACTGTCGGGTGACGGAGCGAGGCTGCCAGGTGTGCCAGTGCCTGAGCCCCGGGCTATGAGCTTCTGCATGAGGCTCGGCGCCGGGCAGGCTCAGCTCTGGTCGAGCGGGGCCGGGCAGTGCTGACGCACCCGGCAAGCGCCGCACTCTTGCCCGGTCCAGATCCGATCAAAGCGGCGTTGCGCTGCGTCAACGGTGACGTGATCGGTGGTGGTGATGCCGATCTCGAAGTTGCGCCGCCCCTGCCCTTTGGCACCCATGCCGGCCCCGGTGAAATTTGCGCTTCCCATGTACAAGTCGGTGCCGTCGACCGCGATCATCTTCAAATGCACGCGCGGGCACTGCCGCAGCCAGTCGTGGGCCCGCCCGAGGCGCGAGCGCTGGGCCAATGACTCGCGGAACGGCCGCGACGGTGGGCCACCGTGCAACACGCGGAGCTCCACCCCGCGCCCCACGAGCTCGTCAAAACGCTCGGTGATCGAGACGTAGCGGCCTCGGGCTCGTGCCACGCTGCCGATTGGGGCCTCCAGGCGCAGGTCCTTGAGCGTTGCCGTGGCAATCCACAGGGAGACCTTGGCGCGCGAGAGGGCAGCCACGACGAAGTCGTAGTGGGCCTGGTCCTCGATCCAACTGAGGGCAACCTGGCGGATCCCGCTATCCCGGGTTTGTGGCAGTCGAGGCATCCGAGCGCTTTTTCCGACGAAGATTCAAGTCTCCAGGAGCAGGCTACCCGGAACGCTGAGCTTGCCGCGCCCGAGCGGGCCGGTGCAAGAAACCTGCGGAGCCCGCGCCTCACCGCGCCGGCCCGACGCGAGCGGGCTAGACCTCTCGAAACGCTTCGGCAGGCCGCAGGCGAGAGGCGTGCAGCGCCGGCCAGAGCGTGGCCGTGAGGCAGGCCAGGATGGCGAACACGCCGGTGAAGGCGAACTCCGGCAAGCGGATCTGCACGGGCAGGCGGTCGATGAAGTAGACCTTGGGATCGAGCGGGAACCCGTACGCGAGAATCCAACGGCAGATCACGAAGCCGAAGCCGAGGCCGAAGGCGGTCCCCACCAGGCCGATGATCAACCCCTGGTAGAGGAACGCTCGCAAGAGCTGGCCGTCGCTGGCGCCCATGGCCTTGATGGTGGCGATCTCTCGTTTCTTATCCAGGACTACCATGATGAGCGTTGCGATCACCGTGAAGGCCGCCACAAGAATGATCAGCGCCAGCACCAAGCTCATCAGGATCTGCTGAATGCGTAGCGCCGTGAACAGCCCGCGGTTCAGCTCCATCCAGTCTACGACGTCGTAGAGCTTGCCCCCCAGCTCTGCGTCGATGCGCGCGGCGACTTGCCGAGCACGATCGATATCTGCGACCTTCATTTCCACGCCGGTGACCGCGTCACCCTCCTCGTAGAAGGCCTGCGCCTCGCGCAAGTCGGTATATACGAGCTTCGAGTCGTATTGCTCAAAGCCGGCCTGGAACACACCGATGACCTTGAACTGCTTGGCCATCGGCGGCCGTAGCTCGCCCCCGATGATCGAATAACCGATGGTCGGCGACGTGACCTGCACGCAGTCACCGAGCTTGGCCTGCAGCGTCTGTTGCAACGCGATGCCCAGGACGATGCCAGGCAAATCGGCTCCAACAGTGCGGCAGGGGTCGGGGTCGAGCTCCTCCGGCAACACATCGTCCCCGGGCAACTCGCTTTGATAGCCGCCCTGCGGCACGATCGAGCCCGGCGGCAAGTCAGCGCGCAGTACCTTGGCGGGGGCGCGTTCGGGCCCCCGGGCAGCCTTCGCGAAGGGCCGGGGCAGGGGCGAATCCAGCGGCGGGGCGCCGAGCGCGGGGTCCGCCGCTGACACCGAGGCAGGCACCGCGCCCGGGTTCGGTGGCGAGGCGGGCTCGAGACCTGCCGGCGGGCGCAGACCCTCGAGCGTGCCCTGTACCATCTGCTGTGGCAAATCGAGGACGCTGCCGACCCTGTCCGGATCGATGCCCTTGAGCAGCACGCCCGCGCGCGTGCGCCCGTGATGCGTGATCATCATCGGGTTGAGCACAAAGGGTGCGATGCCGATCACGTCGGGAATATCACGGATCTTCTCCATGACTTCGCGGTAGTCGCGAAAGGACGCGCGCAGCACCATCACGTGCGCGTTGACGCCGAGCACCTTCCTCTGGAATTCCGCGCGAAAACCGCCGGTGACGCTCATCACCGCAGCCAGCGCGGACGTCCCCAGCGCCACGCCCAGAATGGCGAACACCGTGCTCACGGAGATGAAGCCTCGCTTGCGAGACCGCATGTAGCGGAGGGCGAGGTTCAGAGCAAAACCCATCAAAAATGGGTCTAGCAGAAGCCCGCCGCGCCGGACAGGATAACCCTGGGCCGCTCAGCTCGCCAGGGCCGCGTTACGTGAAATCAAGGCAGCTACCGGCTGCAGCACGATGCTCCGCTCGCACATCAGCTTGATCAACATCAGCATCGGCACGGCCACGATCGCGCCCGGGATGCCCCAGAGCCAGCCCCAAAACAAGAGCCACACGAAGATCACGAGGGGATCGAGCTCGCAGGTGCGGCCCAAGATCAGCGGCGTGATCACGTTACCCTCGACCGAGGCGAGCGCGAGGTAAACGAGCGGAGGCAACATGGCGGCGGTCGGATCGGGAAAGGTGGCGAGGGACACCGCCCCCACCGTGATGATCCCGACCAGGGGCCCCACGTACGGGACGAAGTTCACGACCATCGCCAGGGCGCCCCAGAGAAATGGATTGGGCATCTTCAGCACAAACATTGCCAGCGCCACGCCGCAACCGACCACGAAGTTGATCGCAAAGACGGTACCCAGATAACGCGACATGCCCTTTTGAATGGAGACGAGCACATCCGCCGTGCGGCGCTGGTTCAGATCAGGCACCCACGCGATCACCCGCGCCAACAGCACGTCCCCGGTGAGCAGGGTGAAATACAGCGCGAACAGGGTCACGAGGCCGCCCGCCGCCACCGCCCACACGGTATCGAGCGCCATGCTCAAGATACCGGGCTTTTCGAGCGTTACTTCCTGCGGCGGCTTGCGGTCCTCCACCTGGGTCATGCGTTCGACCCGCTCGGCGAGCTCGCTCACGTTCTTGACGGGACGCCGCCAGGGCCGGACGCGGCGCTCCAGCGTCTGCAGCACCTTGGGAGAGCGCCCGATCCAGTCCGCCGCGGGATTCGCCAACTCGACCGCGGCGAAGCCGACGCCGCCGAGCAGCACCAGGACGACCAGCGCCGCGCCGACCGCACGCGGCAAGCGCCAACGCTCGAGCCAGGTCACCGCTGGGCTCAACAAGAAGGACAACATCAGCGCGAACGTGAGCGGGACGAAGACGACGCGCGCCAAGTACAGGACGCAGCCGATGGCGATACACAATAGCCCGATCAGGGCCAGCGTACGCGCCGAGGGCGGCAGCGCCCGCGCCAGCTGATCACCCAGCGTGGAGGAGGGCGGGGCTTCATCGAAGCTCGAGCGGGGCATCCGCTCCGTCAGGTCCTCGAGCGGTGAGGAGGGCACGCCTGACTTTTCGTCGCGCACCTTGTTTCTTAGGTCGACCATGGGCTATCCGAGAGCGCCCGAGCATATCCCATTTGTGATCTCGGATGCGCGGAAAGGAGCCAAAAACAGCCGCCCCCGCGCCCCACCGCTGCAATTTGGCTTGTGCGGGGCAGATGGCTACGGCGTCGCATCCGGTGGAGCTGCGAGCGCGAGCAGCGCGTCACCGTCCACGCGACACAAGTGCCATTCGGTGTGGATGTGGCTACCGAGCGAACGATAAAAACGCTGCGCGTCGGCGTTCCAGTCCAGCACGCTCCACTCGAAACGCCCATAACCCCGCTCCACGGCCAACCCCGCCAGCCGGAGCATCAGGCAGCGGCCTATACCGCGCGCCCTCGCCTCTGGAAGCACGAACAGATCCTCGAGGTAGAGCGAGGGCAGCGCGCGGAAGGTGGAGTACGTCTCGAAAAAGGCGGCGTAGCCGACGAGACGGCCGTCGAGCTCCACGACCAACAACTCATAGCGGGGTTTGGCGCCAAAGGCGTGAGCCAGAAGGCGACCCGCCGCCATGTCATCGGGCGGAGCGAGGCCTTCAAAAGCAGCGAGCCCGCGCACGAGCGCGACGTACTCGGGACCGTCCGCGGGGCGCGCAGCCCTGATGACGGGCTCTGGGAGATTCGCGGTCATGCGAGCAGTATGCCCCACTGGACGGGGCTGCAGGCAGGTCCGAATTTCGACGACGCGCGCGGCGCCGGCCTAAGCTAAGCTGGTGGGCATGAGCATACGGGTCGGCATTGTCGGGATCAGCGGATATGGCGGCGGCGAGGCCCTTCGGCTTTGCGCGACGCACCCAGCATTTCAGGTCGTGTACGCCGCCGGCGAGTCGAGCGCGGGACAGAAGCTCGCCGACCGCTACCCCGGCCTCTCGGCGAAGCTCGGCGACCTGGTGATCGAAAAGTTCGACCCCTCGGCCCTGCCGCAGCTCGACATTTTATTCGCGTCGCTTCCCACGGGCGACTCGAAAGCCGCCCTGGCCCGGGTGCCCCTGGCGACCAAGGTGGTCGACATCGGAGGCGATCATCGCTACGTCGAGGGCTGGGCTTACGGCCTCGCCGATGTCTGGCCGGAGAAGATCAAGGGGCAGGTCCGGATCGCCAACCCCGGCTGTTACCCCGCGGCAACGTTGACCGCACTGGCGCCGTTGCTGGCTCGCAAGCTGATTGATCCGAACGGCATCATCATCGACGCGAAGACCGGCGTGAGCGGCGGCGGCCGCGGCAGCAGCGACGCGCGCTTTGGTTATGCCGAGTGCAACGAAGACGTGGCCGTCTTCGGCCTGCTCAAACACGCGCACATGCCGGAGATTTCCGCCACCATCAAGGCCATCGCCGGGGCGGAGCAAGGCCTGGTGTTCACGCCGCACCTCGTGCCCATGACCCGGGGCATCATGGCGACCATCTACTGCAAGGGCTCGGCCGATACGCAGACCTGCCTCAACGCCGCCCGCGAGTTTTACCAGGGCCGAGCCTTCGTCAAAGTCACGGAGCAGCCGCTGCATACCAAGTGGGCGTACGGGTCGAACAACGTGTTCATCAGCTACGCCTGTGACCCCTCACGCAATCTCGTGATCGCTCTGGGCGCCATTGACAACCTGGGCAAGGGCGCCGCTGGCCAGGCCGTGCAGAACGCAAACCTGATCAGCGATTTGCCGGAGAGCACCGGGCTCGAAGGCGTCGCGTTGTGGCCTTGAGCGCCGCTCCGCTCGGTTAGAGAGGTGAGCACAGCATGGACGCGAGAGAACAGTCACGACGTTTGGATGCGCTGCGAGGTGAGCTCGACCGGCATGCCCTGGCGGCGTACGTCATCCCCAAATCCGACGAGTACATGCTCGAGTACGCGCCACCTTCGAGTGAGCGCCTGGCCTGGCTGACCGGCTTCACAGGCTCCGCGGGCATGGCGCTCGTGGCCCGGCGCGGCGCGGCCTTGTTCGTCGATGGGCGTTACACCGATCAAGCCAAGCGCCAAAGCCCAGCGGCCGTGTGGGAGCATCACCACCTCATCGAGGACCCGCCGGCGACGTGGCTCGGGCGCGCCCTCGAGCAGGGGGAGCGCGTCGGGTATGACCCGCGCATTCACACTCCGGCGAGCCTGAACGCGCTGCGCACGGCGGCGGAGTCGGCAGGTGGGACGCTCGTTCCTATCGAAGGCAACCTGGTGGACGCGCTCTGGGCGGATCGACCCGCCGAGCCCGCGGCGCCGGTGGAGCTGTACCCGGAGGCGTTTGCGGGCGAGTCTTCCGCCTCAAAACGCGTGCGCATGGCGGCTCGGCTGAAGGAAGACAAGCTCGACGCGCTGGTGGTGTCCGCGCCCGACAGCCTCGCCTGGTTGCTCAACATCCGAGGCGCCGACATCGAAAACACGCCATTTGCGCTGGGGCACGCCATCCTGCACGCCGACGCCAGGCTCGAGCTCTTCATGGACTCCGTCAAGCTCTCCCCCAGCGTGCACAGCGGCTTGATGCTGCAAGGCGGAGCGGGTTTCTCGGTGCAGGAGCATTCGGCGTTCGTGGGCGCGCTCGACAGCCTGCGGGGTCAGCGTGTGCGAGCGGACCGTGTCAGCGCCAGCGAGTGGCTCACCGGAGCGCTGGAGGCCCGAGGGGTGAAGGTCGACCTTGGGCCGGACCCCTGCACTCTCGCCAAAGCCTGCAAGACCACGTCGGAGCTCGCGGCGATCCGCGCTGCGCACGAGCGAGATGGAGCGGCGGTGCTGCGTTTTCTCGCCTGGTTCAGCGCCACCGCGCCCGGGGGCCACACGGAGTGGACGGCGGCGCAGAAGCTCGCCGCGCTGCGCGCCGGAGGAGAGAACTATCGCGGCCCGAGCTTTCACACCATCTCGGCGTTTGGCCCGAGCGCCGCCCTGCCTCACTATCGCGCCTCCCAAGAGTCGGCGCTGCCGCTCGGCCAAGACAACCTCTACCTGGTCGACAGCGGCGGCCAATACGTCGACGGGACGACCGATATCACGCGCGTGACGGTGATCGGCACGCCGAGCGCAGAGATGCGGCGGCGTTATACGCAGGTGCTCAAAGGGCATATCGCGCTCGCGTCGGCTCGGTTTCCCGTTGGCACGACGGGCAGCCAGCTCGACCCGTTCGCTCGCCAGTTCCTCTGGCGTGATGGGGTCGATTTCGATCATGGCACGGGTCATGGCGTCGGTTGTTTCTTGTCGGTGCACGAGGGCCCGCACGGCATCTCCAAGCGCCCGAGCGATGTCGCGCTAAGGCCCGGCATGATCGTGTCGAACGAGCCGGGCTACTACAAGCCCGGGCACTACGGCATCCGCATCGAAAACCTGATCGCCGTGATCGAGCTCGACCCCCAACCCGCCGGCGCGGAGCGCACCACGCTGGGTTTCGAGACGCTGACCGTCGTGCCGTACGAGCGGCGCTTGATCGACGCGGCCAGCCTGACCGCGGAGGAGCGCGGCTACGTCGACGCCTATCACATCCGAGTGCGCGCCCTGCTCACGCCTCGTGTCGACGCTCAAACAGCAAAGTTCCTCACTGCCGCCACGCTCCCCCTCACCGATTGACCAAAAGCTCCTCAGGCTCAGGAAGAATGCCGCGCCGTCCGGCACTAGGCGTCACCGTCTGAACCCCCGAAAAGCTCGAGCCAGATGCGTAGTGGCACGAGAACCGGACCGGAACCGTAGTTGCTACGGTGAGGACCGGAAGCGCAGTGCCGCATAGCAGATGGCCGAGATCTTCGGGGGGTGGCTACGACCGTCGATGCGACTCAGGTAAATTTGGCTGCGGTTTCTTCGTTTAGCGCGCGCCCCTCGCGCGCCGGTTGGGTAAAGGGCGTGGGCTTGGGCGCGTTCCCGCGGAGCAGCGAGAGCCCCGCCCCGAGGCCGCCGGCGAGCTCGAGCTGCAGCCGTTCTGCGTCCCGCCGGCGCACGTCCACCGCGATCTCGGCTGCCTCCTCACGTGCTACACCGAGCGCTACGAGCGCGGCCTCGCCAAAGTTGACGGCAGACTCGAAGGTCTCGCGGATCTGAAACTCGACCCCCGCCGCGATCAGCTGCAGAGAGTGCTCGCGATCATACGAGCGGACCAAGAGGTGCAACAGCGGGAACTCGGCCCTGACGACCTCGACGATCTTGTTCGCGGCGCGCTTGTCATCCACGCAGACGAGGATGGCTTTTGCCTCGCCCGCACCGCAGGCGTGCAGCACGTCGAGCCGCGTGCCGTCGCCGTAATAGACCTTGAAGCCAAAGTCTGCGGCGGCGCGGATCATCTCCACGTCCGTATCGATGATCGAAACATCGACGCCTCGGGCCAATAACCCCTGGCTCGCCACCTGCCCGAAGCGCCCAAAGCCGATCAACAGCACGCTGCCGTGCAGGCCGTCGGCGCTCTCGACGCCGTCCATACTGTCCTCCGGCCGCGGCACGAAATGCAACGCCGCCACGCACAGCGGCGTCAGGGCCATGGAGATGATCACGATCGCGCTCAGGGTCGCATGCAGGTCCGGGTTCATGATCCCGACCGCGAGGGCCGCCGAATACAACACAAACGCGAACTCCCCGCCTTGGGCGAGGAGCGCGGCGCGGTGCAGCGCCTCCTCTCGAGGCGCACGCGTCAGCCTCGCCACGAAGTAGATGCCCGCGGCCTTCGTGCACATGAACACGAGCACCCCTCCCAATATCGTAGGCCAGTCGCGCAAGACGACCGTCAAGTTCAGCGACATACCGACGCCGAGAAAGAACAGGCCGAGCAGGATGGAACGGAACGGCTCGACGTCGGCTTCGAGCTGGTGCCGAAACGTCGACTCCGACAGCAGCACGCCGGCGAGGAACGCGCCGAGCGCCATCGACAGGCCACCGATTTGCATCAACAGCGCCGCGCCAAGCACCACGAGCAGCGCCGCCGCCGTCATCACCTCACGCGCGTTGGCGAGCGACAGCACGCGGAACATCGGGTTCAGCAGCCAGCGCCCCGCGGCCACTAAGCCGAGCAGGACCGAGAGGCCCGTCGCAACACCGACCCAGCGCGGCCCGCTGTCATGTGCCGCGTTCGGCGCGAGAAACGCCACGATGGCGAGCAAGGGCACGATCGACAGGTCTTCCAGTAACAAGATCGAGATCACGCGCTGACCCCGCGGTAGCGACGTCTCGCCCCGCTCGTCCAAGATTTGCGCGACGATGGCGGTGGAGGACAGCACGAAACCCATGGCCCCTACAAAGGCGACCACAGGGCTGAGCCCATACGCGACGCCCGCGCCGGTGAGCAGCAAGCCGCACATCGCGACCTGAGCCGCGCCCAGCCCAAAGATCTCTCGGCGCAGGCTCCAGAGACGCGAGGGCTGCATCTCCAGCCCAATCACGAACAGAAACATCACGATGCCGAGCTCGGCGACTTGCAGGATGGCGGCGGGATCCGCGAAAAGCCCGAGCCCAAAGGGCCCGATCAACAGCCCCGCCGCTAGATAGCCGAGCACCGAGCCCAAGCCGAGGCGCTTGAAGAGCGCAACGGCCACCACACCAGCTCCCAATAATACCACCAGCGGCGCGAGATCCGGGCCGTGTTGCTCCGTCGTCATTTCGCGCGCCAGTGTCTCATGGGCGCCGTCGAGCATGGGCTGTTTTGAGCCGGAGAGGTCGTGGCACTGCCCTTGCTACATGCCGAAGCATGTTCGTCACTCTCGCCGCCGAAACCGCACGCTGCGTCGTTCAGGAGCCCGAGCTCGACCCGCCGCCTTCCTCACCCGAGCCGGAGCTGCCCCAGCCACCGGCGCGAGATCCGGAACCCGAACGGCCCCCGCAGGGCGATCCCCCGCCCGAGCCACCCTCGCCGGGCGAGCCGTTGCCCCCGATCGAAGATCCGCCGGCCGAGCCCCTGCTGCCCGCCGTCAGCTAGGAGCCCGCGCTCACTCGCACGTCACCTCGATCGTCTGTGGAACCTGGCTACACGGCGGAGCAGCGACGCCGCTGCCAGCTGCGCCTTTTAGCGGCGGCGGCGCACGAGGCCGAGCGCGAGCGCGAGCAGCCCGAACAGGCTGGCGTTTGGCGAGCCGCTCGTGGAAGACGCCGACAGGGTGCAGCCGCCGTCGTCGTCCTCGCTCGGCGGCGAATTGGGATCGGTCGAGCCTGCCCCTGCAGCACCCGTGGAGGTGCTGCCCGCAGCGCCCGCGGCAGCGCTCCCTGGCTGGCCGCCGCTCGAGGCGCCCCCAGCGCCTGCGCTACCGGCGGCCGCGCCCGCGCTACCGGCGGCCGCAGCGCCACTGGCGCCGCTTGCGGCATTGCCCGCACCGGCCGTCCCAGCGCCGCCACTGCCCGGGGCAGCACCTGCGTCGACGGCGGAGCCTCCGCCTTCGGCGATGACGATGTCGGCGCACTGGTAGTAGTAACCAGCGCCGAACATGGCCTGGATGACCTGCAACGTGCAGTTGTCGCAGGTCACGTCCGGCAGCGTGACTTCGATCTCGTGAACGAAGTTAGGCGTGTTGTTCGCTTCGACCACGACCTCGAGCAGGCCGTCATTGGCTAGCGCGTCCTCCGCAGCCTGGGCCTGCTCCTGGGTCTGAGTGGCCACCGGAGTGGGGCGCTCCGGAAAATCGTTCCCATCCAGATCGATCGCGACGCGCAAGTAGCTATTGTGAGGCGTCTCTTCCCGAACCCGTATCGTGATCGTCTCGCCCGGAGCGTAGGTGGTCACGCGATCCGTCGTGCGCCCCGGGGCCACCTGCCCACACGGGCCTGACTTCTGATTGGCGTTCACGTCCACTGCCGTGTCACCGGACGCTGCGGTCCCGTGAGCCCGCGCGGGCGGGTCGAGGAGATCGATGTGAGCCAACGCCGGAGAGGCGATCAGCAGGCCACCGATCGCGGTGACCTTGGAGAGAAGTAGACGATAAGCACGTTGCATACGCATGACTCTAGTCGCCACCCCCGTCGCTGCCTAGCGCTCCGGCCCTCGAGATACGGCGATAAATGCGTCAAATCAGCGATTTGTCCGGGCTCATGCCAACGTTTTCTAGATGCGAGAGATAACTACCGCGGAGCCAAAAATGCGGCCGGCCTTGGACGGCTTGCCCGGCTCGCTTACGTTCACTCCCATGTCGGCGCACACGAGAGCCAGGATCGCGGCGAGCGGGTTTTTCTGTGCCGTTCTGCACACTCTTTCGAGCGCTGCGCACATCGATCTGTTGTCGCCGCCGCCGCGCGTCGGCGGGGTCCCGGACGTGAACCTCTTCCGGAGCCCGTGCGGGCAGCGCGCCAACGCTCGAGTGGTCGACAAAGTCAGCGTGTTTCGACCTGGGCAGGCCATCGCCGTGATCTGGGACGTGTATGTGGAGCACCCGAGCTACTTCCGCATCGCGGTCGATCTAGAGGGCGACGATTCCTTCAGCGAGCGGGCCTCGACGCCCGCCGACCCTGCGAGTGATGCTCCGGCGGAGCTCGCGCCCGGCGACGGTGAGCTCATCCTCGACTACGTCGACAATTCGAACGGCGGCCTGGAGCACGTCGAGCGTGTGGTGACGTTGCCGAACGTCGAGTGTGACGGCTGCACGTTGCAGTTGATCCAATTTTCTTACGGGGTACCGCTCGAACGCAGCACGTACCACCAGTGCGCCGATCTGGTGCTGAGCGCGGACGCGCCCGTGGACGCGAACGCGCCCGTCCTCGTCGCGAGCAGAGGCGCGGCGGAGGTGAACGGCGCTGATGTCACGGGGGACACCGTGAGCGCGACGGATGCAACGCCGCACGCGGGCTGCTCCTTCGGCGCTACACGGTCGAGCCGGACGAGCTGCGGATGGCTGACGCTGCTCGGCTCTGCGCTGCTGCTGCGCAGGCGGCAGCCGAACGTCGTCTGACGCGGCGCGGCCGCCCCGCGTCACTGCTCGGGCAGAGACAGAATCCAGCGCTCGAGCAGCGCCACGTAGTCAGCGTCGACGCGGTTGCGGAGGATCGGGGGCATGCGCATGCGGGGCGTGCTGCTGTCGCTTCGCAAATAGATCAGGGAGCGTTCGGGGTGGCCCGGCGCGATGAGGCGCACGTCATCTTCGCGGTGACCGGTGTACGGCTCTGCCATCAGGACCCCCTGCTCCGCGAGCGGCGTGGCGTAGCGCGCGTCCCAGGAGGGTATTGGCGAGTCGGCGTTGTGGCACATCGAGCAGTTGCTCTCCCAGTAGGAGCGGACGCGTTGCTCGATCGGGACGCTCTCCTCCTCGATGCCGGCGAGGCGGGGGTATTCGGAGGGCGGAGTTTCGCCGACCTTTGGATCCAAGAAGCCGAGCTGAGACAGCGTGGCGAGTTGGTTACGGCCGTCAGCGAGGTCGAGCTCCGCGTTGGGATCGAGCGCGCCATAGGCTTGTGGCCCATTGAGTTGCGCCGTGCGCACGCCCATCACGTAGCCCGACGCCGACGAGTGGCAGGTGCCACACGCGCTCTGCCGAGGATAGGTGTAGGTCTGGTGCCGAACGGAGCCGTCCTGTTGCACGATGCTGAGCTCTTCCTCCGCGCCCTCCACCAAGAGCGTCGCGTCGACTTGCTCGGCGTCCCATTTGTAGAGCAGCCCGTAGTAGCCACCGCCGCGGGCCGCGACCAAAAAGCGGGTCTCGAGGCGCCGCACGTCTTCGGGGAAGCGCTCATCGAGCACCATTCCGAAGTGTTTCATAAACACCGTGCCCTCGGGGAAGGCCCACGGGGCTTCTTCGGAGAAGCCGATGACGGTGCCCGTGGGGAGCGCGAGCCAACGGAGCTTCTCGGCGCCGTCGCTCCACAGCGGGCTTTGGACGGAGTACGGCAAGACGCCGTCAGCGGCGCGAAGTGAGCCGAGGTCGGCGAATCCACCCGTCTGACTCAGGAGTGGGGGGCTCTCCGCGAGCCGCTCGATGGAAGCGGGGAAGCCGAGAAATGGCTGGGTCCCGCCGGCCGCCGCGCGAACGTCCGCAAAGATGAGGTGCGTCTCGTCGTTGCCGGCGCTGCAGGCGACCAGAGCCATCAGGCCCGATCCGACGCTGGCCCCCCGAAACGCGCTCCGGAGGCAGAGCAGAGGACGCGCTTGGCGCACATTGTTCACTATTAAGCACCTATTGCCACAGCACACTCACGGTGCAATTTTCTCTGAGCCTCCTCGAGATCTCAATCCACTAGCGAGATCGGCGGGCGCGGCGCAGTGCTGACCACCAGGGGTGGTCGCCGCAATCTATTAACGCAGCCGCAACCCGGTATAAAAAAGCCCATGACCGAAGCGAGCCGCTGCGGCGTCGACGAGAGCCGTTGGGGTGTTCAACTGCGGTACGCCTGTGAGCTCGACCGGCTCAGTCCAGACCTCCGGCCGCGCTTTGTCCCGAGTCAGCTCGATACCGAGGGCGAGGCATTCCTCGCAGCGTCCCTCAAACGCAAGCATCGCCGTTCGGAGCTGTGGGCGCACCGCGCGCTGACGCTGTTCGTGTCGGACTTCGACGCCAACGCCTGGCTCGGCATGTACCCGGTATTTCTATTCAGCACACCGCAGGCCCTGGCTTTGCTCGAAGCCGCGCGCCCGAGCGGGCTCGAGCAGGCGAGGCTCTTGGACGTGGGGGCAGGCTCCGGGGACGTGACGACTCGTTTGGCTCCGTTGGTCGAATCCACGCACTGCACCGAGACCTCGCGCCTGATGGCTCGGCGCTTGAAAAAGCGCGGCCTGCCTTGCTGGCTGGGGCGCGCGGGTGAAGGCGCTCCCGGAGATCCACTCGCCTCGGGAGCCTTCGATGTGATCGCGCTGCTCAACGTGATCGATCGCGCGAGCCGACCGCGAGCCCTGCTCGCTCACGCCGCGCTGCGCTTGCCCCCCGGGGGTGTCCTGCTCGTCTCTACGCCGCTGCCTTACGAGCCCTTCTTCTTCGACGGCTCGTTGACGCGCGACCCGGAGGAACGGCTCGAGATACGCGGAGAGGGTTGGGAAGAAGCCGTGAGCGAGCTCTGGCGACACGAGCTCGAGCCGCTCGGCCTCGAGCTCGCTCGGCTGACACGTTTACCCTACTTGTCGGGTGGCGACGCGCAATATCCGGCCTATGTGCTCGACGCTGCGGTGCTGGTCTGCCGCAAGCGCTAGCCATGCCCTCTCCGCCGGGTCGGAACAGATTGCCATCGGCGCCACCGACATGCTCTAAACCAGCACACGCCTTCTGAGCCGCACGGCTTCGAGCCGTATGGGATCGAGATGAATCAAGGCCGCATCGTCGGGCTGGTCGCAGAAAACTCCCCTGATTTCTTGACCCAAGCGTTTTCGCTTTGGCAACAGGGCGCCGGCATCGTCACGCTGCGCGATCGCGGCGACAGCGCGCGTTCGCGCGCGGCGAACGCGTCGGAGGTGATCGTGCCTAGCCCAGGGCACGGTTGGCTGGACGCGCGCTTCGAGCCCCGAGCAGACGCTGCGCTGGCGCAGATCCTGTTCACCTCCGGGACAGAAGGCGAGCCGAAGGGCGTCATGCTGACGCACGAAAACCTCGCCGACGTCGTGACGCGCTTGAACTCGGTGATGCAGGTGAGCTCGAGCATACGCGAGTACGTCGGCGTCCCCGTTTACCACTCGTTTGGCTTCGGGAGGTGTCGGGCCGTGGCGAGCGCAGGAGGGCGTGCCTATCTGCCCGCCCGCGGCTTCAACCCCGTCGAGGTCAACGCCATGTTGGAAGCGGGGGAGATCAACGCTATCTCCGCGGTCCCGAGCCTATGGCGCATCCTGCTCTCGACCGGGGCCGTAACGCCCCGCGCGGCGGGCCGCGTGCGCTGGATAGAAATCGGCAGCCAAGCCATGAGCGGGGCGGAGAAGTTGCAGCTCTCCCGGCTGTTTCCGGGCGCGGTCAGCGTCCAGCACTACGGCCTGACCGAGGCCTCCCGCAGCACCTTCCTGGAGCTCCAGGGCGCCTCCGCGGCAGAGCTCGAGTCAGTGGGGCGAGCCTTTGGTCGAGTCGAGCTGGCGATCTCTGAGGACGGGCGGATCAAGATCCGCGGCCCACACGTGGCCACGCAGATGTTGGTCGGCGGCCAGGTGCTCGATCCGCGCGACAGCGAAGGCTGGCTCACGACCAACGACAGGGGTGCGCTCGACAACGGCTACCTCCAATACCTGGGTCGCTCGGACGACGTGATCAACTGCGGCGGCCTCAAGCTCGCGCCCGACGCGCTCGAGGCAAAAATCCGAGAGAGCCTGGGCGACCGCGGTGACTTCAGCGTGTGTCGAATTCCGAATGCCATGCGCGGGGACGGCATCCTGGTCGTGGCCACGGCCGCGCTGCGCGCCAGCGACGCCGAGCTCTTGGCGGCCGCCGTACAAGCTGCCGCCGCGTTCGGCGTGAGCGCGCGGGACGCGACGCACGTCGTGCGCGTACCCGCTCTGCCACGCACGGACACAGGCAAAGTGAAGCGCGAAGAGCTCTCCAAGGGCTTTCGCGCCGAGCTCCTCGCACAGGAGCAGGCGGCCACGGCTTTGGGGCCTGCGCTCGCCCGATCGGCCCACGGCCTTCGAGCGGAGATAGGTGTGATCCTCGGCACGCGCAGCGTCGCCGATGGGGACACCTTCATCAACCTCGGCGGCGATTCGCTCCGCTACATCCAGGCCAGCGTCATCGTGGAGCGCCGGCTCGGCTATTTGCCGGAAGGTTGGGAGAGCCTGCCCTTCGCAGAGCTCGAGGCGCTGCCGCGGCGCAACGTCCGGACCAGCCAGATCGAGCCGTCGGTGCTATTGCGAGCTTTGGCCATCACCTCGGTCGTGGTCAACCACACGGGCGCGCTCGAGAGCTACTTCCCGATCGATGGCGCTGCCTTCCTGCTGCTCATCCCCGCCGGCTACAGCTTCGGGCGGTTTCAGCTGCAGCGCGTGATCGAATCGGGGCGCGCCCGGCTCGCGCTCACCACGCTCCCCCGCATCATCGTGCCCACGGTGCTGATCTTGTTGCTGCAGCAGCTCAGGCACGGCGAGCTCGAGCTGAGCCCACTCTTGTTGTTCAACAACTTCGTCGCCACCCCCGACGTGTTCAACTATTGGTTCATCGAGGTCTTCGTACAGATCCATCTGCTGCTGGCGCTGGCCCTGGCCTTCGCGCGGGTTCGGTCACTGCTCCGTGAGCACGCCTATACGGCCAGCGTGCTGGCGGTTCTTGCGAGCGCGCTCGCCAGCGCGATCATCCCCAGGTTTTGGAACACCGATCACCTGGGCAATCTGCTGCCGCACTTTGCGCTCTGGTACTTTCTCCTCGGCTTTTGCGCCCTGTTTGCCAAGCAGCGCTGGCAGCGCTGGTTGAATACGGCGCTCATCGTCGGCCTCGCCATGGCGCTCATGCCCGGAACGAGCCGCTCGGTCTGGATCATCGGCGGTGGGCTATTTCTGAACTGGGCGCCTGCCCTCAACCTGCCGGTCCCTGTCGCTCGAGTCATCAGCACCCTGGCCTCGGCCTCGCTCTACATCTACATCAGCCATTTCCAGCTGCTCGCCCCGTTTGGGCGGGCCTTTCCCGCATTGGGGTTCGTAGGTCAAGCGCTCGCCGCGCTGCTCTTCGGCGTGGTCTTCTGGTACGGCTTCGAGCGCGCGTGGCAAACCGGCAGGAGCCTGCTTAGCCAAAAACGCGCGCGTGCGACGAGCGCCGTGAGGGTCGACGCGCCATAGACATTCATCGCCCTGGAGCACCGAAACGCAACCATCGCGCCAGGCCCTCTGCCGTGCGGCGCGCGACCTCTGCCAATTCGGCTCGGCTCGGTGTCGGCAGGGTGTGAAAGACCAGCGCTGGCTTCCTCTGGACACGCGCGGCGCCATCGACGCCGAGCGGCAGGTACCCAGGTGCGGAAGATATCCGGCGGAAATACGGTGACTCTGGCACGTCGCCCAGGGCGCTCTCACCGCAATCGATCCTTCACCAGGGCCGCCGTAGTCACCGCAACCTTGCGGATCACCAGCCGCACTCTCTAGAGTTGATGCAGTTGGCTCGGGCCTTCCGAGCGAGCGGGGACAGTGAGTCGCAAACGGAGGACACCCAAGTGATCGATCCCAAGCACTTCAGAGACATTCTGGTAATGACGCTCACCGCGGCTGCAGTGGGAGCGCTGGACGAGCCCGAGGCGCGAGCGCAAGCGAGCGGCAGTGCCTTCACGCCAGCCAGCGCAGAACAATTCTGCCAATTCGGGCGGACCGAAACGCCCACTCGCTTCCAGGAATTCGAGAGATGCGGAACGCCCAGGCCCGTTCCGCCGACGTTCAACGAGATCGTAGCCATTCCGATTTTGGACGGTCTCGTATTACCCGAGCTGCCCGGCACGTTCGACCCTCGTCTTTTTTGAGGGCCAGGTAGAGCCGCCATGCAGACGTGGGTCGTGAAGCTATCGAAGTTTTGCAACATGCGCTGCTCGTATTGCTACGAATGGAACGAGCTATCCGACCCGAAGCGAATGAGCGTAGATACCTGGCAAAACGTCCTGAAGGCGGCAATTTCTTACAATTCGCTTCAGGCCGCTCGCTTCGGTTCCGGGTACGCCCCATATACGCTCATCGTCCTGCATGGTGGTGAACCCCTGGCGCTGCCCACGCCCTACTTGCGCACGATTTTAGCCATCTTCCGCGACACGACGAGGGGCGCTCCGGGCCACTATCAGCTCGCGGTGCAGAGTAACCTATACTCCGTCCATGAAGAGAAGCTGCAGCTGTTGCTGAATTACGGAGCCTCTCTGTCGTTCTCATACGACGTCATTCCAGGTCCCCGGCGGAGCTTGCTGGGGAAGCCGTCGGAAGCGATCGTATCGCAGAACGTGGACCGCATACGGGCCCGCGGCATTCCTCTGAGTGGCATCGCCGTGCTCGCCAAGCACACCGCCGAACAAATAACGGCGGTCTACGACTTCTACGCAGAGCGCAGGCTGACGATGCGCATACTGCCCCTGTTCGATGGCCCACCGGAGCGGCCAACCGATGATATCACGATAGACCACCCGACGATGGTGGCCGCACTGGAGCGCCTTTTCCGCCATTGGATGGAGACGGGCTGTCGGATCCAGATCAGCCCTTTCGACCTACATTTTCAGAGCGCACTGCGGCACATGGCCGGCCTCCATATCCGGCAGTGGGAACGTCGAGTGGATGGTGACGGGGTTCTATTGATCAACGTCGACGGTCGGGTCTATCGAGTCGCAGATGCCTATGAGCAGGAGCTGGCGCTGGGCGACCTCTCGACGCAAACGCTCGACGAGGTCCTGAGCTCGGGCGCGTATCAGAGCAGCCTGGAGCTGGACCATCGAGCTTTCGATCGGCATTGCGCCAGCTGCGCGTATCGAACGGCTTGCACTGGCGGGTTCATCTACGATGCCAGGGTAAGTACTCCGTATGACGGAAACTGCGTCACGGCCTATCACTGCATCGCATTCATGCAGCGCTTCGTGCGTGAGCAAGGCTACGGCGAGGCGGATATTCGCAAGTTGCTGACATTGATCCGACAGAACCAGCAGGAGCCAACGCGCGTCACCGCGAGCTTATGATGAACCGCTCGATTACAGGCTTGGCGCTCTCGGGGCTCGCTGGTGCCGTCCTCGGGTACTTCGTGGCGACGGTCGTGGCCGAAGGTCGCGGCGAAAAGCCCTGGACGGCGCTCGGCACCGCCCAACGCGGCTTGAGCCCCAGCTCCGGCTCCGGAGGTACGCCCAGCGCTCCTCTCGAGAGCAATGGGGCGAGCGCCGGCAAACGTAGCGACTCGCCAAGCGGCGCGGCCGATGCCCGGCGCGCAGAGCTGGAGCGGGATGTGAGCGCGCTTCGGGGCCGCGTGAAGGCGGCGCAACGGGAGATCGAGACGTCACGTCGGCGGATAGAGGCACTCGAATCGGAGCTGGCTGGCGAGAGTGAGCCGCTCCGACATAAGTTTGATCTCGCACCCGCGGACTGGAGGAAGTTGGGAGCCGAGAAGATCGCCAAGTATCGGTTGCCGTGCGCTCATTATCGGGAACCGGAGGGAGAAGTCCTGGACGAGCTGGGCGTGGCCCCGGATGAACGAGAGGCGATCCGCAGCGCATATGCCAACTCGGCGGAGCGGCAAAAACGGCTGTTCTTGCCACTCTGCGCGGAGGCGCTCGGCGGGCGATCGGATATCGCCAACGCGGTGGGGATTGATGCGTGTCGCCACATCATCATCAATACCGCTGCCCTAGTGGGCCTGGACACGGGCGAAAGCGCGCGACGAATCGCCTCGTTCATGGCGGGAGACGCCCCGCTGCCGGAGCCGAAGAGCCGCAACATGCTGGATGACGCCCTTCTGGCGCTCGTCCAGGAATCTAGTCGCTTCGAGCAGGAGCTGGCGGAGTCGTTTGGCCCCGATGATGCTCACCGGCTGGTTTTTTCCGATCGTCTATGCTTCAACACCGGGGTCCATCAGTTGGGAGAGTCCGCGCCACACTGAGTCACCGAGCAGCCGCTTCGACTGCGCCCTTTTTGGGCTCTACGTCGCAAGACCGAGCACTCGAGCTCGGCAGCACGATGCTGCCACCTGATCGCTCGCTCCACCTGGGCCAATGCCCGGTGCCTTGCCTCCGTGATGGGCGAGTATACTCGGTCTCCTTGGTTGGCGGTGCGTCAACACCGCTCGCCAAGGAGGCCCCGGTTGCCATTTCCACCGAAAGATCGCGCCCCATCCCCGAGCAATCGCTGGCTCCCGGACGACGTTGGCTGCTCGTCCAGGCGCTATCCCCGCAGCCCCACCGCCACGGAGCGGCTTCGTTCAACGGCTGAAATTCAGCTGCAAGCGCCCGCCCGAGCGCAGCGAGGAAGGGTTTGACGATGCCGTTCGTTGGCGGGCACGCAGTCTTTTGCGCTTCTTCTGGCGGACCGATGATGGCGTCCATTCCTGGAACGCGGCGTGCTGGATGGGGCGCGGCGGGCCATGTCTGTCCCCGATCAGAGCAAGTCGGCAGCAATGGCCGCCAAGTGCGAAGGGTCGCCTAGCGCTCAGCTCGCACTACCTGAGCGACGGGTCCTTCGCGATCAGCTGGTCGATGCAGCGCGTGATGGCGTTGACGATCAACTCTTGGTTCGACAACGTCATCACTGCCAGGTGGTCGCCGGGGGCGGTGACGGCAGTGATCGGCCCGGTCACGCGCCTTTGCCAGCCGTACAGCGGATCCATCATGGACGTGGCTGCCCACCGCTCCGGGATCTCGGCGCGGATCAATAGTAGCGCGGAGTCCATGATGGCGGAGGTGTGGTAACGCCGCCGGGCTTGCATGAGGTTCGCCCAGGACTGCTTCAGGCGTTCGGCCATCGCGGTGTCTGCAAAGGGAACGTCCGGCGCCTCTTCAGCGCCCCGCCCCAAGAGGTGGCGCACCCGCGAACGCAGGTTGATGAGGCGCGTCGAGACGTACTCCTTGCGCTCCTCACTGGACAGGCCACGAAACTCATCGACGTGGGCCTTGAGGCGGGCGGGCCACGGCAAGACGTCAGGGTACCCTGGCGCAAAGCCATCGAAGGAGATGATGAGCGGCACCTCCCGCCCCTGGCGGCGCAGCTGGACACCTAGCTCGAAGGCGGCGAGCGCTCCAAAGCTGAAGCCGGCCAGGATCAGCGGCCCGGTAGGCCTCTCCCGCACCACCTCTGCCAGGTAGATCGAGGCGACCTCCTCGATCGTGCGCGCTGCCCCGGCGAGCTGGCCCTCGAGGCCCACGGCTTGAAGGGCGAACAGCGGCTGATCCTTGGCGAAGAGCGTGCCGAACTTCTGGTACGTGAAGGCGTAGCCGCCAATCCCGGCCACCATGATGATCGGCGGGCGGGAGCCCTTGGGGCTGAGCGCCACCAGGTGGCGAACGCTCGGCGGCGTATCGGAGGCTTCGGCGACGGACTCCGCGAGCTTCTCGACCGTTGGGCGCTCGAGCACCCGTGTCAGCGGCAGATCGACCCCGAGCTCGTTCTTGATCCGCGTGATCATCATTACCGCGAGCAGCGAGTGGCCACCCAGCGCGAAGAAGTCGTCCTTGATGCCGATCGAGTCTTTCTGGAGCAGCTCCTTCCAGATGTCCACCAGGCGTTGCTCGTACGTGGTGCGCGGCGCCACGGGCGGTTCCGCACCTAAACGGCTGGAGGGGCTCGGCAGGGCTTTTCGATCGACTTTGCCATTGGGCGAGAGCGGTAGCTCGGGCAGCATTACGAAATGCGAGGGCACCATGAAATCGGGCAGCCCTTCAGCGAGGGCCTGGCGCAGCGCGGCCTCTTCCAGCGTCTTGCCCAGGTTCGGGACCAAGTAGGCGACCAGTGACTTCTGCTCCGATGCGTCCAGATAGACGGTGCACACGGCGTCACGCACATCGGGCAGCTGCGTCAGAGCGGTCTCGATCTCACCGAGCTCGACCCGGAACCCGCGGATCTTGACCTGGGAATCCGCTCGCCCCAAGAACTCCAACGTGCTGTCTGGCCAATACCGGGAGAGGTCCCCCGTCTTGTACATGCGTTCCCCTGGCACGAAGGGGTCCGGGATGAAGCGCTCTGCGGTGAGCTCCTCGCGATTCAAGTAGCCCTGCGCCAGGCACACGCCGGCGATATACAGGTCGCCGGTGATGCCCACCGGCAGCGGCCGGAGCTGATGGTCCAGCACGTAGTAGCGACAGTTCTGGATCGGATACCCGTAGGGGATGGAGGTCCAGCTCGGATGCGTGTGCTCCACGTGGTAATGGTTCGACCAGATGGCGGCTTCAGTCGCCCCTCCAAAGCTATGCACCTGCACGCCGCTGAAGTGCTCCTGGAGCAGGGCCGGTAACCAGACAGGGATCCAGTCCCCGGACATCATCACCGCGCGCAGAGTCGAGACCTGGCCCTCGCCAAAAAACGGCGCGAGCCGCGCCAACGCGGGTGGAGCGGAGTCCCAGATGGTGAGCCCGGGTTGCTCCAAGCGCCGGGCCAGCGCCGCGGGGTCCGCCAGCAATTCGCTAGAGGCTATCTCGACGCTCGCCCCTGCGCCCAACGCTCCAAATACGTCATAGACCGACAGGTCGAAGCTCGGCGAAGTGACGAACAGCAGCCGATCGGCGGGCCCCACGCCGAGGCTGCGGTTGACCCAGTCGATGGTGTTGACGACGGCCCGATGCGTGAGCACGACGCCCTTGGGACGCCCGGTGCTCCCCGACGTGTAGATCGTGTAACACTGATCGGCCGAGGTCGCGGCGCAGGGCGGACGATCTGGCGCGGCGTTCTGAACCTCCGGGCCCATGACGTCGAGCACGGTGCGCTCGCCGCCCACCCGCGCCATCAGGTTCTTGGACGCGAGCACCAGGCGACAGCCCGCGTCGTCCAACATGAAATTGACGCGGTCCTCCGGGTAAGCGGTGTCGAGCGGCACGTAGGCAGCTCCCGCCTTCGCCACACCGAGCATGGCCGTCACGAGCTCGAAGCTGCGCTCGACATACAAACCCACGCGCTCGCCGGGGCACACGCCGCGAGACAAAATCGCGTTCGCGACCCGATTGGCGCCGCGTTCCACGTCGGCAAACGTCAGCTCCCGCCCCTGGTAAACCAGGGCCACGGCAGCGGGCCGCGTCGCGACCTGTGCTTCAAATCCATCGTGCAGCCTCGAGAGCTCGGGGAACGCCCGCCGCTTGTCGTTCCACTCGTAAACTTGGCGGGTACGCTCCGCGGGCGTGAGCAGACTGACGCCGAGCAGCGAGCGCTCTGGCGCAGCCGACACCGCCTCGGAGGCGGCTTGGAGATAGGAGGCGAGCTCCCGGAGCTGCGTGGGGTTGACGCCGCCATCGCTTTCGAGCTTCACGCCTTCCCGGCTGACGGAGAGCACGAGGCTGCTGCCCGGGGGCGGACGAGCGTCCCCGAGCACGACCGTTACCGGAGCCAGACGCCCGGCGCAGAGCTCCGCGTCCCGCATGAGCTCGGGATGGCGCGCGCAAAGATCGAACAAGAACGCCCCGCGCTGGGCGAGCCGCGCTCGGCCGGCATCGACGGCGGCGAGCAAGCCATCGAAACCGCCGCGGGCGTCGACGAGAATGCGCAGCGGGACGCTCGGGTAAAACAGCGGCTCGGCGAAAGCGACCGTCGCTCTCACCCTGGCGTCGACCAACGCGACGTCGAACTCGTCCTGACGTGACAAGCTCGACAGCACGAAGGCAAACAGGCCGAGGAGGGCCGCCTCGCGATCGGCCGCGAAGCGCCGCTCGAACGCTTCCGAGAGCCGCAAGGGCAAGGCGACGCCGGGCTGCGCGCGAATCTCGAAGGGCAAGCTCAACGGCACGCGCGCTCGCAGCGCGGCGACGAAGAACGGCTCGGCCTCGGCGATGCTGCGCGAGACGGCCTCGCGCGGGGCCTGCTCGCCGGTGGGCAGGCGCTCACCCCGAGCCAAGCCCAAGAGCCCGAGCGCCTCCGCGGGTGACAGCGCAGCGCCAGCGAGGCTCGCAAAGCGGCGGATGCAGAGCGACCCGCTGCCACAAGCCACCTCGACGCCGTCGAGCTCCGCCCGGAGGATCTCGCCGGGTTGGCCGCTGCCGGTGCCGATGGTCGCCTCGAGCGCCAGGACCGCGCCGCGTGCAGCCACCAGCTTGGGCAAGCCAAAACGGTTCGTATACGGCCCAAAGTCGCACGCGCGGATCAGACAGTCCAGCCGCTCGGCGCTCTCTTGGAAGTCGAGGGTGGAGAGCGCGGGTGGCCGATCGTGACGGGAAAAAACCAGACGCGGCACGTGCTTCGATTGGGGGGTGCCGCGCGTGTCCCCGCCCTCCAGCTTGCCGATCAGCGTTTGGAAGCTGGCGAGCGCCAGCGCGGAGCTCTGCATGTTCAGCGACAAGGACGTCTCGCGGGCATCGAGCTGGATGTCTCGCCATTCGACGATCTCGCCCTCGTCCAGACCCGCGGTCAGGTGATGCCAGACGATGGCGTGACGCTTTTCTCCCGACGCGAGCGCCCAGGCCGAGCCGTTCATCCCGGCATAACGCGGCAAGGGGCCGTCGTGATAGTTGAGCGCGGCGACGCGGGCACGCGCGATGTCCTGTGGCGCGATCAGATTGGGATGCGTGATCGAGAGCAACAGATCGACCTGCTGCGCGGCGAGCCAGCTCGGGTAAGCGCTGCGCTCGATGACGGCGATGCCGCGCGCCTTCGCCCACTGGCGCAGGGCGTGTGCGCTGGCGACCAAGCCAATGATGGCGTGTCCACGCTCCAACAGGTAGTCGCCACAGCGCGAGGCGAGCGGCTCTTCCCCCAGCAGCACGCAACTATAGAGCGGGTGCGCCGAGCCACTTACCGCTCGGACCGCGCTCGTGATGGCAGGGTCCCCTTCCGAGCTCTGTGGGCAGGTCGGATCGTTGCGAAGCGCAGACTGATTCATATTTTCCTGTCGAGCTGTGCCTGTGACCTGGCGTGTACCAGAGGCTGCTGCTGGTGGAGCTCTTCCCAATAGATCCACAGCGCAAGGCCTCTAATTGTGACCTTAGCGTGGGGACCGCCGCAAAGTCATTCCGAGACAGCACGCCCCCCAGGCGCTCTCGTTCCGCAGCTTACAGCTACGGCAGCCTCGCCTCACCTACTCCGGCGTCCCATGGCGCTGCCCCCCGTACAACGACACGCAGCGCGTCAGCGCCGCGGGTAAGTATTTGTCGGCAAACGCTGCCCGCCTTTCAGCGCATGGCGGCGCTAGACACTCGCCGCGTGCACCTCTCGGGCGCGAGGGCGCTTGGAGCTGCCGCGCACGGGCGCAGCGCCGTCACGGCGCGACAGTTGGCGGGTCGCGCCCAACAGGCAACCCGCGAATAACTGCGGGAAATACGTGAACATTCCGTTGGGTAGCAGGTCGACGGAGATCATGGCGGTGGCGACGGCCAACGTCGCCAGCAGAATCTGGTCTGCCTTGATCGGCACGCGCCGGATGCGCCTGAATGCCAGCCAAATGGGCCATATCAAGAGGCCGAATCGGGAAACGAAACCCAGCACGCCGCTCGCGCAGTACGTGATGAGCCAGGCCCCATCCAACGTCGAGAGCTCGTCGCCGGACTCCTCGTCGTAAACGAAGATGCGATCGAACCCACCCCAGCCGAAGATCGGCCGCTCGAAAGCACGGTGCAACGCGATGTCCTCGTTCCGGAACCGGAACTCGAGCGAGCCGGCGCGATCTTCACTGATCATCCGAGCCAGCTCCAGCAGCTTCTTGGTCGGAAACCAGTCGTACGCTCGCAAAATTGGGTACAGCATGACCAGCATCCCCATCAGCACGGCGATCCGGAGCTGGGTGCGCGGAGAGGTCAGCCAGACGAGGGGGCCGAGCGTCGCGACTAAAATGAAGGCGCCGAGGCTATGGCTCAAGGCGACGACGCCCGACAGCAGCAGCGCAATCGGGAAAGCGCTCACCCTCCAGATTTTCTCTCGGGCCTTGGACAGGCCAAACGCCAAGACCGCGCACGTGCCCATGAATAGCGCGACGGCCAGGCCGTGGTGCATGAAGACCATCGGCCTATAGGCGCCATCTCTCAAGACCTGTATCCAACTGTGCTGATGGTAGCCATACAGCCAGGCGTGCAGCTGCGGGCTGAAACGCAGCTCGAGCAGCACGAGCGGCACGTACAGGAGGCCCGCCGTGCAAAAAATGCGTAGCAATGCGCGCAACGTGTCGCGCTCTTTAAACAGCGCAGCGCCCAGAAAATAGGGCACGAACACCAACAAAAAATCCTCCATCACGAAGGTCAGCGCGGTGTGCGAAAAGATCGCGGGGACCACGCGACCGCCGACGACGAGCGCATCCATGTTGGTCAGCGCACGGCCGATGTCGACGAGGACGACGACGCCGAAGAGCAACCAGGGTACCTTGCCCAGGCTGGCTCGCTTGAGCTCAGCGCGACACCAGAGCAACGCGGGAAAGAAGACCCAGCCACAGGCGATGGTCTTCTTGTTCATGTTGGGCAGAAGCTTGATGTCGAAGAATTCCAGCTCCGGCAGCAGAATCGTCGCGTAGATCAGCAGGATTGCCACTGCCCGATGCGGCTTCGTGTACGCGAACACCGCCAGCGAGATCGGCATCCAGAGCAGGAGCGCCAGAGTGGCGGGCAGGCTCGAGGTAACATCCACTCCCCATTCATACGCGCAACTGGTCGCGGGCGCACGGGCTCCTCTGCCCTCGCCCGCTGTCTCTTATGCATGTGCGTCCGCGGCGGCGCTGCCGCCTGCGCGGCAGCTGGAGCGAGCGCTCGACAGGCTCCGACCGCTACCCCTGGAACTACTCCACCGCCCCGCGCGTTCGGCCCCAACTGCAGCTCCGAGATCGCGCCCCGAGGTCACTCGAGGGCGGGGCGGGGCTGGGTTGGGCGGGATCACCCCCGGCAATGCCGAGGGCGAGCGGCCGCACAGTTCCGAGCCGGAGCATCGAACAACCGAGCAGCTCCGAGATGCGGACATGAGCGCGTGAACCCGCTATACAGCGATTTGGCCTCGATCTTGACCCTGACCGCGGGGCGCCCGGCCAAAACACACTCTCATTCGCGTCAATGACTCGCAGCAAGGAGACTCCCCCCACCGTCCGAGCCCCCATCGAGAAACAGCTCGATCTGGTCGTGACGCAAGCCAGCCCCCGAAAAGGGAAGGCGTTCTTGATGGTGTCCACCGGTGACGCCGCCGGCACTGTATTTCCGCTGACACAGGCGTCCTTGCTCATCGGGCGTTCACCAGAAGCCGAGGTGCGGGTGAACGAACAGGCCATCTCGAACGAGCACGCCCGGCTCGAGACGGACGGCGCGCGCTTCACGGTTCGCGACCTGGGGTCTACGAACGGTACCTACGTCAACGGGCAACGCATCGTCGAAAAGGTGAATCTCGAGGGCGGCGATACGATCCGGACCGGCTCGACGACGTTCACGTTCGTGACGCGCGAAGCTGGAATCCCCGCCGGCACCGTCAAGTTGCGGGACCCGCACCCCGATCTGCCCGTCATGGGTCGGGACCACTCGCGCCGCCCCCAGGCGCACAGCGTCGCCGTCACCGGGCCCCCGGAGAGCGAACCCGCCGATTCGCTCTCGCTGACAGACGTCGTGCACACGGTGCAGACCTACTGGGTGTACGTCAAGCGTTACATCTGGCTTGCCACCACCTGCATGTGTTTTGGGATCGCCTTCGGCATCGTGCAGGCCCGGTTGAATCCCCCGCCAGGCTCCGCCTGGTTCGAGATGACGCTCAAGACCGAGTCGCGCGGCAACGACGAAAAAGAGGGGATGGAGTTCTTCGTGGCGGCAGAGAGCACGTTCCGAAGCCTGCCTCTGATCAAGAAGACGCTGGCCGAGCTCGGCGCCACCCACATCACGGACACCATCGCGGCGAACATCCAGGCGGCGCTGACCTTCGAGCTAGTGGGTTACAACTCGAAGCTCTGGCGCGGCGACTACAAGGACGCGACGGCTGAGCTGGCGGTGATCTTCTTGAAGAAGCACCTGGACGTTTACGTCAACTCCGAGATCGACAAGATCCTGAAGGTGCTGCGCGCGGACGCCGAGTTCGACCGAGAGCAGGAGGCTCGAGCCAATCAGCAGGTGGCAGAGGCGAGGAACCGGCTGCTCGAGTTCATCGACGAGCATCCCGAGGCCGTCCCGAAGGACGCCAAGCTCCCCGCAGAACCGCGGCTGAGCCTGGCTCCGGGGGCGAGCCCCGAGCGGGTGAAGAAAAACATCGCCAGCGCGGAGCGTGCCCTGCGCGCCGCCTATTCGAGCATTCAGAGCAAGAAAGCACGGCCCTACCTGGAGCAAGCGGCGCAAGCTGACGCCAAGGCGGCCGAGGCGAAATCGCGCGGGCTCACCGATCAGCACCCCGACGTCAAGAACTCCGTGAACCTGGCGAATGCGATGCGCGCGAAAGCCAGCCAGATCCTGAGCTCGGAGCCGACGCAGAGCGAACAGAGCCTAGATGGAGAGGTCTTGCGTTTGCAGCAAGAGCTCGCCGAGCTGAAGTCACGGCTGGCGCAAGCCCCGGGCCCGGGCGCAAACGGCGCTGGTGGCTCGGCCGCGGCCGGGGGCGACGCCAACAGCGCCACGCGAGGAGCGCCCGTGGTAACGCCGGTCAGCGCCGAGGCTCGCCCGGACAGCGCGCCGCGTGAGAGCCTGGCCCAGCTCAAGCTGCAGTACGCCGAGATGGCGCGCGAGTATGAGCGCGCCAAGACCGACCATGAAGCGCTGTTGAAGAAGCGGGAGACCACGGATCGGCAGCTGGAGCGGGAGCGGACTTCAGCGGAGGCGCGCTACGACATCATCACCCCTCCGACCCCTACGACCGCCTCGCTGCTCTCGACCACGCTCAAGCGCGCCGGCATGGGCGGCGCGATCGGGCTCGGCCTGGCCATGGTCGCCGCCGCCTGCCTCGAGCTGCGGCGCACCCTGATCGCGCGCGGGCACCTCTAGCCTCGAGTGGAGTTTAGCCCCGCGCCCGAGAGGCGACGCTCAGGCTCGTCCGCCCTCTTTGCCCGGGTGAGCTGGCAAGCTCAGGCGAAAGACGGCGCCACCGAGGCGCAGGTCGCGCGCCACCTCCAGCGAGCCGCCCAGCTCGACCGCGATCTTCTTCGAGATCGCGAGCCCGAGCCCCGTACCGACGCCGGGCTTGGTCGTAAAGAACGGATCGAAAATTCGCTCGCGGTCTTGCTCCGGCACTCCCGGGCCGCAGTCTGCGATCTCCAGGCAGACCAGCTGCTCATCGGACACCACGCGGACGCGGATCACGGCCCGCTCCGGCGGCACCTTGGACACGGCGTGGACGGCGTTGACCAGCAGGTTGACGATGATCTGCGACAACTGCGTGCGCGAACCGCGGACCTTGGTCATGCCGCGCAGCTCCAGCTCGACGTGCGCGGCGCGGCGCAGGTCCCCCTCCACGAGCCGCAACGCCAGGCGCACGACCTCTTCCAAGTCGACTAGCTCGTTTTCATTGGCAGGGCGGAGCATCGAAAGCTGAATCGCCGATACGATTTCGATCACGCGCTCGGTGCCGGTGTTGGCGTCCACGAGCGCGGCGTTGATCTCCTCCAGCTTGGCGCTCGCCTGCGGCAAGTGAGCCTCCCGGAGCAGGGCGGCGAGCTCCTGGAGCTCGGACAAGGAATGCTGTAGATTGGTCGAGATCCAGCTGATCGGGTTGCGGAGCTCGTGACCGATGCCCGCGGCCACGATACCTAGGGCGTAGACCCGCTCGGTCTGGATCAAGCGCCGCTCTAGCTCTTTGAGCCGGCGCCGCGTCAAATAGCGCTCCAGGCCGTCCGCGACCTCGGCCTTGAGCTCGGCGGGCTCCCAAGGCTTTTTCAAGTAGCGTCGGACGCCTGCGCGATTGATCGCGTCGATGGCGGCGTGAGCGTCGGTGTACGCGGTGGAGAGGACACGGGCCGTGTCGGGAAACTCCGCCCGAACCTGCTCCAAGAGCTCGACACCGCTCATCACCGGCATGCGCTGATCACTGACCACGACAGCCACCTCGTGGCTACGCATGAGCTCCAGCGCCCGAGCCCCGCTCTGCGCGGTGAGCACGTCAAACTCGTCCGCACATAGCGCTTCGCAGACGTAGAGGTTCTCCTCGTCGTCATCCACGAACAAGATCTTGACGCTCATCCCGCTGCCTCGAAGGAGCGGGGCTCGGAAGCAGCTGCGCTCGGCACCCGGATCACGAACTCGCTGCCCTTGCCCACCTGGCTCTTGAGGCTCAACGTGCCGCCCATGGCCACCACCACGCGACGCGTGATGGTCAAGCCGAGGCCCATGCCTTGCCCCACTTGCTTCGTGGTGTAGAAGGCGTCGAAAATCCGCGCGCGATCCTGCTCGGCGATACCGGGCCCGTTGTCCTTGACCGACAACACGAGCTCGCCGCGGAGCGTTCGACCCTTGACCACGACCGCTCCCGTTCCGTCGCCAGGGACGGCCTCGAGCGCGTTCTGGATCAAGTTCGTCAGCACCTGATTGAGCTCCTCCGCGACGCACACCACCCAGCCGCTCCCCTCGAGGTCCACCGACAGGGCGACCTCTCTCGACACGGTGGGGGCGACGACGGCGATGACGTCTCGCACCGCAAAAAACGCGTCGACCGGCCGCGGACTGCGAGCGTAGCCCTCTCGACTGTAGCGGACCATGAGGTCCACCGTGCTGGCGATGCGCTTGACCCCCGCCTGAGATACGTCGAACATTTTCTGCATCCTCGCATCGAGCTTCTTCACGGTGCCGCTCTCCGGCGGCTCGAGCGACGTGCCCTTGACCGTCTCCAAGAGCGTTTGGCAGTCGCGCTGCACGGTGCACAGAGCGTTCTTCAGGTAGTTGAGCGGATTCAGGATCTCGTGAGCCAGGCCGCCCGCGATGGTCTCGAGGGAATCCATCTTCTGTGTCAGCAGGCTATCGGCCGTGGCGTCTCGAGCGCGCAGCAGCGAGCGGATCGTGGACACGAGCTCGGCGGCTGCGAACGGCTTGCTCACGTAGGCGTCGACCCCCGTCTCGAGCCCAAGGACCTTGTCATCGATGTCGCTCTTGGCGGTCAGCATCACGATCGGGATGTGCCTCGTGCTCGGGTCAGAGCGCAGCTCTCGCGTGAGCTCCAAGCCGGTGAGCCGCGGCATCATCCAGTCGGTGACGATGATTGTCGGCCGATGACGCCGCGCGAGAGTGAGGCCCTCCTGCCCGTCGCGGCCGACGATGACCCGAAATTCGCGGTGCAACGCCAGGCGGATGACGCGCGCGACCTCCGGGGTATCTTCCACGACCAGCACCGTCTGCTCTCGGTCATTCTCGTCCCGATCGCCCTCCAGCGAGGGCGCTTCGGTCGATCCTTCGATGTCGATCAGACGAAACTGCCGGGGCACGTCAGGCGAGCCATCGCTGGGGCTCCTGTCTTCCTCCCGCTGCCCGCCGGGGCGCTCCGCGGCCAGACCGCGCCGATCGAGCGCGTCGGGCTTGAAATGCTGCTTGCCCTTGTGCAGGCGAACCGAAAACGTCGCGCCCTTGCCCGGCGCCGAGCTCGCCCAAATTTCGCCGGCGTGGAGCTCGACGAGCTCTTTGGCGAGGGCCAGGCCGATACCCGCCCCGCCGAAGCGGCGCGTGCCCGCCATATCAGCCTGAAAGAAGCGCTGAAACACGTCCTCACTCATCTCACTCGGGAAACCCACGCCGGTGTCCGCCACCTCGACGCGCACGCTCGGCCCCTCGTCGATCACGCGCACCCACACAGATCCACCGGCGTCCGTGAACTTGGTCGCGTTAGACAGCAGGTTGATGAACACGCGCTCCAAGCGATCGAGATCGCAGAAGAGGTGGGCGTGGGTCGCGTCCGCCTCGAACGAGAGCGTGATGTTTTTCCGCTGGGCGAGCGGCTCGACCTGGCTGACCAGGCCGCGCAAATAGGCGATGAGGTCCCGAGACTCGATGCGCAGCCTGAGCCGAGACTCCTCGAGCTTGCTCAGATCCAGCAGGTCGCCGATCAGGCGCGACAGCTTGACGCCGCTTCGCTGCATGGAAGCGAGGGTGGAGCGCTGCGTATCGCGGAGCGCGCCGAGCTTTTCATCGAGCAACAGGCCGAGCGGCGCCAGGATCAGGGTGAGGGGGGTACGGAGCTCGTGGGTGATGTTCGCGAAGAACTCGCTCTTGAACCGATCGAGCCGCTTCAACTCTTCGTGCGCGCCCGCGAGGTTGTGCGTGGTCTTCTCCAGCGTAAGCTGGTTCTCGACCTCTACGCGCTGTGAGCGGTAGCCCAGTATCTGGCCGGTGCCGACGATGATCGCGGTAGACACCAGGAAGAACTGATTGGAGATGGCGGTCAGCGGGTTATCGACGCCGTTGACGAGCAGGTTCGCCACCCAAAACACGAGGACGATGGTTGAATGAGTCGCCGCCACCACCGCGGGGGGCCACACGAACAGGAGGCCGCTCGCCACCATCACCAGCGATAGGCCCGCGTGATACGGCGACCCGAGGCCGCCCATGAACAGCGTCATCAGGCTGATGCCGAACGAGATCAGCACCATGTACGCGGCGGAGATGGCGTTCGGGTGGCTCCTAAACTGCTTGCCGAGGACGACGCGGAACAGGACCAGCGTAATCGCTGTCACCGCCGCTCGCGTGCCGTACAAGAGCCAGAGCCACTCCGCAGGCGCCACCAGGTAGTCGAGCACTCCGAAAATCGGGTACAGGCACACCACGATCCAGAGCACGCTGCGCATGCCGCGCTGGTTCTGCGAGAGCAGCCAGGCGGACCACCGAATCTCCAGCTCGAGGTTCGAGTCGGCCATCGTCACGCCCTGCTCAGGGCCACGAACGGATTGACGCCGGTAGCCTCCTCGATCACCTCGATGCGTGCGTCGGGGGCGGCCCGCCGCGCCAACCCGATGAGCTCGATGCGCTCCCGGTACTCGAGGTACCAGTCGAGGTGCAGCTCCATGAACCAACGGCTAGGGCTGCTCGGCACCATGTTGCCCACGTACAGCGTCCCGCCCGGCGCGACCGAGTCGTAGAGGCTCCTGCACAAGGAGACCCAGGTGTGCGGCTGTAGGTAGTCAAACAGGCCCGAGGCATACACCGCGTCAAACTGGCCCGATGCCGAGAGCACCGTGGCCCCGCGCAATAGCCGGGTGATCGAGTCGTGCAGGTAGACGACCTTCACCTTGCCTTGCCACTTCTCTGCGACCAGGCGGCTCAGGCGCTCGAAAGAGAACGCCAGCGCGCTCTTGTCCTGATCGAACAGGACGATTTCGAGCGGTACGTCGATCTGGCCACGCTCTTCGAGCAGGCACAGCACTTCTTCTGCCGGTCCCGCCGCGATGGACAGAATGCGGGCCAGCTGGGTGTGGCCCTGCTTCGCGTCCAACATGGCCGAAAGCCGGCCCTTTATCAGCTCTTTACGGCAGCGCACGGCCTCGGCGGCGGGGGTCGACACAAAGGCCATGTTCAATACTTTGGCGAACAGCGAAGGCCCGGCGAAATGGCGACCGTACAGGCCATTCATCACCTGGAAATCACCCGGGTAACCCAGCGGCTTGTAGCGAGCTCGATACATCCAGGGCGATTGCATCAGGAGCTTGCCCAGGTGCCGCTCCGAAAACTCACGCAGACCTTCACGCTGCTCGCGCGTTGCGCCACGGAGGGCGGCATCGATCTCGTTGGAGGCCTGGACCACGTCATGGACAAATCCCCCCTTGGCCCGTTCGATGAGCGCGTCGCGCGCGGGAGACCCTTGATCGCCGTGGGTGACGTGCCAAGGTAGTCTCTAGGAGCACAATTGTGAACCGAGTTTGTTCGCGACGATCTCTTGGAGGTCGCGCGCTTACCGAATACGCACGCACTATTTAAGCGCTGCGCGCGCCTTGGTGGCTGCCAGGTGACGGGCTCATCCGTGCTCAGCGGACATTGGCGTCCAAAAATCCGTTCATGGCCTGCGTTCGACCAGGTCGCAGACGATGGCTCGCGCCATTGCATCGGGTCAATCACGAGCTCAGCTCGTCGATGCTGGCGCTCTCGAGCACGTCGAGCAGCTGCCGTACATTGGGGGGCTTGTCGAGCAGCGCCACTGCGCCGGCGCGTTTGAAGGCGTGCTCCAGCTCGACGTCGCGCCGCCCAGAGAACGCGATCACGATGACGCCCGACGTGGCCGGCAGCTCCTTGATGCGACCGCAGAGATCCACTCCGGTGATACCCCGCATGTACATATCGACCAAGATCACGTCGGGCCGCCGATCGCACGCCTGGATCCAGCCGTCCACGGCTCCCTCCGCCAGAGAGAGCTCCAGGTGCGGCGCGCCGCGTTTGAACAGACGCGCGGTCGAGCGCAGCATCGTTGGCTCGTCGTCGACGATGAGCAGGCGAGCTCGGCAGCAGAGCCCCTGGGGTACCGTCATGCCCTTTCGCAGCAAAAGGTGCACGAGCGAGAGCTCCGCGACACCGTCACCGCCCTCACCCGGCAGCGGTCTCGCCCGCAGCGATCCGTCCGCGATCCACGAAGCCACCAGCGACGGGCTGAGGTCTAGAATTTGAGCGACCTCGGGAACGCTAAGGTAGTTCGACTTCACCTGTTTTCTGGCCCTGCACTCCCCCCGCAAGCGAGACGTCGCGTCCCGGAGCCAGGACGACCCGAGCAGAAAAAAGATAACCGGATGTGCAGCTACATCCGCAAATGTGCGATGGCGCTACGGAGCGGCCAACTGGTCAACGACCAACGCGACGACAGCGCGCGGCGGCACGTCCCACCCGCCAGCCCCCATCGATCAGCGTGAGCCGAGCCTCGGCGTTGCCATCCAGCGGGGGCACGCCCACGGCGGGCGTCAGCGCTGGGCGCCAGCGACGGAACGCCTCTGCAAAGGGCGAGAGCGCGCCGCTCGTGTTCTGGTGCAGCGCGCGCTCGAACAGCATGGCCACGCGTACGTCGCGGGCTTCCCCCACGCGGCTCTCGACGAGCACGGCGTGGCCGCTCGGGATTGGTCACATCTTGAAACCGCCACGACCCCCCAAGATCTCGGCCACCTGCTATGTCGCCCTGCGCTTCCGGCCCTCAGCGCAGAAAACATGAGACTACATTGTTGAATATCACCCGCACTTTCGGCGGCTTAGCGGGTGCTGCGCCATGACGACGGCCTTGCAACGAACTCGCGCTCAGGTGGCCGTGGCGACTCCATAGATCTGATCGACGACCAAATCGCCTGCGAGTGCTCCGAGCCGCACGCTTGCACCGCGCCGTGCCTCGGTGCGCTTCCAACCGTCATCGACGCGCTCGAAGAGCTCGATCAGGTGCTCGCGATGCGAAATCAGTATTACCGCCGACAGCGCGCTGACACGTTGATAACTTTCGAGCTTGTCACCTCGATCATATTCTTCTGTCGAGTCACTCGTCACCTCGACGACGATGAACGGATTGACGATGGTGTGCTTGCTCTCGGGATCCATTTGATAGGGACCACACACGACGGTCACGTCCGGATAAGTGGTCAGGCCCGTTTCCTGCACGCGCACGCGCAAATCCGAGCTGTGGACGCGGCAGTGACGGCCTCGTACGAGGTCGATCAGCGCGGCGCCGACCGCCATCGCGAGGGCCGCATGCTGAGGGCTCCCGCCTGCCATGGCGTAGATCTCTCCCGCCAGGAACTCGTGGCGTACCGTGCTGGACTCTTCAAGGGTCAAATACTCCTCAAAGGTGTAGCGATGTAAGCGGGGAGAAGTGGTCACTCGCACAGCTTAGCGCAAAGCGCGGATACGTACCGTGCGCACCCCAATCACTGCGTCCAAGAGGTCGCCTGCGCCGTCGGCTTCGCGGCCGCCTCGACGATCCGAGCTCTGCCACCGACCGCTCACCCTCGCGCTCCTGGCGTGCCTCACGCTTCCCCATGAGCATCGATCGCCACAACCTCGCTGTGGACGCCCTGCGGCCAACGCTCGTGCAACTCGTAGCGCGAGCTGGCGAGGTTCTCGTCGACTTCGTCACCGCGCTCAGGTTAACTCGACAGCACATGGCTCTCCAGTACCAGAGCGTCGCCAAGCTGCTCGATCATGCGCTGCTCAAGCCCACCTTGACCGGCGCCGAGCTCGAGGCGGGTTGCCGTTTGGCTCTCGACTATGACGTGGCCAGCGTGTGCATCGTCCCGCACGCGCTCAGGCGCTGCGCGGAGCTACTCCGCGGCAGCAGCGTTCAGCCGAGCACGACCATCGGCTTTCCCCACGGCGCCATCGCGACGGAGAGCAAGCTCGCGGAGGCCCAGCGCGCTCTGGCAGACGGCGCGACGGAGCTCGACATGGTGGTCAACATCGGCAAGGTCCTGAGCCTCGACTATGCCTATGTCAGAGCCGAGATCGCGGCCGCGCTGGAGCTCACGCGCGGCGCGGGCCAAAAGCTCAAGGTCATCTTCGAAAACTGCTACCTCGAGCAGAGCCACAAGCGCGCCCTGTGTGAGATCTGCTCGGAGCTCGAGGTGGACTGGGTGAAGACGTCGACGGGGTTTGGCCCGGCCGGCACCACGCTCGACGATGTGATCTCGATGCGACAATGGGCGGGGCCGCGCGTGCAAGTGAAGGCCTCGGGGGGTATCCGCAGCCTCGCGCAGGTCCTCACGCTGCGCGAGGCCGGGGCGTCGCGAATCGGCACGAGCTCGACCCAGGGCATCCTGGATGAGCTCCGGGCTCGCCTGCAGCCCCGGGCAGCTTCCGAGCCTGCTCAGAAGTAGAGGCGCACGCCGAGGAACGCTTCGAGATCGAGATACAGGCCGGGGACGACGTACACGGCAGGCGCGATCTCGAGGAACACCTCGAGGAAGGACGGCCGGCGAAACGTCAGGTCGATCCCGACCGGCATGCGAGCGGCCGCCGCGAAGTCATCGCCGCCGAGCCAGACGCGGCCGCCGGCCCCGATGTGCCAGTCGAGGTTTGCGCCGGTGCCCACCACGAGCGGCTCTTGCCAGAGGTAGTCGGCGTTGAGCGTGACGATATCGAAGGTGCGGCCGCCGCAAAGACCGCGTTCGTTGCAATGCCAGCCGTAACTCCAGAATCCAAAACCGAAGTCGATGGCATTGCCGCGCCCAGTGAAGACCTTGCCGACGAGGCTCGTTGGGCTACCAAACGCCACGCCCAGACCCAAATCTCGGCCACGTCCGACCTCGGTGGCGGACGCCGTGGACAGCTTGCCGAAGAACGCAGCGAACAAACAAACGAGAACGAGGAAACGCTTCACGACACCTCCCGGGTAATTCGAGGCGGGCATTTCAATCACACATCGAGCGCTTTGGGAAATACCGGGGACGCGAGGCAAAAGTGCCTCGGCATTCATGTCATGTGCCGTGGAAGATCCGGAGGCGAGCCGGCGTAGGCACGACGGGCCCAGCTCCTCCTCACGTGACGCGTAACAGGTGACGCCGTTACGCCTTCCCCTGGCTGTAAGTTACTGAAATTGCTTATCTAATAACCCGGCACGCGGGGTGCTCTATCAGCAGGCAGTTCGATGCCCTTTCGAGGAGAACCTGCCGTGTTGGACGAGACCACCCTGATCCCGAGCCTCTTGGATAACGATGAACGCGCGTGGCGCACCTTTCATGAGCTCTACTCTCACCGATTGTACGGTGCGATCAGCCAGGTCACGCGGCGCTTTCCGCAGCTCACCAGCGCTGACCACGTCGACGAGATCTACGGCACCCTATGCCTGCGGCTCCTGTCCGACGACAAGCGGCGCCTGCGCAGCTTCGATCCGGAGCGGGGTACACCGCTCGGCTCGTGGTTATGCGCGCTGGCTCGCAACAGCGCGCATGATTTCCTTCGCAGCCATCGGCGCCAACCCTGGCTGAGCCGGCTCGGCGAGGACGTCTCGGAGGTCGACCCTCGCTCGGACGAGCCCGACGCGTTCGGACTGTATGCGACTCGAGAGCAGGCGCGCATGCTCGACGAGCTGGTGAAGACGCTCTCGGCTCGAGACCAGCAGTTCATGCACGCTTACATGCAGGGCCTCGAGCCCGAGGAGATCGCGCTGGAGCTCGGCATCAGCGTCAGCACCGTCTACTCGAAGAAGCACAAGATCCTCGCGCGGCTGGAGAAGCTGCTGCAAAACTGAGCGCGAGCGATTACTGTGCGCGCTGCGCCGCCAGCGAGGACCCCTGGCAAGCGACGAAAGTAGTGGTGTTTTTCTGGAGGCCGCCCCCGACGAAGCGCAGCTTCTGACGCTGAGTTGCGGGGCAGCCGTCGACCAGCGCCGCGTTGCCGATTTTTTGATCTCGTGTATCGGCCAAGTAGCACCAGCCCTCGACTCCGGAGGCCTCCTCTTCTTCCCGACAGACGCGCAGAGCCGCTTCGGGATCGGGATTGGCGGCCTCCTGGACCTGTAGCACTTCGCACAGACACGCCTCGTCGCACTCCGGGTCGGCTGCGCCACACGGCGCGCCGGGCTGGCGCGAGAGCTGAGCGCGAACCAAGGCTTCCACGCGAGCGTCGGGGTCCTTCCGAGCGATGCTCGGGTCGCACTCGCAGGGCGACGTCGGCCGTGGCACGGTCTCGACCAGCGTGCAGGGCACCGAATCATCCTCTGCCGTGAGCAGAGCCCGCGGCAAACAGCGATCGCCGAGGCGCTCCTTCAGGCGATCGACGATGGCGTCCATCGCGGGGCGGTAGCCGAAGTCCGTCCTCGTGTCGCGCGTGCCGATGTCGACGTTGCGAGCGCAGATGGAGGCGACGATCGAGTTCTCGCCGTAGTCCCGCAGCACCTGAAGCTGGCGCGTGCCGGGGTACGCCTTGGCCCAGTATTGCATGGTGCCCGGGCTGCCGTTACCCGGCTCTCGCTCGCACAGGGGCCGGTCGAGGTCGGTGCCGTAGCAGTCGCAGGCCTCCGTTCGCGGGTCCTTCGAGCTGCAGTCGCGAGGCGTCGGGAGCGGGAAGATACAGGCGTACTCGAGGTCCATCGCGGTGCCCGCCAGCGCTCCACGACCGCTGGTGTCGTACTCCCGACCGTTATAGGGGTTTCCGCTGGCGACGCCGGGACGCGCGGACTGCGACTCGATCATCAGCGGGTTCTCGGGAGCAACCGCGGGAGATGCCGCGATCTCGCCGCGAGACTCCGTCGCCGGTTGCCAGCGCACCCCCGGTGAACCCAGGATCTTGGACCAGGTGTCATCCGCTTCGAGCTCTACGGACGTCTTGAAGCGCAGCTCTTTCGTGGGGTCGCGGAGCGGACGATTATTTTCGTCCAGCTCCGAGGCGATCGCCTGCCAGGGAACACCGACGATGCCGCCGAGGAACACCAGCGAGCGGTCGCGGCCGCCGCTGAAGAGCGGGTTCGGGATGCGATCTGCCGCCGGGCAACCTTCGAGGCTCAGGTCCGGCCTGTTCCAGCACAGCTCGGGCTGCTTCAGGGCGTTCACGTAACGCGCGGTGGGGTACAGAAAATCGTTGCCGAAACGGCGCTTCTGGTCGAAGCAGCGCAGGTTCACTCCGTCGAGCGTCCTCGGCATCCGATCGGGGATGGCGTCCTCCGACGGATCCGAGTCACAGATCGCGTCCTCGCGGCAACCCTCGGGCACCCGAGCGCCGCACATGTAACAGCATTTGGAGTTGGGGTCCTCGGCGCACGCGGACGAGCCGCGATTCATGCGGCGCTGGCCATCCGCCACGACCCAGCTCGAGCCACCCACGGCGATCGAGCAGTCGTTCTCGTCGCTCAGCATGATGATCGCCACCAGCGAGTCGGGCCGGAGGAACGCCTTACGCTGCGCCAAGAGCGTCTGGTCGACGAGGATTTTGTCGCTGCCATCCGAGGCCGCCTGCACGCAATTGGCCGCATCGGAGCTACTGCCCGGGCAGCGCACCCGCGCCAGCTCCCGGTACGGAAAGGGATCGACGAGGAAGCGGTACCAGGACTCGAGGGACGCCTCCCAGCCGCAACCGTTCTCACCGACGCTCTCGACCATGCGCTGGAAGCTGGCGCTGAACTCTTTGGGATCGGTGCTGCTCGCCTTCCACTCGAGGAAGCCTTCGGCGGTAGCGCCCGTGTCTTGACCGCGAGGCAGGCTACCCATCAGGTGCGCGAGGTCGACCCGCTCGGGGACGTGGCTCGGGCCCGCGGCAGCGCAGTAATCGTTGGCGCCCGCGTCGCCCAGGCTAGAGGACACGAGGGCCACGTGGATGTCCTCGATGGGATTGAATTCGCGGCGCTGCCCTTGCGGGCAAGGAGCCCCTGCCGGGGGCGTGCCCTGCGGCTTGCCCTGGCTATCTATACACACCGGATTCACCAAGCGCGCCACCAGATCGGGGATGGCCAGGCGCAAGATGGCCTGCTTGTCGCTCATGGAAACGGAGTTGTCGATCATGAACAACAGGTCCACCTTGTCGACTGCGTTTTGGGTGATCTTGTCGACGAACGAGTTCGTCGTCACGGGGGGTACCGATCCAATGGGACGATCGAGGCAGGCGGAGCTCGAGCCGAACCCCGCAGGCACCAGCGCGGCGAGCAGCACCCAGATGCGCCAGCAGCGCCTACGCTCGATGACCCCTCGAACGAACCGATTGCGTCGTCGTTGATTGTCCATGACCTTGCCCTTCTGGGGCAAGCCATGGTGCAACCGCCGGGCCAGCGGGTCTCGAGCGTGTATTGCCGTACTTTAGCGCGGAGCGCAGATCGCGAGCAGCAATCGAGTTGGCAGCGCCACTACCCTCGAGCTGGCAATCCCCCCGAGCGCCAGCTCGCCGCTCAGCGAATGATGGGAGGCGCGACGGGGGCCTGGCTGTCCGGAACGATACACGCCGAGATGTCGAACAGCATGAAGGCAAGCACTGCTTCCTGAGGGCTGAGCGTCGGTGAGACGCAGCCCTCGGGAAAGTCGGTGTTGGGGTCGGAGTAATCATCCCCCGGGTCACCCGGGGACACGTGGATATCACTGAGCACGACCCGCCCGCACTGCTGCTCGTCCGCGACCCCGAGCGGGGTATTGGCCGAGATGTATTGCACCGATGCGGGATCGGTCGTGTCGAGCCAGCGTTGAGCGTACGCGGTGTTCTCCTTCACGATGGTGTGCGCGCCGCCGCGGATCGGTACTTCGGCGGCCGCCGAGGTGCCGTTGCTCACGACCCACTCTGCCAGCGCCTGACCCTTGGGAAAGGAGGTGACGACCTGCGCCGACAGCGTATCGTAGTCGTCGTCGTTGCCGCTCGTGAACTCGGCGAGCTCGGGGAACGGGGCAGGCCCGTTCTTGAACCAGATACCCTGGAAGTGGGACGCAAACAGGCGGCCACCCAGGTTGGCGTAGTCGAACATGCCCTGAAGCGCCCGCTCGTCCTTATTCTCGAGGTGGCCGCGCGGATCACCCTCACACGAGAGCAACACGATGTCGTACGCCGCGAGTGACTCGGCGTCGTACCAGAGCGCCTCCGCCGGCGCGAAGTCTTCGCCGCCGAGCGCGCGGGAGTAGCGTGGGGTGCCGCCATAGCCTGCAAACAGCTCGACGCGGCCGCCACCACGGCCATTCGTAAACTCAGAGGTATCGACCCCGAGCTTCCGCACCAGGCACTCGAGCGCGTCCAACCTGCCGGTGGCCACGGCGATCCTCGGCAGGTCCCCCTCGGACTGCCGCGCCGGCAACTTGAGCGTACGATCCGCAATCCTGGTCTCGACGCAGGGCTCGACGCTACCGATGTTGAACTCCCTCCGCCAGTCGCCCACCTGGATGACGAGCGGTATGTCATCACCCACCGGCACGTTCTCGAGGACGAAGCGCCCCGCCGAATCCGTCAGCGCCGAGACGATGGGCTCCCCGCTGATTTCGCAGCTGCAGCTCGCCCCAGGCGTGAGCGGAGCGAGCTCCGTTTCAGGCACGTAGACCATCGCGTTGTAGAGCGGCAGCTGACCGGAGGGGATGTATACCGTCCCCGACACGCTCGTCGTCGCTGCACCGTCACATGACACTTGCTTGCCGACCAAGCCACGCCGCCGCAACGACGGCCCGGGCGCGGCCGCCGGCATCGGGGTGTCGTCTGGGTTGAAGATCACGCTAGGGCTCGCGGGCCCCGGAATGACACCAATACCGGCGCCACCTGCCTCGGGCCCGGCGCTCGAGCTCCCGCCCGCGCCCGGCGGCTCGTTCGCGTCCGGCGCCAGCTGTTCGCCGCTGCGAGAACCGCCTGCACCACACGACAGCAGGCTACTCGAAGAGGCGGCTCCTACAGCCAGTGCAACAACCCAAGGCTTCGACAAATCGCCGACAAGCATGTCTAACGCTCCTGTCCGTACCCGAGGGCCGACCCCTCGACGTGGCGCACCAAGCATGAGCCTTAGCACGCGAGATGCGGCTCGCTTCGGGAGAAGCCAATGCGCGATGAGAAATGAATGCAATCGCGTGCTACCGAATAATTCTCGGGTTTTCACCCTAGTTTATGTGTCCGGAAGCCGCGGTATTGGTCACGCTGGCGGCGATTTATCTTCACGAACACCACGCATCTCCGGCGCTCGATTGACGAGCAGCACGTCGCCACGCACAGCGAGCGGCGTCCTGCACGTCGCGTTCTCACCGCCGCCTCCGGCTCGAAGACCGAGCCTTTGGGGGCGGTTCCTTATGTCCTCACAGAGCCCTATGCTTTGGGCTATGCCGCGCGCCGTGTCACAGCAAGTCAAGTTGCCACCACCTCCCGCGGAGGAGAGCGCGCTCGCCGTTCACAGATCTGCAGCGCAGCTACGGCTCGAGGCGCTAGAGAAGGAACACGAGCGCCTGCTGCGCGAGATCACGAAGAAGAAGGCCGCGTGTGAGCTGACGGAAGCCAACGCCAGAGACGCGTCGAGCGCGCTAGAGGCAAAGATCGCTCCGTTGCGCGACGGCTTCGTCTCCACCCTGGACGAGCTGCGTGCGATCTTCAAAGCCTTGCTCGGCGGTCAGAGCCGCTTGAGCAAACGAGACAAAGCCAGGGTACGGCGCTTGTACGCGCAGCTCCTGCCCGATCTGGCCGCAGAGGATCGGCAAGCAGAGCCGGGCCGTGACGCGGGCGATGATGCCGGTCGGCGTTCCCCGCCTTTCGGAGCACATGGCCCTCGCCCCGGCGACCACGAAACGGACGCCGGCTACTCGGCGAACAAGCCGAGCGAAAAGGGCGCGAGCTTGCTTCGGGCGTTGTTTCGCAAGCTGGCGGTCGCGTTGCATCCCGACAAAGTCCAAGATCCGAAGGAGCGCGAGGCGCTGACCTCGGTGATGAAGGAGGTCACGCGCGCCTACGAGAGCGGCGACGTGGCGCGCCTGGTCGAGATCGATCGAACCTGGCTCGTTCCCAGCTCGACTCACGATCGAGAAGCGGACCTCGAACGCCGCGTGGCCGATATGCTTCAGGCCAACAAGGAGCTGCGCCGGCAACTCCGAACGCTCACGGCGAACCTCAAGGATCTGAAGCAGATGGTGCCCGGCATGCAGAGCGCGCGGCAGCGAGGCGCGCGTTCTCGGGCCACGCCGAGCTCCGAGGTGGACGAGATGGTGGCCCAGATGGAGCGCGAGCTCGCGCACCTGCAGAAGCTGCGGGATTTCGCGCGTAGCTTCCGAGATGGGGACATCGACCTCTTGGAGTTCATGCTCGGCCCACAGCTCGCGTTCGAGGACGCGGACGATCCCTTCGATCAGATGCTGGCCGAAGTGATGGAGGCGATGCTGGACGCCGAGCCTCCGGCGCGCAGAGGCCGGGGTGGGCGCCGGCGCTGAGCGCCGTCGCTCCGTTCTGATCTGGGTCACGCCTCCACCCTAGCTATCGTAGGCGCGAGGCCGTCCTACAGTCGGACCTTCCGGCGCCGTACACAGTGCGGGAGCCCGCAGAGCTCGCGTTGCTGACGCGCGCCCTGACGAACGGATCATAAAAGATGCACGACAGCATGGGAGGGTTCGGTCCCCAATCGGAGCGCATGGGCCTTTCGGCTCCGGCGCGACGCCGTGCGCGGCAGGTGCTCGCCGCCGGTCTAGTGCTCTCGGGCGTCGTGGCCGCAAAGTTTGCCGCCGGTTGGCTGCACGGCGCCCCCTTGCCCACACCCGAGCCCGCCGCCACCTCGGCGACCCCAGCAGGGCTGAGCAGCCAGGACTCCAAGCTGAACGACTTCGTGGTGGCAGTGGTGAACGACGTGGATGCGATGTGGGCCCGTGATTTTCGAAGGCGAGACAAGCCCTACACGGTCGCCGAACCCGTCCTCATGGGCGACGACACGGCGCGCCCCTGCGGGCCCGGTGTCGTGTTCGGAGAGCCGGAGTGCTCCGGGACTCACAAGGTGTTCATCGATTTGACGTTCCAGCGCGCCCTCGAGGCAAAGTATGGCGCGGCATCCGGCGCAGCCCAGGCCTACGTCATCGCGCACGAGATGGGCCACCACGTGCAGCGCGTGCTCGGCCTCGACAAGAAGGTCGCGAGCTTGCTCGCCAATCGCCCCGTCGCCACGCAGTCGGTCCAGGTCGAGCTCGAGCTCCAAGCGGACTGCCTCGCTGGCGTGTGGAGCCGAACCACCAAGCAGCGCCACCTGGCCGAGCCCACCCAACTCGAGGCCGCGCTGCGCCAGGCGTCCGAGCTCGGCGCCGAGCGCCGAATCGATGGAATGAACGCCAAGGGGAGCCGCTCGGAGAGCTTTACCTATGCGATCCCGCGGCGGCGGGTCTCCTGGTTTGCCAAGGGCTACAAGACTGGAAAAATCGAAGTCTGCGACACGTTCGCGCCGTGATGCGTGGGACGCCCTGGGCGCTCTTAGGCGACCGGCTCGTAGATGACGTAGGCGAACTGCTTCGAATCTGGTGACCAGGAATTGACGTTGAGCGTCCCCTGCCCGCCGTAAAACTCCTCGAGCACCTCGACCTCGGCCGCCGTCGCGGACTTGCCCGGCGTGGCGATCAGCCGGAGCTGCATGCCCGGCATCTTGTCGTTATGACCCTCGGTCCCCGTCGGGAAGGACAGAAAGACCATCGCTTTGCCATCCGGCGAGATGTGTGGGAACCAATCCTCCGGCGTGTCGTTCGTCACTTGCTCGGCCTTGACGTCTTTCGGTCCCGCGCCGTGGGGCGGAATGCGCCAGATGTTCCAGCGCCCGCCGCGGTTCGAGTTGAAGTAAATCCAACGACCGTCGGGCGAGTACTCAGGGCCGTCGTCGTAGCCGCCCACAGAAGTCAAGCGCTCCTCGGCGCCGCCGGCAGCAGGCACGCGGTACAGCTCGTAGCGGCCGTCACCGCGCTCCGCCACGAACGCCAGGTAGCGAGAGTCCGGCGACCAGCCGTGAAAGTAACTCGGGGCCACCGGCGTGATGAGCCGCACGTTTGCGCCGCTGGCATCGCTCACGAACACCTGTGACTTCGGCGAGGCGGGGCTAGAGGCAGAGAAGGCAAGCAGCTTGCCGTCCGCCGACAGGTCGTGATCGTTATTGCAGACGTAGCCACCGGCTCCGAGCTGTATCTTCTCCAGCTTGGCGCCCGTGGACGTGCCGAGAGGCAAACGGAATAGATCCCCTCGCGTGTTCACCAACAAGAACTTGCCGTCACGCGACCAGTTCGGCGCTTCGATCACGCCCTCCCCCCGATGCACGACCCGACTCGTGCGACTCGAAAGATCGTAAATGGCGATGTGGCTCAGATAATTTTGCATGCTGGGCTTGGGTCGGTCGAGCGAGAGCTCGGTGAAGATGGCCGTCTCTAACACATCGGCGTTGTGTGAACATACCCCGATGCCGACGTAGATTTGCCCGCGCAGCTCGACAAATTGCGGCCCCGTGGCGACCCAACGCCCGTCGCTGCCACCGGCAAAGATCGTGACGCGCTGCTCGCGCCGCTCGATGCGGACCCGGCGAGGGCCGGTGATGGGCGAACGAATTTCTCGCGTGGGGGCGCCCGCGTGGGAACGGAACTGGAGAGACGTGAGGCCGTCCCCGTGAACGCACACGTCGGCATACGCGGAGCCCGGGCTCAGGTCTTGCCGAAGCATCAGCACGACCTTGCGGTGCGGCTCCACCCCCTTGCCGATGAGCTCGAACGCAGCTTGGAGATCGACGTCACCCGAGAGGCGCTTCCAGGCGAAATGGAAGGCGTCCTGCTCGTTCCAGATGTTCGCGCCGCCGCCTGTCACGCGGTAGACGCCGCCCTCATGTTCGAGCTTGCCGGGGCGCGGGCTGTCGCCGACGTCGCCGTGACCATCAAAGATGCCGAGGGCGTGACCCGGGTCGAGCGGTGCGTTCATGAGATACCTTCCAACGTTGCCAGTGTTGGATCAATAGAGCATCGGATCAATAGAGCGTTGTATCAATACAGCGTCGACGCGATGCGCCCGGGCAGCTCCCGATCGTAGGTGCCCGCCTCGATCTTGCCGGCGGTAGCGTCGGCCAAAATCTTGCCCGGGCTGGGCAAGGAGGAGCGGGCCACGTGGCGCTCGGCGTTCCAAAGGTCGCTGCGCACGATGGCGCGGGAACACTGGAAATAAGCAGCGTCCACGGTCATGACGATGACGAGCTTGGGCGCGTGGCCCCGGACCGTAAAGTGAGCCTGCAGGGTCGGGTCGGCGCTGAGCCGGGCGCGCCCATTGACGCGCAGCGTTTCACCCAGACCTGGAATCAGGAAGAGCAGCGCCAGGCGTGGATCGTTGACCAGATTCCGCAGGCTGTCGATGCGGTTGTTGCCGCGCCGATCGGGGATGAGCAGCGTCTTGGGGTCCAGAACCTCGACAAAACCCGGCGCATCACCGCGAGGCGAGGCGTCCAGGCCGGCGGGGCCAGCGCTGCACAAGACGAAGAATGGGGAGGCTGCAATCCACGCGGCATAGTTCGCGTCGACGTGATCGAGCTCCTTGACGATCGACGCCTCCTTAACGGCGTCGAAGCGCGAGCTGAGCTCCGCCTCGCTTTGAATGTCGTAACGTGGATCGGGGAGTGCAGGCATGCGGGTGGCTGGCAGCCTGCCATGTCCCGGCGCAGCCGTCACGACGGGTCCTCGCGCGCGGGCCAGCGCCGACCACAGAGCTGCTCAGGCAGGCCCGAGCCGCAAGATCAACCCGCGCGCGAAGTCGAGCGCAAACAGCTCCCCGCTCGGGGCACGGCCGAACGCGGAGAAGGCGAGCTGGAACACCCCGAGCTCCTCAGCGCGCCCGGGCTGCGCTGCCTGCTCGGGCAGTTCGAGCGCCCAGGCGCGGCCCGTGACGAAGTCACCGAAGACGTATTTTCCATACAGCCAAGGCAGGCTCTTTCCGAGATACACGTGACCCCCCGTGATGCTCTGGCCCGCGTCCCGACCGTATTCAAATATGGGCTCGACGAGGCCAGCGGTGGGGCAGCCCTCCGCGGGGAAAAAGCAGTGCGAGGCCTCCCGCACCTTCCACCCCATGTTGGCCCCCGCGCTGACGATGTCGACCTCCTCGTACGAGTCCTGACCGACGTCCGCAGCGATCAAGCGGCCCTTGGGGTCAAAGCTGAACCGCCAGGGATTGCGCAGCCCATACGCCCAGATCTCGGGCTTGGCCCCCGGCGTCTTGGTGAATGGATTATCGCCGGGCACGCCGTAGCCGGGCGCGGCGTCCACGTCGATGCGCAAGATCTTGCCGAGCAACGACTCGAGATTCTGCCCATGCCCCTGCGGGTCCCGGCGGCTGCCGCCATCCCCCATCCCAATGTACAGAAAGCCATCGGAGCCAAATGCCAGCTGGCCGCCGTCATGGTTTTTGAAGGGCTGCGGAATTTCGAGCAAGACGCGCTTCTGTGTGGCCTGCGCTTTTCCGACGGCCTCGAGAGGCCAATGCCACTCACTGATGCGGGTTCGGAGCGGGCCGCCATCTTTCGGGTTCGTATTCAGATAGATCAGGCCGTTTTGCGCGTAGCGCGGGTGAAAGGCCAGCCCGAGGAGCCCCAGCTCCGACTCCTCGTGGACGACCACCGAGAGCACGTCGGGCCCGGGCGACTCGAGCGCCGCGTCCGCACCCGGAGCCCCGGCGTCGGCGGCCGAGCGGGCGCTGGGGAGCCTGACGAGCCGCGCGCGCCCGCCTTTCTCCAACACCACCGCGACATCGGGAGAGCCCGGTACAAAATTCAAATCGACGGGACCGGCAAAACCGCTCGCCACCGGCTCGAAGCGGACGCGCAGGCTCTGCATCGGACCCGAGCCACCGGGTACCGCGGAGCTTTCCCCTTCGGCCCAGTCGACCAAAGGGCGCCGGATGACCCAACCCGCCAAGCCGAGCACCACCACGGCCACGACGATCGCCCAACCATACAATCCCAAACGCATCTCGGCCCTTTACACCGAAGCGAGCGCTCGCCCTCAGAGCTTTTCGACCCCACTCCCGTCACGGCGTGAATCGGCCGGGACTCCGGTGACCAGGCCGCGGACATATTGCATCTCGTCGAGGGTGGACGCGATCGCCAGGCGCCCCTCGCGCACGAGCAGCACGCTGCCCCAGAGCAACGCGGATGCGCCGGCCATCGCCAGCACGATCACGAACCCGTCGGCGAGGAACTTCAGCGACGTGAGCACCCCGATGGCGATGCTGGTGCCGACCAAGAACCCAATCGCCGTGTAGAACGCCGCCAGGGCGGAGCGCAGTATCAAGGCGCGTTGGGCCAGCGCGGTGAGCTGGCTCGTGATGAGCGAGCGTTTGGCGTAGGAGTAGACGGGGTCCGTGAGCGCGCCTCGGTTGGGGCTCGAGAGCTGCTCAGCGTCACGCGCCAACACTCGCACGCGATCGACCACACGGCTCAAGCGGTGCGACGTGGAGAGCACGAGCGTGCCACCCGCCGAGATCAACAGTGCGGGTGTGATCATGGCAGCCAACACCTGGCTGGCGGCGCTCACCTCCATGACGCGACTACGCCGACAGCGGAGCTCGCTGCCGAGCTCGATAGGTCGTCAAGAGCAGCCACTTCTGGATCGAGGGGCGGGCCCACACTGAGTCGGCGTAGTCAGCGAGGCGCGAGGGGATCGGGTCGCCGTTGTGCGCCAGGCGCTGCAACAGCGTCGCCAGATCCACGTCGGCGATGCTAAACGCCGACGCGACGTAGGGCTGACCCGCCGAGAGCAACGCGGCCGCGATGCGGACCAGGCGTACGCGCGCCGCCTCCGCACGTTCGGAGAGCGGCTGGGTGGGCGCTCCGTAGAACAGGGTGTCTGTCGAGCGCTCTTCCCGAATGGGCATGAAGTCGCTACGCACGAGGCCCTGCACCAGCCGCACGCGCGCGCGCTCCTCCAGGTTTTCCGGGTACAGGCGCGCGTGAGCCGGCGCGGCAAAGCGCTCTTCCAGGTACTCGACGATGGCCACAGACTCGGAGAGCCACGTGTCCCGCTGCCCCTCCCGCAAGTGCAAGGTCGGCACCCGGTTCGTGATCGAGCCCGCTACGAACTCGGGGTGGTGCTGCTCCCCCCGAGCCAGATCCAAGAGCTCGAGGCGATAGGGCAGACCCTTTTCCTCGAGCGCAACGAAGACGGTCATCACGTACGGGCTCGTGACCGGTGTGTTGCCGTAGAGCACGATCTCGGGTTGCATTGCGGGAGCTTAATCCCGCCCGTGCCGCGATCCCAACTGGTTTCGGTCAGCGCTCGGCTTTGGATGCCTCGGCTTTGGGTAGGGAGCTCGGGGCCAGCCGCGCTTCCGCCTGCCGCGCGTCTGCGGGCCGCGACTCGAACTGCAAGGCGTCTGACAAGAGCGCCACGGAGGCGCGCAGGAGCTGCTCCAACGCCGCGTCTTCTTCGTCCCCGCCGGGGAGCTCGCGAGCGGGCGCACCCCCTTGGCCCGCCGCGCGAACGTCTCGAGGACGGGCATCGGGTAGAGCTCGCTCCGGATAGCGACCGGAGACCATCCGCGACACGAAGCCGCCCTTGTTCCGCGTGCGGAGCAGCCAGCCGTAGACCGAGCCTGGCACGTTTTCGTAGCGATAGACGCGCCCCGAACGGAACTCTAGCTCGAGCACCTGGGCGTCTGCGTCGTAACCGGCGGATACGACGGCTCGCGACTCGAGAGGTTGCCGCTGCACAGAGCAGAAGATTGCAGATGGCCACGTTCGATACAAGCGGCGTGCGTAACGCTCAAACAAGGCCCATGGACCTGGACGAGCGTCGGACTCCGTTCTCGGAAAGGACGCCAATCCAAACCTTTGGGCTGAGCTTCCAGAGCCGCAAGCTGCGAGCGAAGCTTCGTGTGCTCGAGATCAGCAACGCCAAGTCGATGCGGGACTGGTGATGGCTCGCCCAGTCTTGGCCGCGGGCGCCTGAGACTCACCCATGGATGTTTGGGCCTCGGCGCTCCCGCGAGCGCAACGGACGGTGCATCCGTTGTTTGGGGTGCAAACGAGCCTCGCGCGGCAGCGCAGCGCTTCTGGGGTCTCTGGCACGCTCGTCGGCCCGATGGACGCCCGGCAGGGGTGACGGCCGCCGGAGCGAAGCGTTGGCGACGATGGGGGTGCTCGATGGACGGCCGAGCTCCGAGCCGAACGGCGCAAGCGCCGTCGCCAACGCGGCCACGTCGCGAGACCGCTCCTTGCGCCTGCGAGCTCAGCCGCCAAAGCTGGGGAGCGGCTCTACGCCTGCATCGGATCCCACGACGACCGCGCGCCGCCGCAGGATGGTCGTGCACACGAGGATGGCCGGGTCGTTACCGAACCAGGCGGGGAACGTGAGGCTGAAGAAGCTGCTGGATTCGGCGTCGATGGCCCCGGTCCCGGTGAGGACGTACATGCGCCCGTCAGGCGCCAGGCACTCGAACGGCCCGATCACGAGCTCTCGAACCAGACCGCCGCCGCTGCCCAGCGTGGCGTCAGCACGCTCGGCGAGGCACGAAAATCCGCCAATGGGGCCCACCGTGAGCTTCTGCAGCGAAAAACCCGTCGGCGTCGGCAGGACATCGGGCTCGAACGCCCTCTGAGAAGGCGGTACCTCTTCCGTGGCGCCGAGGGGCGGCAGAGCCACCATACAGCTCTGCGCGCCACTCCACACGCGCGGGGCCGCGTCGCCGCAGGCGAGCGCCGACAGCGCCGCGCTCAGGTAGAAAACCGTGCCTCGCGCGCCTTCGGGCCAACTCCACACCGCGTTGGCGTATCACGTGAGGTGACACCCTCGCAAGCCAGCCGGCTGGCTCGGGCCGCTCTAGTGGAGAGACGACTAGAACGCGGCCCTTACCGAGCCCGAGCCCAAACGCGGGCTCGACAGAAGCTCAGGCGATCGTGACTTCCGGAGAGAGATACACGTCTTGAATCGTCTGCAGTAGCTTGGCGCCTTCGGCGATCGGACGCTGGAATGCCTTGCGCCCGCTGATCAGGCCCGAGCCGCCAGCGCGCTTGTTGATGACGGCGGTAATGACGGCCTCGGCGAAATCGTTACTGCCGGAGGCGCCGCCGCTGTTGATGAGCCCGACGCGACCGGAGTAGCAATTGAGCACCTGGTAACGACACAGGTCGATCGGGTGATCGCTCGTGAGCTGCGAGTAGATGCGCTCGTCGAGCTTGCCGTACGACGATTCACCCGTGTTGAGCGCCTTATAGCCGCCGTTGTTCTCCGGCAGCTTCTGCTTGATGATGTCAGCGCTCATGGTCACGCCAAGGTGGTTGGCCTGACCGGTGAGGTCTGCGGACACGTGATAATCCGTCTTGCCGACCTTGAACGCCTTGTTGCGCGTGTAGCACCAGAGCACTGTGGCCATGCCGAGCTCGTGCGCCTGCTGGAACATGTTCGAGACCTCGACGATTTGGCGGCTCGCGTCGTCAGACCCGAAGTAAACGGTCGCGCCCACCGCGGTGCAGCCCATGTCCCAAGCCTGCTTGATCGTGCCCCAGGTGATCTGCTCCGCCTTGTTGGGATAGGTGAGCAGCTCGTTGTGGTTGAACTTGACCATGAACGGGATCTTGTGGGCGTACTTGCGCGCCACCATACCGAGCACGCCGAAGGTGCTGGCGACCGCGTTGCAGCCGCCCTCGATGGCGAGCTTGACGATGTTCTCCGGATCGAAATACTCCGGGTTCTTCGCGAACGAGGCGCCTGCCGAGTGCTCGATACCCTGATCGACCGGCAGAATGGATAGGTAGCCAGTGTTCGCCAGACGACCGTGGCCATACAGCGCCTGCAAGCTGCGCAGCACCTGCGGGCTGCGGTTCGATGGCCCAAACTCTCGCTCGACGAAGTCGGGCGACGGCAAGTGCAGCTTCTCCTTCGGCACCGTCTTGCTCTGATGCTCGAGGTAGTAGCTGGCCTTTTCGCCGAGGTAAGTCTGGATGGTTTTGAACTCTGTCATGTCTCGTGGCTCCTTTGACGGCGCATTACTACGCCGAGGTCGATGGCGGCGCCAAGAACCATCTGGCACGGCGAGAAACGCGGCGGCGTGATATGAACGCCCGGACAGGTCGATCCTACCATGCCCGATAGGCCTTTCGCGCGAGAACCTCCCGTCGTCTCGGAGCTCCGCGCCGAGCTGGATCCGACGCTGGTGGCGGTCCTCGGCCCGCCTTACCCGCTGGTCTATGCGGGCGAATCGAGCGGGGACGACTATCCCGGCTTCGCGCGGGCGGCATCGGCGATCAGGCGCTGGCAGGAGAAGCGCGTCGTGGTGCAGGACGACGTCAATGTGTTCGGGCTGCTGGGGACCCGCCCGGGCGAGGCCCTGGAGCCGCTGCTCTTGCCGCGGGGCAGCGCAGGGCGACGCCGCTTCGAGGCCGCGATCGGCAACAAACGGGGCAAGCTGGACCTCGAGGCGGCGCTGGTGTTGCCCGACGGCCGATTCCTGGCGTTCGGCTCGGGCTCGCTGCCTGCGCGCGAACGCATCGTCCTGATCGCACCTGGCGCCGCACCCCAGCTGCGCAACGCGAGCGACCTGTACGCGCGGCTGCGCAGCCATGTCGCTTTCTCCGGTTCGGAGCTCAACCTGGAAGGCGCGCTAGTCAGAGGCGCTGGCATCGAATTGTTCCAGCGAGGTAACGGCGCGGCATCGGCTGAGTTGCAGCCGGTGAATGCGGTCGGCACTTTGGCGCTGGATGAATTTTTGCGCTGGCTCGACAGCTCCGGGCCAGCGCCCGATTTGTGCCGGGTAGTGCGCGTTGATTTGGGTTACCACGCCGGGGTGCCGTTCGGCTTCACGGACGCCACGCTGCGGGCAGGCGGTGGGGTCGCCTTCCTCGCCGTCGCCGAAGCCTCGCCGGATGCGCTCCGCGACGGGCCCGTGCTGGCCTCTCGCTTGGGCTTGCTCGACGACGCAGGGGCGCGCCTAGCTCACATCGTCGATGAGCACGGTCAAGCCTGCACGCTGAAGCTCGAGGGTATCGATGCCTACCCCGAGGACGCGGCGCTCTTTGACGTGGTGGCGGACATGGACGATCCCGACGTGGCGTCCCTCGGCGCCGTCTTGCGCCTGTGCTCGCGTTAAACCAATACGCTCCCCTCGCCCCAACCGGCGGCGCGCGATTCAGCGCGGCGCGCTCGATACCTTCACGCCACCCTCCCCGATCTCGAGCACCTGGATCGGGTGGTCGCCGTAGTAGCGCGACAAGCCGACGTCGATTCGGTACACCCGGTCGCCGCACGCTGAAGTGATGCCCGCGTTTTGCACTGTATGCCCCACGACCATGCGGCGCACCCCGAGCGCGGTGAGCACCTCTGCCAGTGTCGCGCAGGTCGCGTCCGAGACCGGATCGACCGAGTAATCACGGACCCACACGGGCCCGCGATCGCTCGTGATGACCTCGGGGGGGCGGCGCCCACCGCTTTTCATCCACGCACGCGTCTCGCGGTTCATCCGGTCGATGCCGTACTGAACGTGCTCGGGCAAGACGCCGCCGTGCACGAACACGCTGTCGCCCACGACGGCGATCACGTCGCGCTGGGCAAGCTTCAACGCGTAGGCGCCGCCGGGAAAAAACGCAGCCGCGCGATCCGTAAACGGCGGTGCTGCCCCGCTCGCCTGGGGTGAGCGCGGCAGGGCTCCGGCGAAGTCCGTCACGCCCTCCGGGGTGACATAACGAAAATCGCCCTGCACGTTCATCGTCTCGTGGTTGCCGTTCAACGCGATGACCTGGCCCCCGCTCGCCGCAGCGTCCTTCGCGAGGCGCTCGAAGAGATCGACGATCTGCGGTTCGTCATCGCCCCGGTCGAGCTGGTCCCCAGTTTGGACGACGGTCAGCTTGCCGCCGACCCAAACGTCCTGTGCGTCGATCGCTCCGCCCAACCGCAACGCGGCGCGCGCCGCGGCTAGGTCGCCATGCAGATCACCGATGGCGATCAAGCGCCCCGGCATGGCATGCCGATACTCGCCCGCTGGCGTGACGGGCGCGGCCGGCGCCTTCGCTGTCAGCGCCTCCGCGGTCAGAGCTGCGCCACGGGCGGCCGCCACGCTCGGGACCGCTAGTTTTCGGCTCGATTCGCCCTGGCTCGAAGCAGCGCGCGCTCCGGGGGGAGCTCCGGGGACAGCCGCGCGCGGCGCCTCCGACGCGGGACGCCGATGGAGCGACTCAGGAGGGGCGGCATCACAACTCGAGAGCGCCAGCGCCAAGAGCCCGCCCACCCACGGCCGAGCGTGACCGCAGGCACGCCGCACCTCTTTCGTCATGTCACGGGTATGACACCACGGCGAAGTGAATCAAGGCAACAGCCTCGGCGAGGGCGCAGACCCATTTCCGAGTCCCCGCGCGTCATGGCGGCAAGTGTGGGCGATGGCGGCGGGCTCGGTGCAGGGCCGCAGCTTTAGGGCCTGGCTTCCGGAAGCCGGCGCTCGCTGCCCCCGAGCAGCACGCGCTCGACGCGCCACTCACCGGCTACACGTCGAAATGAGGCGCGGAGTGCACGCCGCTGGCCGTGCAGATCGGAGGGCTGCGAATCCGAATATTCGAGCACGCCTTCTAGCCATTCGGCTCCATCCGACGCGGAGCGAAGCCTCCAATCGTGCAAGCTGAAGGCGCACTCGGGCAAGAGCGCGTCGAGCTGCTCGAGCTCGGCAGCGAGCTGCTCGTGAGAATGGCTGCCTCGGCTGCTGGCATCGCCCAGCCCTCCGAGATCCAGCTCGAGCGGCTCGGCCACGTGCCGCGCCAAGAGCCCCTGACGCTCTTCGGCAGCGCCACACACCGCGGCGACCAACGCGAGGCCAGTGCGCGCGGGCTCCGGCGTCCGCAACAGAAAGTAGACGGCAACGGCGCCGCCCGTGGCAACGACAGCCCACACTACGTCCTGCCACCCGAACGCTTTCATCACGAGCTCCCCGCAACTACATTGCCGATCCGGGCCGCGCAAGCTAATCGAATCCACCGTCCTCGCCATGGCTCCGCTCGTCTCCGTGTTGATGCCCGTGCGGGACGCGGAGGCGACGCTCGGGCTGAGCCTCCGGAGCATCGCACGCCAGCGCGGCGTGAGCTGGGAGTGCGTGGCCGTCGATGACGGCTCCTCGGACCAGAGCAGCGAGCTGCTGGCGCAGGCTGCGGCCCTCGACCCTCGCCTCCGCGTCCTCACCCGACCCCCCGGGGGCATCGTGCAAGCGCTCGAGCATGGGCTAGCTGCTTGTCGCGGGCAATACGTCGCGCGCATGGACGCGGACGACATCATGCACGGGCGCCGCCTCGAGCTTCAGGTCAAGGCCCTGGCCGCGGACGCGGCCCTCGCCGGCGTCGGCTGTCACGTGCGCATCTTTCCCCGTCGAGATCTGCTGGCGGGGCGCCGAACGTACGAAGCCTGGCTCAATTCGCTGCGCACGGCCGCCGAGGTCGCGCGAGACGCCTTCGTCGAGTGCCCCATCGCGCACCCGAGCTTGATGCTGCGCCGCTCGGTACTGGAGCGCTTCGGGTACCGGGACATGGGTTGGCCGGAAGACTACGATCTGGTGTTGCGGCTCCTGGGCGACGGGCAGCGCCTCGGGGTCGTGCCCACGCGGCTCCTGTGCTGGCGGGATGGGCCCGAGCGCCTGTCTCGAAATTCTCCGACCTATGCGCTCGAACGTTTCGTCGCCTGCAAAGCCCATCACCTCGCGGCAGGTTTTCTCCGGCAGACCTCGCGGTATGTGCTGTGGGGTTACGGGGATACGGGACGCAGCCTGGCCAAGGCGCTCGCGAGCTACGCCAAGCAGCCCTCGGCCATCGTAGAGGTGCATCCGGGGCGTCTCGGGCAGCGCATCCTGGGCGCGCCTGTGTTCGGTCCGCTCGAGCTCTGCGACTTCATGCGGCTGCACGGGCCACAGCCGTTGGTCGCATCGGTGGCCCGCTCGGGCCCACGTGGCGAGGTGCGCGCGGCGTTGAATGCTCTCGGCTTCGTCGAGCTACGCGACTATGTCTGTGCCGCGTGAGCTCCCGCGGCTCGGCCAACGACCCGCAGGCACAATCGTGTCAAATCGAGCACGCGCCGAGCTCACCCACTCGCGCGCACCTTGACGCCCTAGTGGCTTCGGCTCGATCCGCCAGCATCCGAGCGCTACTCTGGGAGCGCCTCATCACCGAAGGGAGCCGAGACATGGACACCGAAGCACAGGTTGCCCGCCACTACAGCCACGGCCGCTTGGAGCAAGCGATCCTCGAAGCGCTGCGTCAGAGCGGCAAGAACGTCGATGCCCTCTCGGCTTCCGATCTGGCAGGGGTGGACGAGTTTCACCTCGGCTGGCTTCCCGCCACCGTCGAGCTCGCCGCCGACCTCGGGCTCAGTCCGGGGCTGGAAGTGCTGGACGTGGGTTCGGGCATCGGGGGGCCCGCGCGGTACTTCGCGGAAGCCCATGGCTGTAAGGTGGTCGGCATCGACCTCACGTCAGAGTTCGTGGAGGTGGCGAACGCCATCACCGAACGCTGCCGGCTCGACGCGCTCGCCTCCTTTCAACAGGCGAGCGCCCTCGCCGTGCCGTTTCCGAGCGCGCGCTTCGACGTGGCCACGCTGCTCCACGTCGGCATGAACATCGAGAACAAGGCCGCGTTGTTCGCCGAGGTCCGGCGCGTGCTAAAGCCCGGCGGCAAGTTCGCCATCTACGACATCATGCGGATGGACGGGCTGGAGCTCCCCTACCCCATGCCCTGGGCCGAGTCGCTGGCCACGAGCTTCGTGGAGACGCCCGACACCTACCGCCAGCTGCTCAAAGCCCAGGGCTTTGTCATCGAGAAAGAGCGCAACCGGCGCGATCAGTCGATCGAGCTCGGCCGTGCCATGCGCGCGCACGCTGCTCTGCACGGCACGCCGCCCCTCGGGCTCCACGTTTTGATGGGGCCCTCCACTCCAGAGCGGCTCGGCAACGTGATGAGCACGCTCGAACGCGGCAGCATCGCGCCCATTGAAATCATCGCCCGCGCCATTTGACGGGCTTCGGGCTCCAGACTTCGGGCTCCAGACTTCGGGCTTCGGGCTTCGGGCTTCGGGCTTCGGGCTTCGGGCTTCGGGCGACGCTGGAGCTCGCGGTAGTCCCCCTGAAGCCTGAAGCTCCTGGAGCCTGAAGCCTGAAGCCTGAAGCCTGAAGCTCCTGGAGCCTGAAGCCTGAAGCCTGAAGCCTGGCCGCTAATACGGGAACCCCGGCGTCGGCGCGGGCGCGCTGTACACGCCTGAGCCGGCCGTGACGAGCAGGGTTTTGTGATCCGCGCCACCGAACGCCACGTTGGTCGCGCGCGGCGCGACCTTGATCGCCATGAGCTTTGCGCCCTCAGGCGACAGCACCACCACTTCACCCGGGCCGTGGCTCGCCACGTACAGGCGGCCCGCGCAATCCACGCCCATGCCGTCCGGCTCCTTCACCTCGGCAAAGCTCTGGCGCGCGGAGACGTTACCGTCCGCGAGCACCTGGTACACGCTCACGCCGCCGTTGGCCGCCCCCACGTAGAGGCGAGTTTCATCCGGGGACAGCGCGATGCCGTTGGGCCGCTCGAGCTCGCCATCGATCAAGCTCACCTCGCCCTGAGCATTTCGGAAGTAGACCCCCGTCACACCGGTCTCGTTCTTGCGCTCTCCGATCTGCCAGTCGGGATCGGTGAAGTAAGCGTAGCCCGCGGAGTGCAGGGCCAAGTCGTTGGGAGAGTTGAAGTGCTTGGAGTGGAAGTCGCTCACCCAGACGCTGCGCTGCTTCCCCTCGAGCGCGTAGCGGGAGAGCGTCTGGTCATCATGTGTGCACGCCACCAGGCCCTGGGCGTCGATGGCGAGCCCGTTGCTCCCCGCGTCCGCGATGAACACCTCGATGCTCGAGGGCAACACCAGCTTGTGGATCTTCGACGGCGGACCTTTTGGCCCAGGGCTATTGAAATCCATCTCCGAAAAGAAGAAGGCACCCGCTTGCTCGCTCCACACCGGGCCCTCCACGAACACGAAGCCGTCCTTGATGAGGGACGCCTGAGCGGCAGTGGGCAGCGGGGCCCCGACGCCGACGCCCTCGCAGAAGGCCGGCAAGGCCCGAGGTGCCGCGGGTGGAGCCAACGAAGTCGCAGCGACACCCACATTGGCACCTGGGCTGCCGACGAGCGCCGGATCTGGCGCGGGCGGAGCGACGGGCGCCGATGCCCGGCAGCCAAGCACCGAGGCGAGCGCGGTAAACCAAAACAATTGACCAGAGTCGTTAGAGCTGCGTTGGCGCTGGCCAGGGCCGCGGGAGTGATGGCGATTCGTTATCAAGGGGTACTCTCCAGGAGAGCGCCTCCATAACATAAGCCTCGATCGGAAGCGCTGCTAACACACATCGGCGGGCGCGAGCGACAGCGGCATTATTGCGGTGCTCGCGAGTTACCCCTTGCGCGGCCCACGCTACTCGAGGAAACCTTATGCGAGTGTCGTCAGTCAAGGGGAAGCTGCTGCTCGTCGAAGACAGTGAAGCCCAAGGTGCGCACATCAAAGCCACCCTGGAGAAGCAGGGCTACGACGTCATCTGGGCTCAATCGGGGATCGAGGGGCTCAAGCTCGCGCGTTCGGAGAAACCCGACCTGATCGTGCTGGACGTGGTGATGCAGGACATGGACGGGCTGGCGGTGTGCCGCTGGCTGAAGATGTCGGGGGACAGCCGGGACATCCCCATCATCATGCTCACCGTGCGCGGCGAGCTTCAGGAGCGCGTCGAGGGCTTGAACATCGGGGCAGACGACTACCTGCCGAAGCCGTTTGCGGACGAGGAGCTCGACGCACGGATTTTCGCCGCACTGCGCGTCAAGTCCGCCGAGATCGAGCTCAAGAAGCGCAACACCGAGCTGCAGTCCATGCTGCATCACGTCGAGGCCCTGGCCATCACCGATCCGCTCACCGGGTTGTTCAACCGGCGCCGCTTCGATGACGTGCTCAAGCGCGAGTTCGCCATCACGAAGCGCTACGCCACCCCGCTCAGCTGTTTGATGATCGACGTCGACCACTTCAAGCGCATCAACGATCTCTACGGCCATGACGCGGGGGATCGCGTCCTATGCGGCGTCGCCACACGGCTGACCGCGCGGCTGCGCGAGGTAGACACCGCGTCGCGCTTCGGCGGCGAAGAGTTCGCCATCTTGCTGCCGCAGACGCCCAAACAGGGCGCGCTGATCGTGGCCGAGCGCATCGCCGGCGTGGTGCGGCGCGAGCACTTCGACTTCGAGGACGGCTCAGCCAGCGTCACGGTCAGCGTCGGCGTGGCGGACAGCCGAGACGTCGCCGGGACATCGCCGGACTCGCTCGTCAAGGCGGCCGACAGCGCGCTTTACCTGGCGAAGTCGCGCGGGCGCGATCAGGTGGTCGTGTACAGCCCGCAATCGGAGCCCCCACCGCCAGCGTAAGGCGAGAGTAGTTGACGGCGGCGTCCGCCAGCTAGATCGCAGGCATGACGTTACCGCCGCAGACGGGCACGAACGCCCCATGCACGAAGCTCGCGAGGTCCGAGGCCAGGAACGCCACCACGTTCGCGATCTCCTGGTCCGTGCCTCGCCGGCGCAAAGGCACCGCCTGCAGATAGCCCGCGTCGTCGGCCGGCCGCTCTCGATCGCGATCGGAGATCGTCCAGCCCGGCGCGACTTGGTTGACCGTGATGCCGTACCGGCCCACCTCGCGTGCGAGGACGCGCAGCACTCCGTCCATGCCGCGCTTGCCGGCCACGTAAGCCGATTGCGACTCGAACATCTGCATCGCGCACTCGGTGTTGATTCCGATCACGCGGCCCCAGCCCTTTTTTTGCAGCTGGGGCACGAAGGCCTTTGTCAAGAGTACGGCCTGCATCACGCAAGTCCTGAATTGGCTCTCGTAGTCCTCTAGGCTCTCTTCGACGATCGGGCTCCACGGGTGAATCTGGGCCACCGCGTTCATCACGACGATGTCGGGCTCCCCGATGCTGTCTCGCGCGGCGTCGGCGATTGCCTTCACGCCTGCCGCCGTCCCGACATCGGCCTGCACGCTGACGGCGTGGCGCCCGAGCGCGATAACCTCCTGCTCCAGGCGCTTGGCGCTAGCTTCGTCGCGATGATAGTGGAGGATGAGATCCGCTCCGCAAGCCGCCATGGTGCGGGCCATCACGCGCCCGAGTTGGCCGGCGGCGCCGGTAAGCAGCGCGGTCTTGCCGGAAAGATCGATTTGCAACATGGCGCGACGCTAGCCAGAAACTCGGCCACGCTCCACCGTTTACCGGCCGGCCACGCGCGAGAGCCCAGCCGACGCGCGCCCTCTACTGAAACTTTCTCCCAAAAGGCGCCCTGACCGAGCTTCGGTGCGCGGCCTCTCGGTTTCCTTCGCGCCCGAAACGGAAACCCTGGAACCCGCTCCTCTGCGCCGTGCGGTCGGGAGCGGACGCGCTGCCGAAGAGGGCTCGAGCTCGAGCGGGGGGGCGCGCGGCGGATCGCACGCGATGAGTCACTGCACGCGAGGCTCGCCGAAACGCTGCGAGCACACATAGAGAAACGGGGGCGTCGCGCTCAAACAACCCAGCGCCAGGCCGCGACGGTGTTTCACGCTGAAAAGCCAGCTGCACGCGCGTTTCGACGAGGTCCCGCGCAGAGCTTGGAGAGCTCGGCGACGGCGTTCAAAGATTTACGCATCGGTCACCTGCCGCAGACCAGTGAGAAACATTCACCGACGAGACTGCCACTGATGACAACGGTACGGCCGCCATGGGCGTGCACGTACACAGCTCGGGCGATAACCCGCGAGCGATGGCCCTCTCTCTACGAGGACATCGCAGAGCATCACGACGCGACGACTCATCGTAGCGGCGGCCAGCCTCGTCCCTCACCGGATCGCAGTCCTTCAACGGATCGCAGATGCTCGGCTGAATTGCCATCGATGACAGCGAAAGGTACCGAAGATGACATGCCAAGAAACCCATCATTTTACAGCGGCGGCGCGCCTATCGAGCGGCGCGGCGAGGCTCTTGTTTGGACTATCCCTGTTCCTGCTGAGCCCAGCACTCGGCTGCAGTAAGGAGAACAAAGCCATCGAAGGCACCGCCAGCGCCGCCGTGGTGGCCAACAAGCCAGCAGGCGGTGGGGCACGGGGCCTGGCGGTCACCGACACGGTCGTGACGGTCGGGCAGTTGCACAGTGCGACGGGCACGATGGCCATCAGCGAAACCGGCTCGATTCAGGCGGAGCGGCTCGCTATCGATCAGATCAACGCCACGGGCGGCATCCTGGGCCGCAAGATTGAGATCATCCAAGAAGACGGCGCGAGCGATTGGCCCACCTTCGCCGAAAAGGCGAACAAGCTACTGGTCAATGACCGTGTGGCTGCCGTGTTTGGTTGCTGGACGTCCGCTTCGCGCAAGGCGGTGTTGCCGGTCTTCGAGAAGGAGAACGGCCTGCTCTATTACCCCACGTTTTACGAAGGGCTCGAGCAGTCCAAGAACGTGATCTACACGGGTCAAGAGGCGACGCAGCAGATCATCGCCGGCCTCGACTGGTTGCAGAAGGAAAAGGGGGCCAAGACCTTCTTCCTGATCGGCTCGGATTACATCTGGCCCCGCACCTCCAACAAAATCGCGCGCAAGCACATCGAGAAAGTGCTCAAGGGCCAGGTGCTGGACGAGCAGTACTACCCGCTCGGGCACACCCAGTTCGGCTCGCTCATCAACAAGATCAAGCTGCAGAAGCCGGACGCCGTGTACGCGATCGTGGTCGGCGGCAGCAACGTCTCCTTCTACAAGCAGATGAAGGCGGCGGGCGTCACCTCCGACAAGCAGACTCTGCTCACCATCTCCGTCACGGAGGATGAGCTGCTGGGCATCGGCGGCGAGAACATGGTCGGCTTCTACGCGGCGATGAAGTATTTCCAGAGCCTCCCCAACGACAATAACACGGCCTTCGTCAAGGCGTTCAAGGAGAAGTACGGCGAGAAGTCAGTCATCGGCGACGTCACTCAGGCCGCCTACCTCGGGCCCTGGCTCTGGAAGGCCGCCGTCGAAAAGGCCGGCAGCTTCGAGGTGGACAAGGTCGTGGCGGCCTCCCCGGACATCGAGCTCAAGACGGCTCCCGAAGGCTACGTCAAGGTCCACAAGAACCACCACCTGTGGAGCAAGCTACGCGTGGGCCAGGTGGAGGCGACTGGCCAATTCAAGGTGCTGTACGAGTCCGAGCTGATCGAGCCCAACCCGTTCCCCGAAGGCTATCAATGAACCGCAACGCATTGATCGCCTGAAGCGAGCCGCCCGCGGCTCGTAGCAGAGCCGCGGGCTGCTCCAGCTCCCACGCGCTGTAGGATGCAACACGAGGGGGAGGGGGGGCTCACAGAGGAGGATTAGAGTGTCGATTACGGAATCGTTTTCCATCGCGGTCATGCAGGGCTTCAACGGCCTGAGCACGTTCTGTGTGCTGTTGCTCATGGCGCTCGGGTTGGCGATCATCTTCGGCCAGATGGGCGTCATCAATATGGCGCACGGGGAGTTTTTGACCGTCGGCGCCTACACCACTTATGTCTTGTCCGAGGTCTGCCACCGCTGGGCGCCCTGGCTGCTCGGCTCCTACTTCCTAGTGTCTCTCGTGTTCTCGTTCGCTATCGCGGCGGCGCTCGGGCTGTTCGTGGAGCACGCGATGATCCGCCACTTGTATCGCCGCCCACTCGACAGCTTGCTCGCGACCTGGGGGCTCAGCCTGATCATGCAGCAGGCCTTCCGGTCCATCTTTGGTGCTCGTGAAGTGAGCGCCACCTTGCCCGATTGGTTGATGGGCTCCCTCGAGCCCACCGAGAGCATCGACATCCCGATCAACGGGCTGCTCGTGATGGGCCTGACCGCGCTGCTCACGTCCGCCGTGTTCCTCGCGCTATTCAAGACGCGCTGGGGCATCCGGGTGCGAGCCACCACGCAGAACCGGGCCATGAGCGGCGCGGCCGGCATCAACACCCGCCGTGTCGACCGCCTGAGCTTCGGGCTCGGCTGCGGCCTCGCGGGCATCGCCGGCGCGGCCTTTACCACCATCGGCTCGACGGGCCCGACGAGCGGGTCGCTGTATATCGTCGACACGTTCCTGGTCGTGGTGTTCGGTGGCGCGGAGAGCCTGGTCGGCACTATCGCGTCGGCCTTCAGCATCGCTCAGGCCCAGGCCACCACCGAGTTCTTCATGACGGGGTCGATGGCCAAGGTGCTGACGCTGATGGCCGTGATCTTGATCTTGATGGCTCGCCCCGAGGGGCTGTTCACGTTGAAGGTGAGGCGTTGAACATGCAGAAGCTTCTCGATTCTGCCTCGCGTTTTGCGCACCCGCCGGCGTGGGCCCGAACGCTCGCGCAGAGGAATCTCGCGTTCGTGCTCACGGCGTTGCTATTGCTCGTGGTTTTCCCCCTGAGCTTGAGCGGCTTCCGCCTGGGCATGGTGGCCAAGTACTTGACCTATGCGTTCCCTGCCCTGGCGCTCGTCGTGTGCTGGGGCAAGGGCGGCATCCTGAGCCTGGGCCAAGGCGTGTTCTTCGGGCTCGGTGGCTACGCCATGGCCATGTTCCTCAAGCTCGAGGCCTCCGATCCGCAGAGCACGTCGATCCAGTCGACCCCCGGCATTCCCGATTTCATGGATTGGAACCAGCTGACCGAGCTGCCGTACATCTGGCGGCCGTTCCAGAGCCTGCCGTTTGCGCTCTTCGCCGTGCTCGCCGTCCCCGGGTTGCTCGCGCTGGGCATCGGCCTCGCCATGTTCAAGCGCCGGGTCGGTGGCGTGTATTTCGCCATCATCACCCAGGCCATCGCCTCCGTGCTGACCATCCTGATCATCGGGCAACAGGGCTATACGGGTGGAGTCAACGGCATCACGGACCTGAAGACGCTGAACGGCTGGGATATCCGCACTGACGAGGCGAAGATTGTCCTCTACTACGTGACCGCGCTCTCGCTCCTCTGCATCGTGCTCTTGTCGAGCGCGCTGCTCCGCTCCAAGCTCGGCCGCATCCTGGTCGCCATGCGAGAGAAGGAGGAGCGCGTGCGCTTCACCGGTTACGACGTGGCCAGCTTGAAGGTCTTCGTCTTCGTCTTCGCGGCCGTCGTATCCGGGCTCGGTGGGGCCCTGTTTACGCTCGTCGTGGGCTTCATGTCACCGTCCTTCGTCGGCATCGTGCCCTCGATCGAGATGGTGATCTGCGCGGCAGTCGGCGGTCGGCACTCGCTGCTCGGCGCCATCTACGGCAGCTTGCTGGTCAACTACGGGAAAACCTTCTTCTCCGAGAGCCTGCCGGAGCTGTGGCTGTTTCTGCTCGGTGGCCTCTTTATCCTGGTGGTCATGGCATTCCCCAATGGGCTCGCAGGTCTCGACGTCAAACGTTGGTTTGTCGCGGCACGCCTGAAACAACTCGGCGCCAAGCTGCGCCAGCTAGAACCGGCCCCGACCGCGCCCTCAGAGCCGCACACGGAGGTGCCGCGATGATGGGCCAGCCCCACCTGCTCGAAGTCGAAGGGCTGAGCGTGTCGTTCGATGGCTTCAAGGCCGTCGACGACCTCACGCTGTACCTCGACAACGGCGAGATTCGAGCCATCATCGGCCCAAACGGCGCGGGCAAGACCACGCTCCTCGACCTGATCTCCGGCAAGACGCGCTGCTCGCAGGGGCGTGTCACCTTCAAGGGCGAGGAGATCACGACGCTGAAGGAGCACGAGATCGTGCAGGCCGGCATCGGGCGCAAGTTCCAGACACCGTCGGTCTACGAAGAGCTCACGGTGTTCGAAAATCTGGAGATGGCCTACCCCTCCAAGCGCACCTGGTGGGGCGCCCTGATGAGCCGGCGCACGCGTGCGGTCATCGACCGGGTGGAAGAGATAGCGGAGCTCGTCTACCTGAAAGATCGATTGAACGATCGCGCCGAGATCCTCGGGCATGGGCAGAAGCAGTGGCTCGAGATCGGCCTGCTCTTGATCCAGAGCCCGGACCTGATGATGTTGGACGAGCCTGTGGCGGGCATGAGCTTACCCGAACGGGAGAAGACGGCAGAGCTGCTCAAGCGTCTGAGCCAGGGCCGCGCCGTGCTCGTGGTCGAGCACGACATGCAGTTCGTCGAGAGCATTGCGGACACAGTCACGGTGCTGCACCAGGGCAAGCTGCTCGCCGAGGGTAAAATGAGCGCCGTGAAACACGACCCCAAAGTGATTGACGTCTACCTCGGCCACTGATCGGCAGGATAGGCAACAGGAAAGCCATGGAAACCAGCGTCCAAGACCAAAGCCTGCTGCGCGTCGACGGCCTCCGGGTCGCCTACGGTCAAAGCCAGGTCATTGACAACCTCTCGCTCGACGTCAAGCCGAACGAGATCGTGGCCATCCTCGGGCTCAACGGCATGGGCAAGACCACGCTGATGAAGGCCCTGATCGGCCTTCTGCCCGCGCGGCGCGGCAGCATCGTGCTCGGGGGCAAGGACTTGACCCACAAGGAGCCCTTCGAGCGCGTGCTCGAGGGGCTCGCGTATGTACCTCAAGGCCGCATGGTGTTCCCCAAGCTGACGGTAGAGGAGAACATCATCACCGGTCTGAAATCGGACAAGGCCGAGCCTCCCGAGGAGCTGTACCGGTTCTTTCCCGTGCTCAAGGACATGAAGAAGCGCCGCGCGGGTAACCTCTCGGGCGGCCAACAGCAACAGCTCGTCATCGCTCGCGCCCTGGCGAGCGACCCGCAGGTCCTGTTGTTAGACGAGCCGACCGAGGGCATTCAGCCGTCGATCATCAAGGAGCTCGCCGAGGTGCTCAAGGACATCCGCGACGAGAAGGGCCTCACCATCGTCGTCTCCGAGCAGGTCCTCAGCTTCGCGCTCTCCGTCGCCGACCGCGTGCTGGTGATCGATCGCGGCCGCCTCGTGCACGAGTGCGCGCGCAAGGACATCGACGAACGAGCCGTGGCCAAGCTGCTGGCCATTTAGCAGAGCGGGCCGACGTGGCGCGAGGCGCGCCCGAGTGAGCTCGACGGGGCGGGAACCCTTACCCACACACTAGAAGGAAGGCCACATATGGAAACTTTGATTCGCGTAGACGTCACGGCTCCCCCCACCAAACAGGACGTCCTGCATAACCGCTGGCACCCGGATATTCCGATGGTCTCCTGGGTGAAGCCCGGCGATCAATTTCGTGTCGAGTGCGTGGATTGGACGGGCGGGCAGATCAGCGATGACGACTCGGCGCACGACATCAAGGTGGTGGACCTGACCAAGGTTCACTATCTGACCGGCCCCATCGGAGTGAAGGGCGCGGAGCCAGGCGACCTCTTGCAGGTCGACATCCTCGATGTGGGGGTCTTGCCGAGCTTCCAGTGGGGCTTCACCGGCATCTTCGCCAAGGAGAACGGCGGCGGTTTCTTGACGGAGCACTACCCCGAGGCCCGCAAAGCGTGCTGGGGTTTCAGCGGCATCTACGCCAACTCGCGCCACATCCCCCGCGTCGAGTTCGCCGGTATCATGCACCCAGGGTTGATCGGCTGCTTGCCCTCACGCGAGCTGCTCGACACCTGGAACACGCGCGAGAAGGCGCTGTTCGACACCGACCCCGAGCGCGTGCCGCCGCTCGCGACCTTGCCCTACGCCGAGACGGCGCACATGGGTCGCATGTCCGGCAGCGAGGCGCGGGCTGCGGCGGCCGAAGGCGCACGTACTGTGCCGCCGCGCGAGCACGGCGGCAACTGCGACATCAAGAACCTTTCGCGAGGCTCATCCGTCTACTTCCCCGTGTACATCAAGGGGGGTGGCCTATCGATGGGTGACATTCACTTCTCGCAGGGGGATGGCGAGATCACGTTTTGCGGAGCCATCGAGATGGCGGGCTACCTGGACCTGCGCGTCAACATCATCAAAGGCGGCATGGCCGCTTACGGCGTGACCTCACCCATCTTCAAGCCCAGCCCGCTCGAGCCCAACTACACGTCATACTTGATCTTCGAGGGCATCAGCGTGGACGAAAAAGGTAAGCAGCATTACCTCGACGTGCACGTCGCGTATCGCCAGGCGTGCCTGAACGCGATCTCGTACATGAAGAAGTTCGGCTACACCGGCGCGCAGGCTTACGCAATCCTCGGGACCGCCCCCGTCGAGGGGCGCATCAGCGGCATCGTGGACATCCCCAACGCTTGCGCCACCCTGGCGCTGCCCACCGAGATCTTCGACTTCGACATCCGTCCCAACGCGGGCGGGCCAAAGCAGATGGTGCCGCCCGGCATTGACCTCGCCACGGTCACCTGAGCAACATGTCCTGACCTGACGAGGATTTCCGATGCCGATCTACGAATACGAATGCGACGAACATGGCCTCTTCGAAGAGGTGCGTCCCATGCAGCGCTCGTCCGAGGGCGCCGGTTGCCCACGCTGCTCGGTGCTCGCGCCGCGTGTGCTCAGCGCGACACGCACCAATTTGGTACCGCGCGCGGTGAGCCTGGCGCGCACGCGCAATGAAAAGAGCCGACACTCGCCCGAGGTCTGTACGCACGCCCACCCGCATGGCCCGCCGAAGAAGGCGGCACGGCAGCCCGCGCTCCAGGTGTATCGCGGGCGGCGGCCCTGGGTGATGGAACACGGCTGATCCGGGCACGCTCCGCATCCAGGCGCCTTACCGCTCGGGGATGGTGCCGCTCGGGGTCGCTGCCGCTCGGGGTCGCTGCCGCTCGGGGTGTCGTGGGGATCGCTCCGCGGCACGTCGGGCAGGCGCGGTCGCTCCAAAACGGCGACGTGACCCCGAGCCGTAAGGCTGCTATCTGGGCACGATGCGACGACCCCGTTCCCGGTTGATTTCCGTTCCGCGCGCCTGGCCAGCATCAGGGGTTCTTTTGAGCTCGATGGCGTTTGTCCTCGGCGGCTTCGGCTCGAGCTGTTCGAGCCCCTCCGATGATGGCCCGATTGGCGCCGCTGGCGCTGCGGGTGCAGCCAGTGGTGGGGGAGGCAGTGGGGCAGCGGGCGGGTCGAGCGGGGCCGGCAACGGGGGTGCCGGGGCGGGCACGGGCGGTCAATCGGGGTCTGGCGGCTCGCCCGCAGCCGGCGGCAGCGGAGCGGGCAGCGCGGGCGCGCCCGGCAGCGGCGGGGGTGGAGCGTCAGGCGCCGGAGGGAGCGGCGGCGCCGGGCTCACGAGCGCGCTTTGCCCCGAAGGCGCTCTGTTCTGCGACAGCTTCGAAGACGACTCAGTCGCCCAAGCTCCCGGCGCGCCCTGGCGAGCGAGCCTCAGCGGCGGCGCCACCGCCAACGTGGACGAAGCCCAGGCGTTCAGCGGCACCAAGGCCGTGCACGTGAACGCACCGGTCGGGGCGGCCAATCGCCGCGGCTACATCGCGCTCGACCAAGGCTCGGCCGCCAACATCTTCCCGGCGGCGGCCACGAACATGTTCGGCCGCGCCATGATGTATCTGCAAACCATACCCAACGCGGATGCGCATTGGACCTTCATCCAGGGCGAGGGCCGCTCTGCCGACGACCGCTACAATGCATTGTATCGCTACGGCGGCCAGCACCAGAACGGCGCCCAGTTCATGGCAAACTACGAGACCACGGACAACATCGGCACGGATTGCTACGACCACTCGGCGAGCACCATGCCGGCGGCGGCCTGGACCTGCGTGGAGTGGCATTTCGTCGTGGCCACGAACGAGATGCAGTTCTGGCTCAATGGGGCGGAGCTCACCGACCTCCACGTGATTGACCGCGGCGAAGGCTGTGGGGGCACTGGCCTCGGGGGTCAGTGGCTCGCCCCGCCCGCATTTCAGACGCTGTATCTCGGCTGGGAGCACTATCAGGCGCCGGCCAACGACATCAATCTCTGGCTGGATGACGTGGTCGTCGACACGGAGCGCGTCGGTTGCCCCGCGCCGCAGTGATCGCCCGAACGGGTAAGCTCACATGATCGACTGTGTTTTAACGGCGAGCAGTACACCAGTCCGGGGTACCCGCGCGCTCGGTGTCAGCCTGGGGCTCTGCGTCTTAGGTTGCGCGCCGAAGCCGCCGGCCCCGATCACCCCAGCTCCTACGCCAGCTCCGGCAGCCAGGAGCGAAGCAGCGGCCGAATCCGACCCGAGCGAATGCACGGCGCTGTTTTGCGACGACTTCGAGGACGACACGCTCGGGGCCGCACCCGGGGCGCCCTGGCGCAATGAAACAGGCACGAGCGGCGCCATGGTCAGCGTCGATTCCGTGCGCGCCTTCCGCGGGACGAAGGCCGTGCACGTGCTGGCGCCGAAGGGAGCTGCGTATCGGCGCGGCTACTTCGCCATCCATCAGCCGCCTGTCTTCCCGGCGGCGGCAAGGGAGATGTACGGGCGCGCGATGGTCTGGCTCGACCAGGCGCCGATCGCGGCAGCGGGGAAAGACCCCGTGCACTGGACCTTCATCCAGGGCGAAGGGCGTTCGAAGGACGACACGTACAACTCGCTCTATCGCTACGGCGGGCAACACCAGGCAGGGCTGGGGTTGATGGCCAACTTCGAGACCACGCCGCCGACGAAGAGTGACTGCTGGCAACACTCGGCGAGCCGCTTACCGGTGCAAGAGTGGGCCTGCGTGGAGTGGCACTTCGCGGTGGCCACGAACGAGATGCAGTTTTGGCTGAACGGCGAAGAGCTGGAGGACATTCACGTCCGCGAGCGCGCCAGCGGTGCAGAGTCCGGCTGCCTGAGCACCGAGCACCTCGGCGGGCAGTGGCTCGCGCCGCCCGCGTTCCAGAGCCTGTTCCTGGGCTTGGAGCGCTACCAGGACACGAAGGACGACCAGAACCTCTGGATCGACGACGTGGTCGTCGGCGAGAGCCGAGCGGGCTGCCCCGGGCCCAGTGACGAATAACTGCAGAGAGACCGCTCTGATAGCCATTGATGCTCGTGTAGAACATCAAGCCAATGCTGGCGCTCGCGTCGAGCCAGGCGAGTAGGCCATTGTCCGGGTCGATGATCGCCTCGCGCAACACGTCCCAGCGCGTGCTGCCACCGAAACCAAACCACATGCTCGCCGATGCGTCGATGAGCAGCATGACGGTCGGAGGGATCGACGTGTAGCTGTTCACGATGTCCACGCAGCCCTCGAGCTCGGGGACAGGCTCGGGGAGCTCCACGTCGGCAGGCATCGCCGAGGCGGTCGGCGCGGGCGCTGCCGCACGCGGCGGGCTCCCCGTGCCCTCGTCGCGCTCGACGTCCACCGGCAGATAGCCCTCCAGGCCCGAACGCGATCCGCACGCGAGCAGCGCCCCTAAGCCAACGAGGGCTGCCTTTCGCAACGAGCACCCCGTGATCGATCCCGTCCTCGACATGGAGCCCTGACTCTAACAGACCTGCCTCGAGGCAACGCCAAGCGTCCCCGCTCTGGCCAAATGCCGGGCAATTCAACCATCCACACGGAATTTTTTAACTATTCCGGTCGAAAAATGCCGTCCGACGCGCTGCATCCGCTCCAATAGAAGCAAATTCGGCCCGCCGATGCGCGATCTCGCCGCGATGCTCTGTTAAGACTCGGTTCATGCCGAGGCTTCGCGCACATGGGCACAGCCTGAAACGATCGATGCAACATCGCGTTTCGGCAGGTGGCCCACGCAGGAGGGAGGAAGACCATGCTGCGTAGCATCCCCGCCATCATCGCCGCCATTCAGATCAGCCAACCCCGCGTGAACGACGAAGACGCGCACCGCTTCGCCACGGCCCTCCAGGAGCAGGCCAAGGTGCACGACTTCGATCCCCTCACCGGGGTCGCCATGATCTTCCACGAGAGCAGCTTCAACCCCCGCGCGGTCTCCAAGAACGGTGAAGACTACGGCCTGGCGCAGATCCGGGCCCGCTTCATCGGGGCCTGCAAGAGCTCGGCGATGCCCGTGCAAAACCCCACTCGAGATTGCCGGCGCGAGAAAGAGCGCCTGCTCGACCCGGAAGAAAACATCCGCGTCATGGCCGAGCTCATCACCCGGCACCGCAAGTTCTGCCGCCAAAAGGTCGGCACCACCGCCTTCGCGCGCTGGCTCGCCAGCTACCAGGGCCGCAACGACGCACGCAAGAAGCGCTGGTGCAAGCCAGGCCCGGGCACCTTCAAGCTCATCGAATACCGCCGCTCCCTCATCCGGCAGCTGTACAAGCGCGGGCTCGTCAAGAGTACGGGCTGAGGGGAGGGATCCTAGCGCGCCGGCGCGGGACTTGCCGCGCCAGCGCGTGCTTTCGTTCTCGACAGCTATTCTGCGAGTAGCCGTATTGGCCGACTCGCGTTCCTGGAGTTCGCCCGAACAGCTGCGCTCATACCGCGCGAAGGGCTCCCGCCGGAGCTCGACGCGCCGTCCGGCTTCTTGCCGCATACTCGCCTATGCAACCCATGCCCGTCCTGACAACGCTCGACGGTTGCCCGAGCCTCGCTCGCGGAGGAACGAGCGAATACAAAGCGCGATGACGAAAGAGCAGTGGCGCAAGGGTCTAGCCACGGCGGGCCGTCGGGAATCCGGGACGTTCAGAGCTGGCGAGGAAGGACTCACGTCCGCTCACGAGAAGTTGTGCCACGTCGATTCGCTGCGCATGGTGTCACCTCGCCGGTCGTGTCGAGCATCGACGTCGGCTCAACGGCAGCGTCCTCCGCCGCCGGCGGGACGATCTGCTTCGCCTCGGACGATTTCGCTGGACGAGATCGCCGAACCCGCGTCGTCAACCACGGATACCCTCTCCAGAACGGGCTCGCCATGCGCCACAACGTCTCTGTGGCTTCGTTTTATCGAGCCGACGCGCTCCGCAAACCGTTCGACGGCGTACGGCGCCTCCCAGGGGCCGCCACGGGGCACCGAGATCACCGTGATAACGTCTCGACATGGGGACCATCGATCCTGCTCGGTTACGCGATGACGAATGCGAATGGGAACGTGCTCACGCCGCACTGTCACGCCTGGCTCGCGAGCGCGCCGCGGCGGACGCCGAAGAAGGCCGTTGGCTCCTGGCGGCGCTCCGCTCGGCCGTTCATGTGCACCTCGGCTTCGGCAGCTTTGCGGAGTACATCGAGCGGCTGTTTGGATACAGGCCTCGCACGACCCAGGAAAAGCTGCGCGTCGCCGAGGCGCTCGAGGTTTTGCTCCACCTCGCCCAGGCGCTCGAAGCCGGAGGCCTGGCCTCGTGCGCCGCACGCGAGCTGACTCGTGTGGCCACCGCCGACACCGAGCACGCCTGGCTCGAGGCCGCCCGAGGCCAGACCGTTCGGCAGCTCGAGGAGCTGGTTGCCAGCCGCAGCCCGGGAGACGAGCCCACGGCGCCGGCGCGGGGCTTGCCGCGCCCGCGCGTGCTGCGCTTCGAGGTGGCGCCCGAGACGTTCGCGCTGTTCCGCGAGGCCATGCAGCAGCTGCGGCGCTCGGCGGGGAGCCAGGTCTGGGACGATGACACCGTGCTGCTGTCCATGGCGCGCCACGTGCTCGGTGGGCCCGACGACAGCGGACGCTCGAGCTATCAGGTGTCGCTCACCATCTGTGGGGCCTGCGGCAGCGGCCAGCAGCTCGCGGCCGGTGAGCTCGTAGCGGTGGGCGCCGAGGTCGCTCGCATGGCGCAGTGTGATGCGCAGCACATCGGTGAGCTTCTGCCGAGCGCTGCTAATCAGAACGCGAGCAACGGCGACGCCCCGGAGTCCGTCACCGAAGCCGAAGGGTGCGGCGCACACGTGGGCGTCCAAAGCGACCGCAACGAGCCGGGCGCCGAAGGCGAAGGGCGCGGCGCACACGTGGGCGTGCTCAGCAGCAGTGGCAGTGGCAGTGGCAGTGGCAGTGGCAGTGGCAGTGGCAGTGGCAGCGACTCCGCCGAGCACCAACCTCGCGCCAATCTACGCATCGCCAAACAGAGCATCGCCAAACAGAGCATCGCCAAACAGAGCATCGCCAAACAGAGCATCGCCAAACAGAGCATTCCGCCGGCCCTGCGTCGCGCGGTGCTCGCCCGGGACCAGCACCGCTGCCGCGTTCCGGGTTGCACGCACGCAACCTTCGTGGATGTCCATCACATTCAGCCGCGCTCAGAGGGTGGCCGCAACGAGGCGCGAAATCTCATTACTATCTGTTCGGCGCATCATCGCGCCACCCACCGCGGCGAGCTCATCATCGAGCTCCGGCCTGACGGATCTCCGACGTTCAGGCACGCCGACGGCGCGGTTTACGGGCACCCGCTTGCGCCCGGGGTCGTCAACGCACACGCCAAGGCCTTTTCTGCCCTACGTCAACTCGGCTTTCGCGAGCGCGAGATCAAGGCCGTGCTCGCCGAGTTGCTAGCAGACCAGGACCTCCGCGACCCGACCCCCGAGCTCTTGCTCAGGGAAGCGCTGCGTAGAATTCGTTAGTGCCGGTGATGCTGGCTGAACCCGACGACGCTGCCCCGACGAATGACCGCCGCTTGCTGAGTCGCGTTGGCGCGCGCCAACCAGCGAGTCCAGTCGACGGGAAACTGACCTTGGTACGTCCCCGTCCCTCGTATCCGGTTGCTGCACGTCGGCCCGCGGTTTCGCTCCCCGCTTCCTTCTCACGGTCGGTCACCCTCTCGCAGTTGCGGTCCTTCGATCAGGATGGTCTCTTTCGGCGGGATTTGCACGCGCTTAGACGGCGCCCATGCTGGGCGCACAAACGAACACGGCGGCCGCTCGAAAGCAGCCGCCGTGTGTGCTGAGTTGCGAGCCGTTAGCTCGCGAGCCTCGTCGGTTTCAGCCGCCGAGATTAAGCGCCGAAGCCGCCCGTAAACGCGGTCACGAAGCTCGCTTGCGCTTGCAGCGTCGTCGCGGTGCCCGTGGCGAGCGAAGAGGCGACCCGACCGGCCTCCACGAACGCCGGAACGACGCACGACAGCTTGCCCAATGGGATGTCGAACCTCGCAACGGCGCTGGGAGTGGCGAGGCCGGTCATGGAGGCCTGGAGCTGAGCCAACGGCGAGGGCTCGAACACCACTCGGCCTTCGACCTTGCCCGTCAAGAGCGCCTCGTACTTGGCCGCGCCCTGCAGAATCGCAACGCCGCGGGTCCTGAGCTCGGTGATCTTGGCGGTGAATTCGGCCTTTGCTTCGGCATCGGTCGCGATGCCCGCGGCGAACGTGTAGTCGACCTTCAGCTGCGGCGGCGTGCAGTCCAGGCTGGCGTTGGCTTCCGCCTTGGCCGATGCCTGGCAATCGACAGTTGCATCACACATGGCCGACGCGCTCGGCGGCGTGAAAGTACCTTCACACCCACCCGTGCACGAGCCGCTGCATTCGCCACGGCAGGAAACGTCCCCAGTGCACGACGCGCTGCCCTGGTTCACGAGGCATTTGCCGGAGCAGGTGCCGTTACAGGAGGCAGCCACGGCGAGCTCGCACGTGCCCGTGCACATCCCGTCGCAGGTCCCAGCGCATTGACCTGTGCTGTCTTGCGCCGAACAGGTTCCAGCGCAGGTGCCGCGACAGGTCCCTTCGCACGTCGCGGAGCCCTCGATCGCACAGGCGCCTTCGCAACGGCCTTCACATTCGATCGACGGCGCTTCCACCTCACACGAGAAGTCCCCCGTGCAGCCCGCGGAGCAGCCGCCGGTGCACGTGCCCTCGCAGGCGACCGAGAGCTCACCCGGATCCACGTCGACTTCACAGCCGCCCTTGGCTTCACACTTGGCCTGCGCCTCGAAGGCGACGTTGACACTCGCCTGACACTGCGGTGGCTGATAGTCGACGCTGATCCCGCCCTGGACGTTAGCGGTGATTTCCGCGCGGATGGCGGCGGTGAGCTGGCCCACGGCGGCCGCGTTGATCGCGCCTGCCGGCAGCGTGACGCCGAACGTGTCCCCGAGCGCTCGGATGTTCGCGTCGAAGTCAGCCTGTACGAAGGCCGTGGTGTTCTGCATGGTGCCGAGGGCTTTGAAGAAGCCGTCCAGGCGTGCGTCGCCCGAGATGCCCACGTCGCCGGTGGCGAGCGTGCCGCACGGGCCGCAGATGTCATCACCCCCGGGAATGAGGCCGCCGCTACCGTCGTCTTCACTGCAACCAGCGGTAACCAGCGCGCCAACCAACGTCGGGACGACTAGCGCTCCCAGCCCATAAAAATATTTTCTCATCTAAGTGCTCCTTGCCTCTCGAGGCATGAAAACGGAAAGCCCTAGCCCGCAGCAGGCACTGGACGGCCCTGACGGGCATTTCGTGCAGAGGTTTCCGTAATTTTTCTGACGACCCACTGGGGGTAGCTGCGCTGTTCCATCCAACGACCTGGGCGATCCCAAGATCCGTTCTTCGGCGTGAACGAACTACGACACTCCGCAGCTGCAACGTCGCTTAATTTTTCGATGTACGCTTTGTACAGGGATTCCGGGAGGCTGTCAGCAGCCCGTCTTCGACCACGCCATTCTTATTGAACAGAGCTTTCCCTACATGAGGCGAATGTGCGACCCGTTACACGAACGCATCATCATAAGGCGTCCATCAGCGCGGCAGCGGCCGTAGCGGGAAGGATCTCGTCGCCCTGAGCGTAGTAGGGCGTCCCGGGGATGCGAAGCTTTTTGGCTCGTTTCCATTCGGCCGCGACGTAATCAAACGTCGAGTCGCGCTCCACGCAGCTCGCCAGGCGTTGCGGATCGAGCTCGAGGTCGCGAGCTGCCTCACCGAGATCTGGAATGCCCGTGGCCGAGTGCTCGAACAACCAGCGATCGGCTTGCCAGAACCTGTCTTGCTCATCGGCGCAGACCGCGACGCGCGCCGCCAGGCACCGCACCTCGCTGCGCGGATGACACGGCGTGCGGGGATACTGGCGGCGCACCAACCGCAGCTCGCTCGGGTGCTTTGCCACGCGCATCAGGTTGTGGGCGCTGGCGGCTTTGCAGTGGGGGCACGAATAATCGGTAAACTCCTCGAGCGTGAGCTTCGGCTCGCGAGCCCCTACCCAGGGGTGACCGTCCGCGGTCTTGCCGTGCGCAAAGGGGAGCTCCCCCTGCCATCCGAACACGCCCCAGTACGCGGGAAGGAAGAGCGCTAGCGCGACCAGAACGCCGATCGGAGGCAGCAACACAATCGCCGCGGCCTCGAACGCGCGAAGCGGGACCTGATCGGCTCGGCGCGCCTGCCAGGCCAGCACGAACAGGGCAAAGCTCGTGAGGTGCACTGCCTCGCACCACAGGCACAGCGCGCCAATCCGGAAGACGCTCAGCCCGAGCAAGACGATGGACGCGAGGCTGGCCACAGCCGTGAGCGGCAGTAGCCAGCGCGAGCGCTGCCAAGCGGCGAGGCCTATCGCGACGAAGCCGACGAAACCCCAGAGCGCCAGCGGAACACCGAGCCACACGCCGTACTTCGAGAGCGCGACGCTGATGCAATCCAGGCGTGGGCCGAGCGAGCAAAAGCTGCCCGCAGCGGGCGCCACGTAGGCGCGGTAGTGCGTGTACTCGAGCAGCAGCGAGAGCAGCGCTCCGACGCTGGCGAGAGCCAATATCAACTTGCGGCTCGGAAACCCACGTTCGCTCATCGCGGTCGAGCCTAATCCCTTGGGCACCGAGCTCGCCGCGAGTTTCAGCGCATCCTCGTGAAAATTTCCAAGCGGATGCAGCGCGGCCGCTGCGCGGCGTCTCTTAGAGCGCGCCATTCGAGCTCGTGGGCTCGGCGCTCGACACGCGGCCCGCCTCACCGCCAACGTGAGCGCCGACGCTCGAGATCGAAAAAAATGCTCTCCCTCGCCTTGACGCTCGTCTTTCGAGAGGTATCTTCCCCGTCCCTCGTCACGCGAGGAGGTTGTGCAATGCATCCCCATACCCTCACCCACCCGTCACTGAGCAAGTCGCTTCCCAAAGCGGCCTCGCGGAAGACGGCTCCGTGGGCGCCGAGTGCGCCGGCAGGGGTGTGCGGTACCGGCAAGCGTGCAGCGGCCCGCGAGCGCGGAGCCCCCTTCGGCGGAGCAGATGTGTTTGCGCCTGGAATTGCAGAGCTGATTTCCGGAGCGCCAACAGCCTAGAGCCCTCGAAACCGCTGGTTTCCGGTCTCTGGGCGTTGCCAGAGAGACCGAGAAAGATAGGCGGTTTTCGAGATGTCCACGGTTACTTCACTTGATGATTTCGAGCTGATCGGTCGCTACACCGATCAACCGGCACGTTTGCCGGAGAGCGTGCGGGCGTCGATTGCATTGGCGACCGGGCAAGCGGCGGTCACTGGCTACGCGCTGATCGATCTGGACGCGGAGCTACGGCTCTCCGAGCAGTGGTTGGCGCTGACGGCCGACTTCGTCGTTTTGTGCGCACCGAACGCCGCGCGAGGGGCCGAGCTGCTGGTGCGGCCGCGCCAGGAGGTGCAGCGCTGTTCGCTGGAACGCGGCTTGTCGTGCAATACGCTGCGCATCGAGCTCGGTGACGAGCAGCCCCCGATCATCGCTCGCTATACGCAGCGGCAACGCTCGGCGGTAGAACGGCTGATAGCGGCGCTCGACGGTGAGCTCTTGCCGGGCGGGCTGGACGCGGACGCGGCGTATGCGGCGGAGGTGGTGCGGCCGATCCGCAACGCGCAGGCGCTGGTGAGCCGGAGCAGCTTGTTCATCATCGTGCGGCTGCTGCGTTACTTGCTGCCGTATCGGCGGCACCTGGTGCTGGGGCTGAGCGCAGCCGGCCTGATCACTCTGTGCGCGCTCTTGCCGCCGTACCTGACGGGGTACCTGATCGATCGGGTGCTGCGCCCCGTTCAGCTCGGGCAAGTCGCCGCGCGCGATGTGTCGCTCGCGGGTTGGCTGTGCGTGGCCGGCATGACGGGCGTGTATCTGCTCCGGCGGGCGGCGGGCTGGGTGCGGCTGCGGCTGATGGCGGTGCTCGGCGAGTATGTGGCGCGCGACTTGCGCGGGGAGATCTACGAGCACCTGCAGGGGCTGAGCATCGCGTTTTACTCGCGCAAGAAGACGGGCAGCTTGATCACTCGGGTCAGCTCGGACACCGACCGGCTCTGGGACTTTCTGGCCTTCGGCGTGGTCGACCTGTCGCTCAGCATCGTGATGTTGCTGGGGTTGTGCACGGTGCTGATCAGCCTGGACCCGATGCTGGGCGTGCTGATGACACTGCCCTTGCCCGGCATCTACTTCGCCATCCGCCGCAATGGAAAGCGCATGGAGCGGCTCTTCACGCGGGCGTTTCGGCGTTGGTCGAACGTGACGGACGTGCTGAGCGACACCATCCCGAGCATCCGCGTGGTGCGCGCCTTCAACCAGCACGCGCGCGAAGCACAACGCTTCCGCGACGCGAACGAGGCGGCGACCGCTGACTTCAATCGCATCCACGGCGTCTGGACCTCCTTCTGGCCGGGCGTGATGTTGACGGTCGAGCTCGCCATCATCCTGGTCTGGGCGTTTGCCTTGCCGCGGCTGCTCGGCGAGCACTTCATGGGGCCACCGATGTCGGTGGGCGTGTTCGTTTCCTTCCTGCTGTACACGGGCATGTTCATGTGGCCGATCGAGGTGATCGGTCAGATGGCGCGCATCGTCAACCGCGCCACGACCTCCGCGCACCGGGTGTTCGAGATCCTCGACACGCGCCCGGACGTGGTGGACGCGGCGGACGCGGTTCAGGTGACGAGCCTGCAAGGCAACGTGACGTTCGAGGAGGTGAGCTTCTCGTATGACGACGTGCGCCCGACCCTGAAGCGAGTCTCCTTCGAGGTGCGCGCCGGCGAGGTGATCGGCCTCGTCGGCCCGTCCGGCGGCGGCAAGAGCACGCTCGTCATCTGATCACGCGCTTTTACGACGTGTCGAGCGGCCGCATCCTGGTGGACGGCGTCGACCTGCGGCGCTTCGACAGCGGGTCGTATCGGCGGCACGTCGGCATGGTGCTTCAAGACCCGTACTTGTTTCACGGCAGCGTGCTCGAGAACATCCGTTACGGCGTGCCGAACGCCACTCCGGCCGAAGTAGTGGCGGCGGCGAGCGTGGCCAACGCTCACGATTTCGTGTGCAAGTTGCCGCACGGCTACGACACGCTGGTCGGCGAGCGCGGGCACACGCTGAGCGGCGGCGAGCGGCAGCGCATCAGCATCGCGCGGGCGGTGCTGAGCAACCCGCGGATCTTGATCCTGGACGAGGCGACCAGCGCCGTGGACACCGAGACGGAGCAGAAGATCCAGGAGGCCATGGACCGCCTGGCGCAGGGCCGCACGGTGTTCGCCATCGCGCACCGGCTCTCCACCTTGCGACGCGCGTCGCGCTTGTTCGTCATCGAGGACGGCAAGCTCACCGAACGCGGCACCCACTCCGAGTTGATAGGCAACGAACGAGGCACGTACCGGCGCCTGTACGAGCTGCAAGAGCAGCTGCACGACGCCGGCTGAAAGGAAGACATGCTCGACCAGATTTCGACCGACGCCAGCGCCGATAAGAGCCCGGCCCTCGCGGCCTCGAGCGTGCCCCTGCGCACACCCGCGGCAGAGCTTGGCCTGCGGCTCGACGCAGCCCAACGCCTCTGGCTCGAGCGGGGCGGCAGCAGCGTGCGCGTCCGCCCGGTGCGTTGCTTCCCCTGGAGCTCACCCTTCGAGCTCGTGTCCCTGCGGGACGAGCACGATCGCGAGCACCACCTGGTGCATCACCTCTCGGAGCTCGATCCGGGCTCCGCCCGCGCGCTCGAGGTGTCGATGCTCGGCGCCGGCTTCGTGCTGGAGGTGACGAGCGTCGAGTCGATCGAGGAGGACTACGAGGTCCGCGTCTGGCACACGCACACGCAGCACGGCAAGCGCACCTTCCAGACCAAGCTCGACGAGTGGCCCTGGGCCTCACCCGGCGGCGGCCACCTGGTGCGGGACCTCGGGGGCGACCTGTTTCGGCTGCCGCCCCTCGAGACGCTCGACGAGAAGACGCGCGGCTGGCTCTGGGCGTACGTGGGGTAAAGGAGCGCGCGCAGCCGAACCGGCTTGCGCTCAGGGGGCGAGCTTGACCAGCTCGCTCCCGGCCAATAGGAAACAGCCGACGCCGTAGTCTTCGAAGTTGGGGGCGACGTTCGCGCCGAGCGGAGCAGGGTCGGAGCACGGCGCCGCTCCCGTCGACTGGACCCAACCGAGGAAGCCATCGGCGCGCATCGCCACCTCGGTGAGGCCCTTCCACGCCGCGAGCAGCGGTGGGCCGTAGGTGGCAGGGTCGAGCAAGCCGTGGCGAATGCCCCAGGCCAGGCCGTACGCAAAGAGCGCCGTGCCGCTGGTTTCGGGGCCGTCTTCACCGGGTTGGCCGGCGCTCGCGCAATGGTCGGGATTCGTCAGGCTGGCGTTCCAGAAGCCGTCTGTGCGTTGCAGGGGGAGCAGCGCCGCGGCCAGCGCCCGGAAGTCCGCCTCGTATTGCGGCCGGTGAGGCTCGTTCGCCGGCAGTATGTCGAGCACGCGCGCAAGAGCGGCTATCGCCCAGCCGTTGCCACGCGACCAGTAGATGTCCTGGCCATTGTCGGAGACGATGTACTTGTCACCGGGGGTATAGTCGGCGTCCCTCCACCACAGGCCTCGCGCGCGGTCGAACAGGCCGCCGCCTTGGACGTCGCGGCTGTGCGAATACAGCTTCCACATCGCCTCGAAGTAGCTCGGATCGTTTCGCAACACGCCCAGCCGCGTGAACACGGGCATGGCCATCTGGAGCGCGTCCACCCACCACCAGGCGCTCGGATCTGCGCGGCCCGCCAGCAGGCGAACGCTGGCTTCGATCTGCGCGATACGTAGCGGCTCGGGCTCGATCGCGTACAGGTCCAGATAAGTTTGCCCGCACGCATGCGCGTCCGCGTCGATGACCATGATGTCGCCGTACGTCACCTGCCAGGGGTGCGTCGGGCTCTCGCCCCAGCGCACCGCGTAGTCATAGTAGGCGGCCTTGCGTTGGGCGTCGGGCTCGACCGCGTACAGCCCCATCAGGCCCTCGAAATAGACGGCGCGAGTCCAGAGGTTGCTCGGCCGTGCGCGGTCCGTCACGATGTCCAGCGTGGGGTCCGGCCACTTCGCGCGGAACTGCTCGTTGACCAGGCGCAGCGCGTCGAGCACGGCAGCGGGCGCAGGCAGGCCTGGAAGGGACGTAGTGGGCGGCACGCCACCCCGGCTGGCGCGATTTGGCCCCAAGCCATTGCTCACCTCGCTGCCTGAGGCTTCCCCTCGCGCTCGGGCTGGCGAGCCCTCGATTCCGCCGAGCGCCCCGGACGACGCTTCTGGCTGATTGGCGGCTCCGGCTGCAACCATACCCGGCTCGATTCGGGACGACGAACCGGCGCAACCCAGGTCGCCGAGCGCCAGCCACGCCGCATACGAAATTCCCAGATGGCGTCGCCTCGGCGAGCGCGCGTATCGAGCCTGTTGCACCACGTTCCTCAGCATTCGAGTACTCGCGGCGCAGTCGACCTGTTTCTCTGCCAAAAACCAAGAGGATTCGGCGCGGAAAGAGTCTATGTCGAGATGCGGCAACGGCTCGGCGTGCGACCCTCGGTCGCGCCGTGAGCGGGCACTAGCTCAAAAACTACACTCGGCGGTGCCGAGGATGGCGTCAGCCAAACGGACGCCGGGCCCAGCGTTACCACCGAAGGAGGTGTGGGCGCACACGCCTTCCGGCGCTTCGTCCGTGCAGCCTGGCGCGAGGCGCCGGGTGCAGACGTCGGGGTTGTCCGCCAAGCACTGCAGGAACGAGTTGCAATCATTGCTGGCCTCGGGCCCATTGGTGTCGCAATTGATGCCGCCGCGGGCCAGGCGGCGCGCGCAGCGCGTGCAGTCCCCGAGCGTGCCGCCACAGCAGCGGCCGTCGTCGCAGACGCCGCTCGCGCACGCGGCGTCGGTGCCGCAAGCCTGGCCGGGACAGGCGGGGCAGGCGCCGCCGCAATCAATGCCCGCTTCGCCGCCGTTCTGCAGCCCATCGCCGCAGGTGTTGCACGAGCCAGCCACGCACACGCCATCGACGCAATCGCCGTTGCCAGCGCAGCGACGGTTGGGCAAGCAGCGAGGGCAGCTCGGATCGCTCCCGCCGCAATCCACGTCGGTCTCCGTACCGGTTTTTTCCCCGTCTGCGCACGGCAGGGGCTTGCACGAGCCCGCCTGGCACAGGCCCGTTGCGCACTGCTCGCTCCGAGCACACGGGCTGCCGAGGGCACACAGGCCGCACGTGGCGTTACCGCAATCGATCACCGGCTCCGTCCCGTTCTTGACACCGTCAACGCAGGTCGGCGGACAAGCCTGGCAAGGGCCACCGCAGTCGACCGCCGTCTCGTCTTGATTCTTCACCCCGTCCGTGCAGCTCGGCGCCGCAGCACAAGCACGGCACGGCCCGCCACAGTCGACGCCCTTCTCCCCCGAGCTCTGCATGCCGTCGCCGCAACCGGCGCCCGGACAGCCCTCGCCCCGACAGCTCTGTGAGCGGAGGGCGCAGGCCCCGGACACACACGCGCCGCTCATGCACTCTCGATCTGACCGGCACTCCCCGCCCATCGCGACGAGCGAGAGCGCGCACCCGGGCAGCTCCGTGTTGGAACACGAGGAGTTGATGACGCCAGCATCATCCTCTTTCGCAGGAGCAGGAGCAGGAGCAGGACCGGGCTCGACAACACCTGCGTCCAGTACACCGCGCGACTCGGCGACGGCCTCTGGATTGAAGGGCTCGCTCGTCAGCGTGCAAGCCACCAAGTGTTGCATCAAAAGCAGACTGAAGGGGAGGCGCCCATGACGCATGAGCTGGTGAGGCTAACCCGATCTCGGTGGATGTGCCTGCGATAAACACATCGCAGTACAACAAATGCCAAGCACGCTGACGCTGCACGTGTACGTTGCGAGAGATACATGACGCTTCTGCGCGGCTTGCGCGCGCGCCACGTTCCACTTTCGCGATCATGTGTTTCGATCGAGAGCGTCTGGCACGCTGGCTCGGACAATGCCGCTTCACTTTGGCACCTCTAGCGTGCCGGGCGTGGCATCGAGGCGAGCGTGCCGTACTGGGGCTGGCGGTGTAAGCATCGGCACCACATGCTGCCGCGCCTGCCGCGGCGGCGTGAAAGCCTCGGATTTTAGCCCGCGCGGGCGAGAGACGGCAGGAGCCTCGCCTCTTGACCCCGTAGCGGCTAACCTCCCGCAGGCTTATGCACTTACCTGCTGGACACCCCTCGAACGAGCTCGCCGCCTTCCGCAGCCAGGCCCAGGAGCTCGTGGCTGCCATGACGCTTTCGGAGAAGGCGTCCTTGTGTTCGGGCCGTGACTTTTGGACGACCAAACCCATCGAGCGGCTCGGGCTCGGCTCGATCTTTCTAACGGATGGCCCGCATGGCGTGCGCAAGGCCGCCGGCACGGATTTTACCGATAGCGCGCCCGCGACGTGCTTCCCCACGGCCTCCGCGCTCGCGTGCTCGTGGGATGAGGCCCTGCTGCGCGAGGTCGGCGAAGCGTTGGGGCGCGAGGCTCAAGCCCAGGGCGTGCAGATCTTGCTGGGCCCCGGCGTGAACATGAAGCGTTCGCCCCTGTGCGGTCGAAACTTCGAGTATTTTTCCGAAGACCCGGTGCTCGCAGGCCGGCTCGCCGCGGCACACGTGGCGGGCGTGCAGAGCCAGGGCGTCGGGGCTTCACTCAAGCACTTTGCGGCCAACAATCAGGAGTTCGAGCGCACGACCACGAGCTCGAACCTCGACGAGCGTACGCTGCACGAGATCTATCTGAGGGCGTTCGAGATCGCCGTGGGCGAGGCCGCGCCCTGGACGGTGATGTGCGCTTACAACAAGGTCAACGGCACGTTCTCCTCCGAAAACCCCGAGCTGCTGACGGGCGTGTTGAAAGAGCGCTGGGGGTTCCAGGGGCTGGTCGTCTCCGATTGGGGCGCAGTCAATGATCGCGTAGCGGGTGTGCGCGCAGGCCTGCACCTCGAGATGCCGTCCTCCCTCGGCCAAAACGATCAGCGCATCGTCGAGGCGGTGAACGCCGGCGACTTGCAGATGTCGCGGCTGGACGAGATCGTGACCGAGGTCGTGAGCGTCACCCTGTGTGCGCTCGCCCGGCGCAAGCCCCAGAGCAGCTACGACGTGAAGGAGCATCACGCGCTCGCGAAGCGCGTCGCCGCCGAGAGCATGGTGCTGCTCTCGAACCAGCACTTCCTGCCGCTGGATCCGCGGCGGCCGCTGCGGGTGGCGCTGCTTGGGCAGTTCGCAAAGGCGCCGCGTTATCAGGGCGCGGGCAGCTCGCAGGTCAAGCCGACACAGCTCGCCGACGTGTACTCTGCGCTAGTCTCGTTGACCGCCGGGGCGTGGCAGACGAGCTACGCGCCCGGGTATCTGCCCGACGGCAGCACGACGGACGCGCTGCTCAACGACGCCGCTACCAAGGCCCGCGCCGCGGACCTGGCGATAGTATTTGCGGGCCTCCCCGACAGCTACGAATCGGAGGGCTTCGATCGCAAGAGCCTGGCGCTGCCGAATGGTCACGACCACCTGATCCAGACCGTGGCCGGAGCGCAGCCTAACGTGGGCGTGGTGCTGATGAATGGGTCAGCCGTCGCCATGCCCTGGGCGTCACGGGTCAAGGCCATCCTCGAGGCGTGGTTGGGCGGCCAAGCCGGCGGAGAGGCGATCGCCGACGTGCTCATCGGGCGGGTCAACCCATCGGGCAAGTTGAGCGAGACGTTCCCCGCCGAGCTCGAGGACACGCCGGCCTTCCTCGATTTTCCGGGGCAGGCCGGCGAAGCGCGGTATGGCGAACGCGTCTTCATCGGCTACCGCTACTACGATCAACGCCGGCTCACGCCGCTGTTCCCCTTCGGCCACGGCCTCAGCTACACGACCTTCAAGTACTCCAATCTGATCATCGCGGAGGCGTCGCCGGCGGAGGCAGAGCGCGGCGTGCTGCGCAGCGCGAGCGTCAGCCTGAAGAACACGGGCTCGCGCGCTGGCAAGGAGGTCGTGCAGCTGTATGTGGGTGAGGCCGCGAGCCGCCTGCTCCGGCCCGCGAAAGAGCTCAAGCACTTCGCCAAGGTCGAGCTCGAGCCGGGGCAGTCCCGAGAGCTCCGCTTCGAGCTCCGCGCACGCGACTTCGCGTACTACGACGTGCACCTGCACGACTGGGTCATCGATTCGGGCGTCTTCCACATCCTGGTCGGCGGCTCCTCACGCGGGCCGCTGCTCAGTGAGAGCACCCACCTGGTCGCGCCGCGCTCCTACCCGCCGCTCACGCGTGACTCGATGCTCAAGGAGTTCGCCGAGCATCCGCGAGCCAAGGCGGCCTACGGGAAGCTGCTCGACACCATGATCGCGATGTTCTCGGGGACGACCGACGCCGCGAGGGCGACGCCGGAGCAGACAAAAGCGCGCGAGATGGCGGAGGCCTTCCTGCGCGACCTGCCCGTCTGGAAGCTGCCCCTGATGTCGCAAGGGAAGCTCACCGAAGAGGAGCTCCAGCGCTGGCTCGCCGAGGCCGGCGTCAGCTAGTCTCGACTCGACTCGAGCACTCTTGCCGGACTTCAGGCTCCAGACTTCAGGCTCCAGACTTCGGGCTACGGGCTACGGCAGGTCCGATCGTCACCGGCATCGATAAAAAGCGACGACTTGCTTCGAGGGTTGCAGCGCCTGATCGATTCCCTCGCCGGAAAACCCCGAAGCCCGAAGCCCGAAGCCCGAAGCCTCTATGGGTGCGAGGCCCTAGCGCGGGCCGTCGTGCGTGTAACGGAACCCGGCGAAATCCGCGTTCCCGCCCGCAGTGCCGTTGCTCGGGTGGTACGTGAACAGACCAAACTTGATGCCCTCGAACCAGGTGCGGCCGACGACGCGGCTGGCGCCGAGGGCCGTGTAGCTGGCCCCATCCAGGGAATAGGCGAAGGAGATCTCGGAATTGTCGCTCATGCGCGCCTGCAGGAACACGCTGCTACCCGCCAGGACCGGTCCGCGTGTGTTCGTGCCGTTGATGTTCGCGTTGACTATGGCCTGCCCGTTGGCTCGCACGACGCCGATCCAGCCGTAGACTTGCCCGAACAGGGTGATGCCGGCGCGCTGCCCATCGGTCATGGCGCTCGTATCGAGCTCAGTGACTGCCGTCGCCTGCTTGCCCATCGCTAGTTGCACGAGCGTGTTGTATGCGAAGGGCAGGCTGTCCTCCGCGAACCTCACGGCAGCGCCGGTGGCGCCGTCCTGACCGTTGCGCGCGAGCAGCGGCCGCGCCGTCAACCGCAGCCAGCCGGGCCGCTCCGAGAGTGACCAACGCGTATTGTCGGGGTTGTGGTTCCACAGCCACTGCAGCCCGAGCGTGGGCCCTTCGAATTCATCTGAGCTCTGCGGCACGGCGATGGGAAAGTTGGCTCCCACGTTCGGCTTGGTCGGCTGGGCCACGGGTTCCCCCACGCCATTGCCGTCCACATCCACACCAATCGCGGGCCAGTCGTCGCCCTGCCAACGAGCAGGCTCGAGGTGTGCGATGCGGCCCCAGCCCTGGTTCTGTTGAAAATGATAAAACCAGGACTCTCCGCTCGGCAGATCGATCCACGAGCCCTGGTGCGGCCCGTTGACGGCCGTGGTGCCGCGCTCGAGAATGCGCCGCTTCTCGTACGGCCCGAGCAGGTTGCGCGAGCGCAGGACGACTTGATAGCCATTGTCGATGCCGCCCTCCGGCGCGAAGATATAGTAATACCCGTTGCGCTTGTGGAGCTTGGGGCCCTCCAGCGTCGGGCCTGTCGCCACCGTGGTCTCGGCTCCGAACAGGCGCGTCCCGTCCCAGCTCATCTCTTGCACGATGAGCGGGCCCGCGCCGAGCTGGCTGCGAATGAGATACGCCTTGCGCCCGTTGGGGCCGTCACCGCCCGCGCCCTCCACGTCATCCCAGAATGGACACGGATCTTCCCAATCAGCAACCGCCTGC